>JBKPCP010000018.1:0-51548 GCA_046727475.1 Actinomycetota bacterium | reverse complement strand
ACACCTGATCCATCTCGCCGACGCATCCCTCGCGTGCCCGGGCCGCTGAGTCCTCCGGTGGCAGGCACCGGCTCAGCACCTGGGCAAGCGCCGTTCCCCCATCGTAGGCCGCCGCGCCGTACGGACCGGGCGGCGGGAGCGACTGTGCGGCGAGCCGGGCCGTCAGGTCCTCCACACCCGCGGCGGCGCTGGGCTCGACCGTCCCGGCGACGACGGCGACGGCGCCGTCGGCCGCCGTTCCCGCGGCGGCGAGGAAGTCCTCGGACCGCAGATCAACACCGCCGAGCAGTCGAGCGTCCAGACCCGTGCCGGCCAGCTCCTTGGCCGCGTCGGCCGCGATGGCGGCGTCGCCTGCGACGTAGACGGCGCCTGCTCCCCGCTCGACCGCACCCGCGATCGCCGCATCGATCCCGGCCCCGTCCGGACCGGCGACAGCCGACGCGACGACCTCGCCGCCGAGCCTGGCCACCTCGGTGCCGAACCGTGCCGCTTCGTCGCCGGCTGCGCCGTCGATCACTGCGACCCGCGCCGCGTTCAGTCCACGGACCGCGTACTCGGCCGCCGCGGCCACCGGGTCGCCACCGGGAACCGCGGTACGGAAGTACGTGTCGTACGGCCGCAATGGAACCGCCGGGTCTGCGCCTCGGCTGTGCTCCGGCGCAACGTCTGCAGGTGACACGAACACGATCGACGCACGGTCGAGCACCGGCTGCACCGCCCGCAACGCCGGCGCGGCTAGACCTCCGACCACGGCGACCACCTCGTCGTCGTCGGCCAGATCCTCGGCGACCCGGACGGCCTCGGTGTCGTCGCGGGGCTCGTCGACCCCCACGACCTCGACCGACCAGCCGGGGATCGCGAGGGCGGCCTCGCTCACGGCGAGCTGGACCGCACCGCGCACGCCCCGGCCGGCCGCCACCTGGTTCCCGTCGGCCGGGACCAGCACCACGATCTTCGCGCCTCGGGGGCCGGTTTCTTGCTCGCCACCCAGCGCATCGCCGACCATGCCGCAGCCCGCCAGCCCGAGGAGGACAACTGCCATTACCGGTGTCCACAGCCGGGCCGGGCGGCGCACGCTCAGCGGTCCCTGGCTGCGACGTCCTCGTCGCCTGGGGCGCCGGCGCTCGTCTCGGCGATCACGACCTGCGCCACCTCGCGCATGGAGGTGCGCTTGTCCATCGCCGCCTTCTGGATCCAGCGGAACGAGTCGGGCTCGGTGAGCCCGTACCGGGTCTGCAGGAGCCCCTTTGCGCGGTCGACGAGCTTGCGCGTCTCGAGGCGTTCGGTGAGGTCGGCCACCTCGCTCTCGAGCTGGGCGATCTCCTCGTGCCGGGACAGCGCCATCTCGATCGCGGGCACCAGGTCGGTCTTGGCGAACGGCTTGACCAGGTAGGCCATCGCGCCGGCCTCGCGCGCTCGCTCGACGAGCTCGCGCTGGGAGAACGCGGTCAGTATCAGCACCGGTGCGATGCGTTGCGAGACGATCCGCTCGGCTGCGGAGATGCCGTCGAGGACGGGCATCTTCACGTCCATGACGACCAGGTCCGGCCGCAGCTCCTCGGCGAGGCGTACCGCCATGGCCCCGTCGTCTGCCTCGCCCACGACCTGGAAGCCCTCTTCGGCCAGCATCTCGGCGAGGTCGAGCCTGATCAGCGACTCGTCCTCGGCAACGAGGACGCGACGGGCGGGTACGGCGGCTGGCTCGGTCACGCCAGAAGCCTACTGAGGGCCCTCTGCGCTCCCGTGTCCGCTCGGAGCTCGACACGCGGACCGGTACCCTGGACGGGTCGCACGGCCGGGCGCCGGTCGCGGCCCGGTAGGCAAACTGGCAAAGCCGCCGCACTCAAAATGCGGTGTCTGTGGGTTCGAGTCCCACCCGGGCTACCTCGTGGGATCGCGCGTCGCCCGCAGGCGGTCACGCGTAGCCCGGCGCAACCTTGCCAACGGCGTCGCCGATGGTGTGGACCCGCATCGCGTTGGTCGAGCCCGGAATGCCCGGCGGCGAGCCGGCCACGATCACCACGACGTCGCCGCGGGTGCACCGGCTCATCTCCAGCAACATCCGGTCGACTTGCACGACCATGTCGTCGGTGTGGCTGACCGCGGGCACCAGATGTGTCTCGAGGCCCCAGGTCAGGGCGAGCTGGCTGCGCGTCGACTCGAGCGGCGTGAACGCGAGCAGCGGGATGGGCGACCGCAGCCGGGCCAACCGCCGCGCGGAGTCGCCGCTCTGACTGAACGCAACCATGAACTTCGCACCGAGGACGTCCGCGACCTCCGCGGCGGCCCGGGTGATGGCGCCGCCCTTGGTTCGCGGACGTGTGCCCAGGGGCGGAATGCGCTCCAGCCCGCCCCGTTCCACGGTCTCGATGATCCGAGCCATCGTGGCGACGGACTCGACCGGGTAGCTCCCGATGCTGGTCTCCCCCGAGAGCATGACCGCGTCGGTGCCGTCGAGGACGGCGTTCGCCACGTCGGACGCCTCGGCCCTGGTCGGCCGGGAGCTGCTGATCATGGACTCGAGCATCTGCGTCGCCACGATGACCGGCTTGGCCCGCCGCCGCGCGAGCTCGATCGCCCGCTTCTGCACGAGGGGAACGTCCCACAGCGGCAGCTCGACGCCGAGGTCGCCTCGCGCGACCATCACGCCGTCGAACGCGTCGACGATCTCGGCAAGGTTCTCGACGGCCTGCGGCTTCTCCAGCTTGGCGATGACCGGGACCCGGATCCCTTCCTCGTCCATGATCTTGTGCACGTCGCGGACGTCGTCGGGGGACCTGACGAACGACAGGGCGATCATGTCCGCGCCAATGCGGAGGCCCCACCGCAGGTCGTCGACGTCCTTGCCCGACAGCGCGGGGACGCTGACGGAGGTTCCCGGCAGGTTGAGGCCTTTGTTGTTCGAGATCGGACCGCCTTCGAGTACGCGGGTGACGACGTCCGCACCATGGACCGTCTCGACCTCGAGGGCCAGCCGGCCGTCGTCGACCAGAACGCGGTCGCCGGGGTGGACGTCACCGGGCAGACCCGGATACGTCGTCGAGCTGCGATGCGCGTCGCCGGACACGGCGTCCGTCGTGATCGTGAACTGCGAGCCGCGCTCGAGCTCGACCTGGCCGTCGGCGAACGTCCCGAGCCGGATCTTGGGGCCCTGCAGGTCGACCAGCACACCGACGTTGCGGCCGAACAACTCGGCCGCCTTGCGGACGTTCCGGTACCGCTCCTGGTGCTCGGCATGGCTGCCGTGACTCAGGTTGAGGCGGGCGACGTCCATGCCGGCCTGGACGAGCTCCTCGAGACGCTCGGCGGTCGAGGCGGCCGGCCCGAGAGTACAAACGATCTTGGCTCTACGCACGGCTCTACGCTATCCGCGAGCGTCCGAGGCGTGGCCGGTGCGTCCGACCGGTGGGCGCTCCAGCATCGTGTCGATGTCTGCCGTCGGGAACGGGTGGCGGGAAGCCGCGCGCACCGCGGCGAGCTTGCGGGCCTGGTCGCCGGCGGGCTGCTGACGACGCGCACCGACAAGACGCGCGAACCCATTCGGACATGGTCACGCCCTCACGAGAGGCGACGTCGCGAATGGCGTCGAACTCGCCGTCGTCCTACGCGGGCTAACTCCGCGAAGCGCCTGCCGAATCTTGGCACATTCGCGGAGTTGGACCGCGTGCATGGGCCATGTTCGGCACTCAGACCGCCAGCGGGCGGTCGGTCGGCGCGATGGGGAACGGGAGACGCGCCGACCCGGTGAGCCAGGCGTCGACGGCGGCGCCGCACGAGCGGCCCTCCGCGATGGCCCACACGATCAGCGACTGGCCCCGCCCGGCGTCTCCGGCCACGAACACGCCGGGCACGGATGTCTCGAACGACCCGTCGCGGGCGATGTTCCCCCGCTCGTCCAGGTCAACGCCCAGCTGCGACACCAGAGCCGAGCGCTCGGGACCCAGGAAGCCCATCGCGAGCAGGACCAGCTGGGCGGGCAGCTCGCGTTGGCTTCCCTCGACAGGCTCGAAACCGGCCGCCGTCCGCCGGACCTCGACCAACCGAAGGGCCCGGACCCGGCCGGAGTCGTCGCCGAGGAATGCCTCGGTCGACACCGAGTAGACGCGCTCGCCGCCCTCCTCGTGTGCCGCCGACGTCCGCAGCATCAGCGGCCAGGTCGGCCACGGTGTCGACTCGTGCCGGGTACCCGGAGGCTCCGGCAGGATCTCCAGCTGGGTCACCGAAGCTGCCCCTTGCCGGTGCGCCGTTCCGACGCAGTCCGCACCTGTGTCGCCGCCACCGATCACGACGACGTGCTTTCCGTGCGCGGTCACGTGGCCGGGCACCGGTTCGCCCAGGGCGGCACGGTTCGCCTGCGGCAGGTACTCCATCGCCTGGAGCACTCCGTCGAGTTCGCGGCCGGGGATCGGAAGGTCCCTCCACGCCGTGGCGCCCACCGCCAGCACCACCGCGTCGTACCGTTTCCGCAGCTGGGTGCCGGTCACCGCGACGCCGACCTCGACGCCGGTCCGCAGGATGGTGCCCTCGGCCCGCATCTGATCGAGCCGGCGGTCGAGATGCCGCTTCTCCATCTTGAACTCGGGGATCCCGTAGCGCAGCAGGCCTCCGGCGCGGTCGGCCCGCTCGTAGACCGCCACGGTGTGACCCGCCCTGGTCAGCTGTTGTGCGACAGCAAGCCCGGCCGGGCCCGACCCGATCACCGCGACCGTGCGGTCGGTCAGCCGCTCGGGCGGCTGCGGCGTCACCCATCCCGACTCGAACGCCCGGTCGATGATCGACACCTCGACATTCTTGATCGTCACCGGGTCCTGGTTGATGCCAAGTACGCACGCCGACTCGCACGGCGCCGGGCACAGCCGGCCAGTGAACTCGGGGAAGTTGTTCGTGGCGTGCAGGCGCTCCGCCGCGGCCTGCCAGTCGTCACGCCAGACCAGGTCGTTCCACTCCGGGATGAGGTTGCCCAACGGGCAGCCCTGGTGGCAGAACGGGATGCCGCAGTCCATGCAGCGCCCGGCCTGTTTGCTGACGACGGGCAGCAGACCGCCCGGCACGTAGACCTCCCGCCAGTCGCGGACCCGCTCTGGGATCGGCCGCGTCGGAGCACCCTGGCGAGGCGTGGTGAGGAAGCCGCGTGGGTCAGCCATGAGCCGCCTCCATGATCGCGTCGAGAACGTCGCGCCCGTCGCGTTCTGCGCTCGCCTGCGCCTCGAGCACCCGCCGGTAGTCCCGGGGCATGATCTTGGTGAACCGGGCCGCCGCCGGGGCCCAGTCGGCCAGGAGCGCTGCCGCAACCGTCGAGCCGGTCTCCTCCTCGTGCCGCCTGACGAGCTCGTGGACGGCCTCGAGATCAGACACCGATGGCACCTCGAGGTCGACCATGCCGGTGTTCACCCGAGCCGGGTCGAGGTCCAGCACGTACGCCACGCCGCCGGACATGCCGGCCGCCACGTTCCGACCAGTACGCCCGAGGACGACTACGGTGCCGCCGGTCATGTACTCGCAGCCGTGGTCGCCGACACCCTCGACGACGGCGGTCGCGCCCGAGTTGCGGACGCAGAACCGCTCGCCGACGACGCCGCGCACGAACAGCTCACCCCCGGTTGCGCCGTACGCCGCCACGTTGCCCGCGATCACGTTCTCCTCGGCCGCGAAGCGCGCAGACCGGTCCGGTCGAACGACGATGCGGCCACCGGAGAGGCCCTTCGCCAGGTAGTCGTTGACGTCGCCCTCGAGTCGAAGCGTGATGCCGATCGGCAGGAACGCACCGAACGACTGGCCGGCGGAGCCCACCAGGGTCAGGTCGATCGTGCCGTCGGCCAGCCCGGCGCCCCGAGTCCGTTTGGTCACCTCGTGGCCGAGCATGGTGCCGACCGTGCGGTTGACATTGCGGACCGGGAGCTGGGCACGCACCGGCGCGCCGGTCGCCAACGCGTCCTCGCAGATCGTCAGCAGCTCGTTGTCCAGCGCCTTCTCCAGGCCGTGGTCCTGGCCGACCACCTGCCTGCGCGAGGAGCCATCGGGCAGGTCCGGTACGTGCAGCAGCGGCGACAGATCGAGTCCCGCGGCCTTCCAGTGCGAGACCGCCGCAGCCGTGTCGAGCAGCTCGGACCGGCCGATCGCCTCGTCCAGGCTGCGGAATCCCAGCGCTGCAAGGTGTTCGCGGACCTCCTCCGCGACGTACTCGAAGAACGTGACGACGAACTCCGGCTTCCCGGCGAACCGCTCGCGAAGCAACGGGTTCTGGGTCGCGATCCCCACCGGGCAGGTGTCGAGGTGGCAGACCCGCATCATGACGCACCCGGACACCACCAGCGGCGCCGTCGCGAAGCCGAACTCCTCGGCACCGAGCAGGGCGGCGATCACCACATCGCGGCCGGTCTTGAGCTGGCCGTCGACCTGGACGACGATCCGGTCGCGCAGGCCGTTCAGCAGCAGCGTCTGCTGGGTCTCGGCCAGGCCGAGCTCCCACGGTGCGCCGGCGTGCTTGAGGCTGGTCAGCGGCGCGGCGCCGGTCCCGCCGTCGTGCCCGGAGATCAGCACGACGTCGGCATGCGCCTTGGAGACGCCGGCGGCGACGGTCCCGACGCCCACCTCCGCGACCAGCTTGACGTGCACGCGTGCCGACGGGTTCGCGTTCTTGAGGTCATGGATGAGCTGGGCCAGGTCCTCGATCGAGTAGATGTCGTGGTGCGGCGGCGGCGAGATGAGCCCCACGCCGGGCGTGGAGTACCGGGTCCGGGCGATCCACGGGTAGACCTTCGCACCGGGAAGCTGGCCACCTTCTCCGGGCTTGGCGCCCTGGGCCATCTTGATCTGCAGGTCGCTGGCGTACGTCAGGTACTGGGACGTGACGCCGAACCGGCCACTCGCCACCTGCTTCACGGCGCTTCGCCGTTCCGGGTCGTGCAGCCGCTCGGCGTCCTCACCGCCCTCGCCGGTGTTGGACCGCGCCCCCAGCCGGTTCATCGCGACGGCGAGCGTCTCGTGCGCCTCCTGGCTGATCGAGCCGTACGACATCGCACCGGTGGAGAACCGCCGCACGATCGACGCGACCGGTTCGACCTCGTCCAGCGGCAGCGGCGGACGGGTGCCGGCAGCGAACCGGAACAGCCCTCGCAGCGTCATCAGCCGCCGCGCCTGTTCGTCGACCCGCTGCGTGTACTGCTTGAAGACGTCGTATCGGCCGGCCCGCGTGGAGTGCTGGAGCCGGAACACGGTTTCGGGGTCGAACAGGTGCGGCTCGCCCTCGCGCCGCCACTGGTACTCGCCGCCGATCTCCAGACGACGATGTGCCGGCGCCACTCCCCCGGGTGGGTATGCGCGCTCGTGACGCAGGCGGACCTCGTCGGCGATGACGTCGAGGCCGACCCCACCCAGCCGCGACGTGGTACCGGCGAAGTACCGGTTGACGACCTCGTTCGACAACCCGATCGCCTCGAAGATCTGCGCCCCCGTGTACGAGGCAACGGTCGAGACGCCCATCTTGCTCATGACCTTGAGCACGCCCTTGCCCAGCGCCTTGATCAGCCCTCTCACGGCGGCCTCGGGCGAGACGCCGTCGAGCATGACGCCCTGCCGGGCCAGGTCCTCCACACTCTCCATCGCCAGGTACGGGTTCACCGCGGCGGCGCCGTACCCGATCAGCAGCGCGACGTGGTGCACCTCGCGGACGTCGCCCGCCTCGACCACCAGCCCGACCTGGGTGCGTGTCTTCTCCCGGATCAGGTGATGGTGCACAGCGCCGGTGAGCAACAGCGACGGGATCGGGGCCCGGGTGGCATCGGAGTTCCGGTCGGAGAGGACGATGATCCGGCCGCCGGCGGCGATGGCCGCCGACACCTCGCCGCAGATCTCGTCCAGCCTGTGGGCCAGCTCGTCGCCGCCGCCGGCCACGCGGTAGAGCCCGCGCACGACGTGTGTGCCGTATCCCGGCAGGTCGCCGTCGAGGTTGATGTGGATGAGCTTGGCGAGGTCGTCGTTGTCGATCACCGGGAACGGCAGGACGACCTGGCGGCACGACGCGGGCGCGGCATCGAGCAGGTTGTGCTCGGGCCCGATCGTGCCGGCCAGCGAGGTCACCAGCTCCTCGCGGATCGCGTCCAGCGGCGGGTTGGTGACCTGAGCGAACAGCTGGGTGAAGTAGTCGAAGATCAGCCGGGGCCGGTCCGAGAGCGTCGCGATCGGGGTGTCGGTGCCCATCGAGCCGATCGGCTCGGCGCCGGCCCGCGCCATCGGAGTGAGCAGGAGCCGTAGCTCCTCCTCGCTGTAGCCGAAGGTCTGCTGCCTGCGCGTGACACTCGCGTGCGTGTGCACGACGTGCTCGCGTTCGGGCAGGTTCTCCAGGCGGATCAGGCCGGCGTGCAGCCATTCGTCGTACGGCGCCGCGGCCGCCAGCGTCGACTTGATCTCGTCGTCCTCGATCACCCGGTGCTCGGCGAGGTCGACGAGGAACATCCGGCCCGGCTGGAGCCGGCCCTTGCGGACCACCTTCGCCGGGTCGACGTCGAGCACCCCGGCCTCGGAGGCGAGGACGACGAGTCCGTCGTCGGTCACCCAGAACCGGCCCGGCCGCAGACCGTTGCGATCCAGGATCGCGCCGACCTGCGTGCCGTCGGTGAACACGACGCTCGCCGGGCCGTCCCAGGGCTCCATCACCGTGCTGTGGAACTCGTAGAACGCCCGCCTCTCGGGTGCCATCTCCGCGTGGTTCTCCCACGCCTCGGGGATCATCATCAGCACGGAGTGCGGCATGCTGCGGCCGCCGAGGTGCAGCAGCTCGAGCACCTCGTCGAAGCTGGCCGAGTCGCTGGCGCCCGGCGTGCAGACCGGGAACAGTCTCGACAGGTCGCCGGGGATCAGGTCGGTGGCGAGCTGCGACTCGCGGGCTCGCATCCAGTTGCGGTTGCCCATCACGGTGTTGATCTCGCCGTTGTGTGCGATGAAGCGGTACGGGTGCGCCAGCGGCCAGCTCGGGAACGTGTTCGTCGAGAACCTCGAGTGGACGACAGCAAGCGCGGAGGCGAATCGGCGGTCGGAGATGTCGGGGAAGAACGGCTCGAGCTGCCCGGTCGTGAGCATGCCCTTGTAGACCAGCGTCCGTGCCGACAGGGTCGGGAAGTAGGCGGACGTCTCCTGCTCGACCCTCTTGCGAAGGCCGTAGGTGACTCGGTCGAGCCCGATGCCCGCCCGGCCCGGCGCAGCGACGAACAGTTGACGGAACCTGGGCATGGTGCTGCGCGCTGTCGCGCCGAGGAGGGCTGGGGCGGTCGGTACGTCGCGCCACCCCAGGACCGTCAGGCCCTCATCCGCCGCGAGCTCTTCCGTCCGTGCGACGGCAGCCGCCTCGGCGGCATCGTCGTCGGGAAGGAAGACGATGCCGACGGCGTAGCTGCCGGGCTCGGGCAGGTCGAAGTCGACGACCTCGCGGAGGAACGCGTCGGGAACCTGGACCAGTAGGCCTGCGCCGTCGCCGGACTCCGGCTCGGCGCCGGAGGCGCCCCGGTGCTCGAGGTTGCGCAGGGCCGCGAGGCCTTGCTCGACGATCTGGTGGCTGGCCACTCCGGTCAGCGTGGCCACGAAGGCCACGCCACAGGCGTCATGCTCGAAGCGGGGGTCGTAGAGACCCTGCGGCTGGCGCATGGGCGCTCCCGTCGTCGGATCTGGCGGCGGGTGCGAGGGACTGCGCTGGCCCTGCGCGGTTCGGCGGAGACTAGCCCGGACGACCTCGGCTAGCCGAGCCCGGCTCCGACCAGGCTGCCGAAAGCATACGTCAGGGTGGCGGCGGCAGCCCCGAGGACGAGCTGGCGAAGGCCACCGAACCACCACGGGCGCGAGGTGAGGCGGGTGACCACCGCGCCACACAGGAACAGCCCGAGCAGGGCCATCACCACGGCCGGCCACAACGCGTGGGAACCGAGCAGGTAGGGCAGCACCGGGATGAGCGCGCCGGCGCCGAAGGACAGGAACGACGACGTCGCCGCCAGCGTCGGCGACGGCAGGTCCCCCAGCGTGACACCGAGCTCCTCGCGGGTGTGCACGTCGAGGGCCCGGTCCGGGTCACGGTGGAGCTGTCGAGCGACCTCCGCCGCGAGCTGCGGATCCAGGCCCCTGGCCGCGTACAACGCCGCCAGCTCCCGTTCCTCGCCATGCGGGTTCGTACGCAGTTCCTCGCGCTCGATGGCGATCTCGGCTTCGGCGTGTTCGGCCTGAGCCGCGACGGACGTGTACTCCCCCGCAGCCATGCTGAACGCACCGGCGGCGAGCCCGGCGAGTCCGGCGAGGATGATCACCTGGCGGTCGTCGCTGCCGCCGGCCACGCCCGCGATCAGGGCGAAGTTGGAGACCAACCCGTCCATCGCCCCGAAGACCGCGGGCCGCAGCCAACCGCCCGTGACGTCGGCGTGCTTGTGGCCGACCGAGGACGGGATATGGCCGGTCGAGGACGGGATATGGCCGGTCGAGGACGAAGCCCGCTCGGTGGTCATGTTCCCAGGCTAGGGGCCGCCGTCACCAGCGAACAACGTTGATGAGGCTTACCTGACCCGGGTGTCGTTCGTCCGGCGATGGAACGATGGAGTCATGCGTGGACGGACACAAGATGACGGTTCGACGCCGAAGTGGTCGCGGCACGACTGGTGGGGCGTGGTCCTGGAGACCCCCGACTCGTCGGCGCTCGCCCGTTTCTACTCGGATCTGCTCGGCTGGGAGATCGCCAAGGAGGATCCCGACGGTGCGGCCATCGCACCACCCGACGGTGTGGCGTACCTGGCCTTCCAGACCTCACCCGAGTATGTGCCGCCGGTATGGCCGGCGGCCGACGGTGCGCAGCAGATGATGATGCACCTCGACTTCGAGGTCGAGGACCTCGAAGCCGCGATCGGGCACGCGACCGAGCTCGGTGCGACGCAAGCCGACTTCCAGCCGCAGGACGACGTCCGGGTGATGCTCGATCCGGACGGGCACCCGTTCTGCCTCTACCTGAGCACCTGAATCTCAGCTGCGCTCGGGACTCTCGCGGTTGGGCTCGCCGGCCGAGACCTCGGCGTCCTGACCAGGATCGCTGACCGACTCCGCCGGCTCCGATGCGTCCGAGTCAGCGGTGCCGGTCGATCGTGAGGCGAGCTCGGCCGGCGTCTCGCGACCGGGTCGCCGTCGCGCGGAGACGACGATGTAGGTCACGGCACCGGCGAAGACCAGGATCGAGGTCCACACGTTGAGCCGCAGGCCCATCACCTCGTTGGCCGGGTCGATGCGCAACGACTCGATCCAGCCCCGACCGACCGTGTAGAGGGCCACGTACAGCGCGAACACCCTGCCGTGGCCCATCCGGAACGTCCGGTCTGCCCAGAGCAGGACCAGCGCGACCCCGATGCACCACAGCGACTCGTACAGGAAGGTCGGGTGGAACGTCTCGGCCTCGACGAACTGGGACGGACGGAGCTCGCGGTCGATCTCCAGACCCCAGGGCAGATCGGTCGGACGCCCGAACAGCTCCTGGTTGAACCAGTTGCCCCACCGGCCGATCGCCTGGGCCAGCACGATTCCGGGTGCCAGAGCGTCGGCCACCGGGGGGAGTGGAATCCCCCGGCGCCGGCACGCGATCCAGGCGCCCACGCCGCCGAATGCGATCGCGCCCCATACGCCGAGACCGCCGTCCCAGATCTGCAGCGCCTCCAGCGGGTCCTCGCCCTCGGCGAAGTACAGCTCCCAGTCGGTGGCGACGTGGTACAGGCGAGCGCCGACGATCCCGAACGGGACCGCCCAGATCGCGATGTCGCCCACCACGCCGGGTTCCCCACCGCGGGCGATCCAGCGCTTGTTGCCGAGCCAGATGGCGACGAGGATCCCCGCCAGGATGGCCAGCGCGTACGCCCGGAGGGGGATCGGTCCCAGGTGCCAGACGCCCTCGGGCGGGCTGGGTATCGACGAGGGCAAGGTTGTGAGCACGGGCTGACGCTACCCGGCCGGGAGCGCCTCCTCGACCGCCGCCCGCAGGTCGTCGGGCGTCGCCGAGGCGAGGTCCTCGCGCCGCCCGCCGTTCACGAAGATCGTCGGCGTCTCCTCGACCCCTGCGTCTGCCATGCCGTCCTGCACGCCGGCCACCCAGTCACCGTGGGTGTCGTCGCGAACACAGCTCGCGAACGCCGCGTCGGTGATCCCGATGTCCTCGCCCATCGCGACCAGGTCGTCCGGGCTGAAGTTGCCCTGGCTCGCGAAGGCCGTCCGAAGGAAGGACGAGGCCTGCCCGGTGTCGACCGAGCAGGCAAAGGCGTTCGCGGCCCTGGCCGACCCGTCGGTCATGAACGAGGCCGGGTGGTAGACGATCTTGGCGTCGCCCGACGCGGCGATCTCGTCGATCGTCTCGCCGTTCTCCTCCTCGAAGTCCCGGCAATGTGGGCAGCTGAAGTCGATCCAGATGTCCACCGTGACCGGAGCGTCCTCGTCGCCCAGGGTGATGCCCGTCCCTCGCTCGTCCAGCGACGCGGGCACCTCGGCCGTGCTCTCGACCGCGACGATGTCACCGCCGCCGTCGCCCGAACGGCCGGCCTGGATCGCGATACCGACGGCCACCACGATCGCCAGAACCGCAGCGCCGATGCCGAACCGGAGCAGCTGCTCGCGGCGGCGTTCCTGCCGGGCTTGCTGCTCGCGCATCTCCTTGGCACGGGCCCGGGCGGCGGCCTTGTCACGGCTCATCAGGACGGTTCCTCCAGCTCACGGGCGCCCGGGATCCCCTGGTCGGCGGCGGACACCGTCGGCCAGCTCTGCCGCCAGGTTGGCGACCGCCTTCATACCCGACGCCTCGTCCGACGCATCGAGCAGCAGCCGGACGAAGGCGGACCCGACGATGACCCCGTCGGCGAACGCCGCCACCTCGGCCGCCTGGTCCCCCGACGACACGCCGAGCCCGACGGCCACCGGCAGGTCGGTGGCCCTCCGGGTCCGCGCGACCAACGCGGCGGCGGCCGTCCCGACCGCGGCCCGGGTTCCCGTCACGCCCATCGTCGACGCCGCGTACACGAATCCGCGGCACGCCGCCACAGTGAGCGCGATTCGTTCCTCGGTCGAGGACGGGGCGACCAGGAACACGCTGTCCAACTCGTGTTCGCGCGCCGCGGGAAGCCAAGCATCCGCCTCGTCCGGGATCAGGTCGGGGGTGATCACACCGGCGCCGCCCACGCTCGCGAGGTCTCGCGCGAACCGTTCCGGGCCGTAGCGCTCGATCGGGTTCCAGTAGGACATGACGAGGACCGCCGTATCGCTCGACGCCACCTGCTCGACCGTTCGCAGCACGTCGCGCGTCGTCGTTCCCGACCGCAGCGCAGACTCGACCGCCTGTTGGATGGTGGGGCCGTCCATGAGCGGGTCGCTGTACGGGAGACCGACCTCGACGATGTCGACGCCGGCTTCGACCATCGCCTCCAAGGCGCGGACCGCCCCGTCGACCGTCGGGTAACCCGCAGGGAGATAACCGACGAGGGCGGCCCGGCCTTCGGCACGCGCGCGTCTGAATGCGGCCGTCACCGGCGACGCCGCCCGGCCCCCCGCGGTCATGCGTACTCAGACCCCGTTTCGGGGGCGCGCCCCTCGTCGTCTCGGGACTCGCGGGTGAGGTGGCCGAACCACCTCGCGGCGGTGTCGACGTCCTTGTCGCCGCGCCCGGACAGGTTGACCAGGACGACCGCTCCGGATCCGAGGCGGGCGCCGAGCCGCCGGGCGCCGGCCAGCGCATGTGCGCTCTCGATCGCCGGGATGATGCCCTCCAGCCGGCAGAGCAGGGCGAACGCCTCCATCGCCTCGGCGTCGGGCACCGCCTCGTACTCCGCGCGGCCCGTGTCGTGCAGCCACGCGTGCTCCGGCCCGACACCTGGGTAGTCGAGTCCCGCCGAGATCGAGTGAGACTCGACGGTCTGGCCCATCTCGTCCTGCAGCAGGTACGAGCGAGACCCGTGCAGCACACCGGGCGACCCACCGGTGATCGTCGCTGCATGCCGTCCGGTCTCGACGCCGTCGCCGCCGGCCTCGAAGCCGTGCAGCGCGACGGTGGAGTCGCCGATGAACGCGTGGAAGATGCCGATCGCGTTGGAGCCGCCCCCCACGCAGGCCGCCACGGCGTCGGGAAGCCCACCGGTGAGCTCGCGGACCTGCTCGCGGGCCTCACGCCCGACAACCTTCTGGAAGTCGCGCACCATCACCGGGAACGGGTGCGGGCCCGCCACCGAGCCGATCATGTAGTGAGTTCGCTCGACCGTGGTGACCCAGTCGCGCATCGCCTCGTTCATCGCGTCCTTGAGGGTGCGGGATCCGGCCATCACCGGTATGACCTCCGCTCCCAGCAACCGCATTCGGGCGACGTTGAGGGCCTGGCGCCTGGTGTCCTCCTCGCCCATGTAGACGGTGCACTCGAGCCCGAACAGGGCCGCCGCGGTGGCGGCCGCGACGCCGTGTTGTCCGGCTCCGGTCTCGGCGATCACCCGGGGCTTGCCCATCCGACGGGTCAGCAGCGCCTGGCCGAGCACGTTGTTGATCTTGTGTGAGCCGGTGTGGTTCAGGTCTTCGCGCTTGAGGAGGACACGTGCGCCATGCGCCGCCTCCGCGCCGAAGCGGTGCGCCTCGGTCAACGGCGAGGGCCGGCCGGCGTACGAGCGCAGCAACGCGTCGAGTTCCGCGGTGAACGACCGGTCGGCCGCCGCTGCCCGGTACTCGCGGTCGAGCTGGTCCAGTGCGGCCACCAGTGCCTCGGGAACGAAGCGTCCGCCGTAGGGCCCGAACTTCCCGATCGCGTCCGGGACCGTCGTCGTCACGTCCGGCCCTGGCGCCGCAGCGCCGGATGTGCACCGGCCGCGACCAGGTCGGCCACGGCCGTACGCGGCTCCTTGCCCGTCACGAGACTCTCGCCGACCAGGACGGCCTGGGCGCCCGCACGGGCGAGCTCGATCACGTCGCGTGGACCGCGCACGCCGGACTCCGCGACGGTGACGATTCCGTCGGGAACGAGCGGCGCGAGCCTGGGGAACGTGTCGAGATCGACCTTCAATGTCGTGAGGTCGCGCGCGTTGATCCCGATCAGCCGGGCGCCCGCGTCGACCGCACGGCTCACCTCGTCGGCGGTGTGGCACTCGACGAGCGGAGTCAGCCCGATCGACTCTGCACGCTCGATGAGCGCGATCAGCGCGTTCTGCTCCAGGGCGACGACCAGCAGCAGGGCCAGGTCGGCGCCGCACGCACGGGCCTCCCAGAGCTGGTAGCTGGTGAGGATGAAGTCCTTGCGCAGCACGGGCGCATCCACGGCGGCCCGCACGGCCCGCAGGTCGTCGAGCGTCCCCCCGAACCGGTGCCGCTCGGTGAGCACACTGATCGCGGCCGCGCCACCGGCCTCGTAGTCGCGGGCCAGTGACGCGGGATCGGAGATCTCGGCAAGCTGACCCTTGGACGGGCTCGACCGCTTCACCTCCGCGATGACGGAGACGCCCGGCGATCGCAGCATGGGCATCGCGTCGCGCGACGGTGACTGCCGGCTTGCTTTCGCTTTGAGGTCGTCGAGTGAGACCTGCTGCTGGCGCTCGGCGAGGTCGGCTCGAACTCCATCGAGGATCTCGTCGAGAACGCTCACGCTCGTCCTCCGCCGTCGTCTGGGGGTCGGCAGCACTAGCACCGGGTCGCACCAGGGTAGCCACGACACCCTCGGGGTACCTTCAGCCCCCCGTCGCCATGCGTCTTGTCAGGCGGGCTGGCTCGGTACCTCGACGCCGTAGCCGACGCCGCGGACGGTACGGATACGGAGGGACTCCCCCAGCTTGGCGCGAAGCTCGGCGACGTGGACGTCGACTGTCCGCGAGCCCGCGGCGTCGGAGTAGCCCCAGACCTCGGCCATGAGCTCCTCGCGGCTGCAGACCTGCCCGGAGCGACCCATCAGATGGGCCAGGAGAGCGGACTCGATCTCGGTGAGGCGCACCTCGCGGCTGCCGGCGAGGGCTCTGCGCCGGGCGACGTCCAGGGTCAGCCCGCCGACGGTGACCGGCGGGAGGTCGCTGCTGCGCCGCCCGGCGACCATGCTCTACCCGGAGCTGTCCGGCACGGTGGTCGGGGCGGACGACTCTGCCTGAGCTGCGGGAAGCGGCTGGCCGAGGCCCATCATCTGCATGACCTTGCCCACGATGGCACCAACGACGACGACGCCTACACCACCGATCCAGAACAGCGGCCAGTTGAGCATGATCACGGCCACGGTTCCGATGCCGAAGCCGACCAACATGACCATGACCGCGGTCCATGCCGCGGGAGTGTTGCCATGCTCGTTGCGCTGGCTGTTCTCCGCCATCTCTCTCCTCTGCTCCGGCTCGGCTGCGTCCCCCATTGTGCCCGGTCCGGCGCGGCTGCGGGACCCGACCGGTCGGCGTCCGACCTCAGGCGGTGGGGTCATCGCCACGGTCCAGGGCGTCCCAGGTATCCCGGCTGCTGACGGACCCGGTCGCGTCGGTCTTCGGCTCCCCGCCTGCATGACCGTCGCGATCGAAGCGGCGGCCCATCGCGGGCCAGGTGCGGCCGAAGAGGAGGACCGCGACACCGACGCCGGCGACCAGGAGGCCGCCGGCCCCGGTCAGCAGGGCAGCGGCGGGATGAGCCGTCGCGCCGTGCACCGACTCCGCGGCATCACCGCCCGGTAGGGCCCAGGAGACGACATGGCTCGGCAGGTCTCGAGCCAGTCGGACGGATCCGATCGCCGTCGCCAGTCCGGCGAGGACAAGCACAAGACCGACGACGAGCCGTCCGACGTGTCGCGTCGCCGGGATCGCGACGACCGCGGCCAGCGCGAGCAGGCCCACGGCGGGTGCCAGCGGCAGCAGGTCGCGTCCGGTGGCCTGCTCCGTCGTCGTCGACAAGCCGTCGTCGACGACGGCCTCGCCCCAGGCCCGGCCGGCGAAGACCAGGCACATCGTCCCGCCCGCGGCCAGTGCTACCAGCGTGACCGCGAGCTCCCGCCCGGCGCTGGGTCGTCCACTCACGGCGGCGACCAGCCCGGCACCGGCCGGATCGACTCGGCGATCGCGACTGCTCGCAACACCGCAGCGGCCTTGTTGCGGCTCTCGGCGTCTTCGGCTTCCGGGTCGGAGTCGGCGACGACCCCGCCGCCGGCCTGGACGTACGCGACGCCGTCGCGGACGACCGCGGTCCGGATCGCGATGGCCACGTCCAGGTCGCCCGCGAAGTCGAGGTAGCCGACGACACCGCCGTAGACACCGCGCCGGGTCGGCTCGAGCTCCTCGATGAGCTCCATCGCCCGCGGCTTGGGGGCCCCGGAGAGCGTCCCGGCCGGGAAGCAGGCGGCCAGCACGTCCAGAGCCGTCCGGTCCGCCGCGATCCGGCCCACGACCGTCGACTCGATGTGCATGACGTGGCTGTAGCGGCGCACGGTCATGAAGTCGACGACTTCGACGCTTCCCGGCTCGCAGACCCGGCCGAGGTCGTTGCGGGACAGGTCGACGAGCATGAGGTGCTCGGCGCGCTCCTTCGGGTCGGCGAGCAGCTCGTTGGCGAGCGCGGCGTCGGCCTCCGGTGTCTCACCGCGCCAGCGTGTGCCCGCGATCGGGTGCGTCATGGCGCGGTCGCCGGTGACCTTGACCAGCGCCTCCGGGCTCGAGCCCACGACGTCGAAGGCTCCTGCTGTGCCACCGTCCGGCCCCGGCAACCGGACGAGGTACATGTACGGGCTCGGGTTGCCCCGCCGCAGGACCCGGTAGACGTCCAGCGCGTTCGCCGACGTCGTCGCCTCGAACCGCTGGGAGACGACGACCTGGAACGCCTCACCGGCGCGGATCTGCTCCTTGGCCCGTTCGACTGCCGCCAGGTAGTCCGGACGTGCGGTGTTGCTCGCGTGCACCGGCAGCGCTGCGGGTTCGTACGACGCCACCGACGACGGTGTCGGGGCGGCGAGCGCGGCGGTCATGCGGTCGAGCCGGCCCACTGCGTCGGCCCAGGCGTCGTCGACGCGCTCGTCGGTGTCGTCCCAGTTCACAGCGTTGGCGACCAACAGCACCGTGCCGTCCTCGTGGTCGAGTACGGCCAGGTCCGTAGCCAGCAGGAACGAGATCTCCGGCAGCCGGAGGTCGTCGACCGTCAGGTCGGGCAACCGCTCGAGACGGCGCACGGCGTCATAGGAAACGAGGCCGACCAGCCCCCCGGTCAAGGGTGGAAGATCGGGAAGCCGCGGCGTGTGCAGCGCCGCGAGAGTGCCGCGGATGGCCTCCCATGGATCGCCGCCGTGCGGAAGCCCGACCGGCGGGGTGCCGTGCCAGATCGCCCGGCCGTCCCGCTCGGACAGGACCGCCGCCGAGTGAGCGCCCACGAAGGAATATCGCGACCAGACCCCGCCGTGCTCGGCCGACTCGAGCAGGAACGTGCCGGACCGGTTCGAAGCGAGCTTCTGGTAGACGCCGACGGGCGTCTCCCCGTCGGCCAGCAGCCGCCGCACCACCGGGATCACCCTGCGGTCCTTGGCCAGGACCCGGAACGCGTCGAGGCCGGGGGTCACGTCCAGACCGGTCACGGTGCCGCCTCCACGATCAGCCCGTCGTCGAAGCAGGTACGGCGTCCCGTGTGACATACCGGGCCCTCCTGGTCGACCTTGACCAGCACGGTGTCGCCGTCGCAGTCCAGCCGGACCTCACGGACCCATTGCCGGTTGCCCGAGGTCTCGCCCTTCACCCAGTGCTGCTTGCGGCTGCGGCTCCAATAGGTGCCGCGGCCGGTGGTCAGCGTCCGGTGCAACGCCTCGTCGTCCATCCAGCCGAGCATGAGCACCTCGCCGGTGTCGTGTTGCTGGACGACGGCGGCGATCAGGCCGTCGGCGTCGCGCTTGAGCCGTCCGGCGAGGGCAGGATCCAGTCCGGGCATCTGCCCATTGTGGCCGAGCCGGGCGCGGGCTCGGGATCATGGCCAGCGGTGGGACACTGCTGCCGTGTCTGTCGACGATGGCGCCCAGCTCGGGGCACGCCGTCGAGCCGTCGTTCTCATGGCTGCCGCCGGGACGGTTGCCTACGCGGCCCTCGCGGCGACGACGCGGGTCAATACCGTGCCGGCGGTTGTGGCCGTCGCCGTTCCCGGAGCGACCGTCGCCGCCCTGACCCTGCGCCGTCCGGAACGGCTGGTGGCCGCCAGTCCGCTCCTGCGGCGGACCACAATGCTCTGGGCTGTCGTGGCTCTTACCGGTCTGCTCTGGGAAGCCGGTGCGTACTTGGGCGAGCTCACCATCGGCCAGTATGAGCACCCGACACTGTCGGTCCTGTTGGAGCCGTCCCTGCAGCATCCGGTGGTCCGCTTCGCTGCGTGGACACTATGGCTGATGGTCGGTTGGCGGTTGGCACGTCGATGACCTCCCGAGACGTCACGATCACCGGGTTCATCGTCCTAGGCCTGGCGATGCTGAGTCTGCTCGTCGCGGGGTGGTCGGGTCGCATTCCCCGGGTCGGCGACGTCGTCGACGCGCTCCTGGCCCGACGTGCGACGCGGGTCCTCGTGGTGTTCGTCTGGGCCTGGCTGGGCTGGCACTTCCTCGTCCGCACAGGCTAGAGCTGAGACCCCTTTGCCGCCATGTGCGCCCGTATGGTTCAGTACGGTGCCGCAGACCCGGTTTTCGCAAGACACGAGCAAGGAGCCCAGGTGTGGCACCCACCAACGTATTGACCCATTCCCGTGCCCGGAATGCCGTGGTTGCGGCTCTCGCGGCGCTTGCACTCTTCGGCTGCTCGAGCGACCCCGAGCGCGACGAGGAGTCCGGCGAGCTGGCCGAGTCCGGCGACGTCGACGTCTTCGACCTCGAGGTCGGCGACTGTCTTGGCGAAGAGACCGGCGAGGGCGAGATCGAGAGCCTCGAGGCGGCGCCGTGCTCGGAGCCCCACGCAGAAGAGATCTTTGCGGCTCTGACCGTTCCCGATGGGGATTATCCCGGCCAGGAGGCGCTCGACGCCGAAGCCGAGGGATGCCTCGAGGAGTTCGCCGAGTTCGTCGGGATGCCCTTCCAGGAGTCGGTCCTCGAGATCAACTACATGACTCCCACCGAGGAGTCGTGGAGCATGGGGGACCGCGAGCTCCTCTGCACCGTCTACGACCCGGACGCGGACACGACCGGGACACTGCAGGACGCCAACCGCTGATTGGCCGGACGCCATGGCTCCCGTGACCGCCACCCGAGCTCGGCCTGTGGTCACCGTGGCCGGCGCGCTCATCGTCGGTCTGGGCGCCGGCGGATGCGCTGTGCTCGGCGGCGATGTGGCATCGCGGCTTGCGGAACCCGGGTCCGGGGAGACCACGAGCGAGGGCGCCGGTCGGGAGGTCTTCGCGGCAAGGGTCGATGTCGGCGATTGCCTGGTCGAGCCCATGCCCGAAGGGCAGGAGGAGATCAAGACGATCAAGACGATCCCGTGCGTCGAGGCACACGCCCAGGAGGTCTATGCGAGCGTGACGGTGGCCGGCCACGAGTTTCCGGGGCTCGACGAGATCGGGATCCGAGCCTCCGCCGGCTGCCTGGAAGAGTTCGAGGAGTTCGTCGGCGTCCCCTATACCGAGTCGCTGCTCGAGTTCAGCTTCCTCACCCCGACCGAGGATTCGTGGGCCATCGGCGACCGATCGGTCAAGTGCACGCTCTACGACCCCGACGGTGACCGACTTACCGGAAGCGTGGACGACGCACACGAAGCGTCGTACAGGTTGCGCGACCCGGCGACCGGTCAGGTCACCGAGGAGACCGCGGTCGACTGGCTCAAGATCAAGCCTGGTGACTGCGTCCAGGAGGTCAGCGACGACTACCGCGAGACGCTGGTGCCGTGCGCCGAGCCACACGCCGAAGAGGTCTACGCGCAGTTCGAGTTGACCGGCGGCGACGAATATCCCGGCGACGACGAGGTCGAGGAGTTGGCGAACGCCGGTTGTGAGGAGCGGTTCGACGAGTTCGTCGGGCAGGCGTATGCCGAGTCGCCGCTGGACTTCTACTACTACACCCCGGTCGAGGAGTCCTGGCTCGGCGGCGATCGCCTCGTGCAATGCCGGATCTTCGACCCCGAGGGCGACGTGACCGGCTCCCTCCGCGGCACCGGCATCCAGTCGACCTGACAGTGTGCACGCTGCCCATCTCGGCGACATGATCAAGGGAAATGTTTGGCCATCATTGCCTGGAGGGCGGATACGCCGTCCATGCGCACAAGGATTACCCCGAAATGACCGCTCCATCAGGTCAATCAAACGGCTCACGGCTTAAGGGCCAAGCAGAGTCACTCGTCGGTAATACGGCTCTTCGGATCTGAGCGGGGTTGAGGAGTGAGGCGTGGCGGTCCGGGATGGATGTGTCGGGGCCTTCAAGATCACGAGCAGCCGAGCTGGATCCCGGTAAACCGCCAGCTCGGCTGCGGCGTCCTAGTAGCGACGCCGGAGGGCAAGCAGATCCTCAGCCACTGCTCAGGGGGAACGTCATGGTCACCATCCGATATGCAGTCTTTACGGCGGCTCTCACCGCTACGGTCGCGATCGGCGGCTGCACAGGCGACAACGCGCAGCCGCGGTCCATCCATGCCACCACGTCGCAGACCATGCCTGACGGGGGCACGCAGGCCCCGTCGGCTGTCGCGACGCCCAGCTCCACCGCGAGGGCGATAGCTCAGGCTGCAGGCGCTCCCGGCGGGAGCGCTCGCGCCGATAGCGCTCACCCTGAGGGCGCGCTCCCCACGAACGTCGAGGCATACGCGCGGGCCTTCCACACGGCATACGTGGCCCGCAACCGCGCGCGGGCGCTGTTGTTGGGCACGAAGGCAGCCGTTGACGCGGCCTTTGCCGAGCGCGTGACTGACGGCACGTTCACCGCGTGCGACTGGGCTGGCGAGTACACCTACTGCTCCTGGGAAGGCGCGTCCGAACTCCGGCTCATGCTGCGCATCGACAACGACCTGGCCAACAAGGGCCGCCCCCACGCGGTGCGCGAAGCCAGCTGGAAACGGGCCGCATCAGTGGTACCCACCACAGTGCCGGCCTACGCGGAGCTCTTTGTCTCGCATTGGGTCCGGGGCGACCGTGGCGGCGCAGAGCAACTCGGTACTCCGGAGGCCGTGAGTGCCATCTTTGCGGCTGAGAGTCCCGCCGCAGCCCCGGCGCTCAGGGACTGCGAGGGTGCAGCGGGATCGTCATACTGCACGTTCGATGGGGTCGGATACACGCTGATCGTGCGGCTCGGCAACGAGGCGGTGCAACGGGGGGAACTGCACGCAGTCATCGAGGTGAGGTTCGCCCACTGACCTGTTGGCTAGAAGCCCAGGTTCTGCGCTTGGCCGCGCGGACAGTGCGGGGAGCGAGCAAGGGCGACCGAGGGACCTGCAGCCCGGACCCTGTACAGCTGGTCGCGCCTCGACTCCCTCCATCACCGGACCGCCACGCCTCCCTCCTCAACCACGCTCAGATCCGAAGAGCCGGTTTGACCTCTATTTCCTTCATGTCAATGCAGCCACAGCCGACATCGCTTCAAACCGGGCGGTCAGCGGGACTGGCTGCTCCAGGCGGAATGAAGTCCGGCATAGGGGCCGTCGCCGCCGACCAGCTCGGCGTGGGTGCCGCGCTCGACGAGGCGGCCGTCGTCGAAGACGAAGATCTCGTCGGCGGCCTCGGCAGTCGAGAGCCGGTGCGCGATGGTGACGGCGGTGCGGCCACGGGTGATCCCCTCCAGTGCCCGCGCGAGCCGCACTTCCGTCGCCGGGTCGACCGCAGACGTGGCCTCGTCGAGCACCAGCAGGTCGGGGTCCGCGAGGTACGCGCGCGCGAGCGCCACGAGCTGCCGCTCCCCCGCCGACATCGACTCGCCCCGCTGCCCCACCGGCGTGGCGAGCCCGTCGGGTAGGCCGTCGAGCCAGTCGCCCAGGCCCAGTTCGGTCAGCGCCAGCTGGACGTCGTCGTCAGAGGCCGCCGGCCTCCCGTACCGGATGTTCGCGGCCAGCGTGTCGTCGAACAGGAACCCCTCCTGCGGCACCATCACGATCCGCTCGCGCAGCGAGCTGAACCGGACGTCGCGCAGGTCCACGCCGTCGACGACCACGCGGCCCTCGACCGGGTCCATCAGACGGGTCAGCAGCTTGGCGAAGGTGGTCTTGCCCGAACCGGTCTCGCCGACGACGGCGACCCGGGAGCGGGGCGGGATGGCGACGTCGACCTCGTGCAGGACCGTCGGGCCGCCCGGGTAGGCGTAGGAGACGCCCTCGATGCGGACGTCGATCGGACCTCGCGGCAGTACCGCGCCGTCAGGGCCTGGGTCGGCGACGTCGGCCGGCGTGTCGACGATGCCGAGGACTCGCCGCCAGCCCGCAACCGCGTTCTGGGCCTCGTTGAGCACCTCGGTGCCGATCTGCACCGGCCCCACGAACAGCGTCACCAGGAACAGGAACGCGAGCAGCCGCCCGACCGTCAGGTCTCCAGCTAGGCCCAGCAGGACGCCAACCACGACGACGGCAGCGTTCGCGATACCGGCGACGACCTCCCCTGTCGAGAAGGTGAGGGCGACGATCCGCTGCGCGCGCGTAGCGGCTTCACGATGCCGTTCGACGGCGTCGTCGATCCGGTTCTGGGTGCGCTCCTCGATGCCGTACGCCCGCACCGCCTGGGCACCCACGACCGACTCGGAGATCGCCCCGAGCATGGCGCCGACCCGCTCGCGGACCAGCCCGTACGCGCTTGACACCATTCGCTGGAAGTGCCGCAGCAGCAGGAACAGCGGCAGGAAGCACACCCAGACCAGCAGCGTGAGCTGCCACGAGTAGATGGCCATGATGACGGTGGCCACTACGAGCTGGCCCACGCTGACCACCAGCAACAGCCCGCCCCACTGGACGAACTGCGACAACGTGTCGACGTCGCTGGTCACCCTCGACACCAGGGAGCCGCGTTGCTCGGTGTTCTGGGTGAGGACGGACAGGTCGTGGACGTGGCGGAACGCCTTGGTTCGAAGGGTGGCCAGGCCTGCCTCGGTCGCACGGAAGATCCGGACATTCATCAGATAGGCCGAACCGGCTGTGACCAGGATGGCCACACCCGCTACCAGGCACATCCACCGCACGAAGGCCAGGTCGGCGCCGCCCGCGCGCATCAGCCCGCCGTCGATGGTCTGCTGGACGGCAATCGGCACGACGACCCGGCCCGCGGTCGCCAGCAGAGCCAGGCCGAGCGTGACCGGCAGGCCGTCGCGCATCTCAGGCGACAGCGCCAGGCCCCGACGGACGGTCTGCCAGGCGGTACCCGCCGTCCCGTGGCCGACGGTCGAGCTCGTCGTCGCAGTCATCGGACCGGCTCTTCGTCGAGGGCGAGTTCCTCGTCGGCCCGCAGAGCCGCCCGTTCGGCTGCGTCGCGCTCGTACGCCGTCAGCAGGTTGCGGTAGCCCGGCGACACCACGAGGAGCTCCTCGTGGGTCCCGCGCGCGACCAGCCGGCCGTGCTCGACGTAGACGACCTCGTCGGCCAGCGCGATCGTGGCGCGACGGTACGCCACCACGACCACGGTGGCAGGCAGCTCGGCTCGGCGCAGCCCGAGCAGGATGCGCCGCTCCACCTCCGGGTCGACCGCGCTCGTGGCGTCGTCGAGCACGAGCAGCCGGGGACCGCGCACGAGCGCCCGGGCCAGGGCAAGACGCTGGCGCTGGCCACCCGAGAGTGTGGTGCCGCGCTCACCGACCTGCGCGTCCAGGAGGTCCGGGAGCGCGGCGACGAACCGGTCGGCCTGCGCCAGCCGTAACGCGGCCCAGACCTCCTCGTCGGTCGCGGGGAGTCCCAGCGTGACGTTCTCGCGAACGGTGTCCTCGAACACGAATGCGTCCTGGAACACCAGCGACACGGTCTGCGCGACGGCACCCGGGGCGAAGCGCCGCACGTCGGTTCCGTCGATGAGGACCTGGCCCGTGCGCGGGTCCACCAGCCGGACCAGCAGGCCGGCCAATGTCGACTTCCCCGAGCCGGTCGGCCCGACGACGGCGACGGTGCGTCCGGGCGCCACGTCGAGCGTGACCCGGTGCAGGACGTCGCGCTCCCCGCCGTCGCCGTACGCGTACGAGACGTCTCGAACGGCCAGGTCGGCGGGTTCGGCGCCTCCGACCCGGTCCACCTCGCCGTACTCCAGCGAACCCGTGGCACGCAGGACACGGTCGACCCGCCGCCAGCCCACGACGGCACGCGGCAGCTCACCCAACACCCAGCCGATGGCCCGCACCGGAAACGCGACCACCGTGAGCAGGTACGCGACCGACACGAGCGCGCCGGCGTCGAGCGACCCGGCGCTCACCCGGGCCGACCCCACGATCAGGACCGCCAGCACGCCGAGGCTCGGCAGCGCCTCGAGCACCGGGTCGAACGCGCCACGGACCCGCCCGACCGCGACGTTGGCGTCACGGAGCTCGCGGGCCACGGCCGCGAAGCGGGCCGTCTCGTCGGCTTCCCGACCCAGCGACTTGACCACCAGCGCTCCGTCGAACGACTCGTGCGCGACCCCCGACAGATCGCCCTTCAGCGCCTGGGCCCCCGTAGCCAGCGGGGACAGCCGCCGCTGGTACGCCAGGTTGACCAGCAGGATCGCCGGAAAGACGAGCAGCCCCACCAGGGCCAGCACCACGTCGGTGAGCAGCATCGCCACGACCGCGACGACCAGCATGACGAGGACGCCGACGGCCATCGGGAACGGTGCGATGGGGTACCAGCTGGCCTCGACGTCGGCGTTGGCGTTCGACAGCAGCTCCCCGGTGGGATGTCGGTGGTGCCACGACAGCGGCAGCCGCAGGTACCGACGGGTGACCCGGCGGCGGTACGACGCCTGCAGGCGGTACTGCATGAGGCCGGCGTAGTACCTGCGCACCACGATGCCGGTCGCCTTGATGACGGCGATCCCCACGATCGCCAGCGCGGCCGCAGCAAGCGCTCCGGCCGTGGTCCGGCCCTCGTCGAAGGCCGGCACGACGACATCGTCGGTCACCCGTCCCACGACCACGGCCGTCAACGCCGTTGCGGAGCCGTAAACGGCGCTGCCGGCGACTGCGACAGCGAAGATCCGCGGCTCGTTCCGCATCGCTCGGGCCAGCACGCCCAGTCCTTCACGCAGCGTCACCTGGTCCGGCCGGTCGGTCACACGATCTCCGTCTCGTCTGGGTGATTTCACGTCCCCGTCCGGCGGCCTAACGCTCCCGTGCCCGATGGCCTTCCCGCGACGCTGCGCTTCGAACGACGGGATGGGGGTTCTCCCGTCGAACGCCGACCTCAGCGGACCGGATGGCCCGCCGCGGCCAGAGCGTCCTTGACCGCGGCGATCCGTAGCGTCCCGAAATGGAACACGCTGGCGGCGAGCACCGCGTCGGCTCCCGCGCGTACCGCCGGCACGAAGTGCTGGAGCGCCCCCGCGCCCCCGCTGGCGACGACCGGAACGGTCACCTCCGCTCGGACCGCCGCCAGCATCGCCAGGTCGTAGCCGTCCCTGGTGCCGTCGGCGTCGACGGAGTTGAGCAGAATCTCCCCGGCGCCGAGCGACACCGCGCGGGCCGCCCATGCGACGG
This sequence comes from Actinomycetota bacterium, assembly GCA_046727475.1. GTDB lineage: Bacteria > Actinomycetota > Actinomycetes > Jiangellales > Jiangellaceae > DAIUDS01. The sequence continues at coordinate 24,991 of JBKPCP010000018.1, read as the reverse complement.
CGTCGATGCCGGTCCCTCGCCGGCCGCCGTGCGTCGTCACCTCGAAGCCCGATGCCGTGTCGCCGCCCCGGCGCGCATCGACGGACAGGACCAGCACCTGGGCGCCGAACCGCTCCGCGATCTCGGCCACCAGCTCGGGGCGGGCCACCGCGGCGGTGTTGACGCCGACCTTGTCGGCGCCGGCGCGGAGCAACCGGTCGACGTCGTCCACCGACCGGACTCCCCCGCCGACCGTCAGCGGGATGAACACCTGCTCGGCGGTACGGGACACCACGTCGTACGTCGTCGACCGGTCGTCCGACGACGCCGTGATGTCGAGGAAGACGAGCTCGTCGGCACCCTCGGCGTCGTAGGCGCTGGCCATCTCCACCGGGTCGCCGGCGTCGCGAAGGTCGGTGAAGCGGACGCCCTTGACCACCCGACCCGCGTCGACGTCGAGACACGGGATCACCCGGACGGCGACCGTCATCCACCCACTCCCGGGCAATAGGCCACCGCTTCGACCTCCACGAGCATCCGCGGGTCGATCAGGGCCCTGACCTCGACCATCGACGTGGCCGGCATGGTCGGCCCGAACGCCACGCCGTGGGCGCGTCCGTACTCCTCCCAGCGGGAGATGTCCGTGACGAAGATACGGGTGCGGACGACGTCGTCCAGCGAGGCTCCGACCTGCTCGAGCGCCCAGGCCCACACGTGGTCGCCCGCCGCCACCGCCCTGCTGTAGCCGACGACCGGCTCCCAGGGCGCTCCGGAGCTGACCCGCCGGGTCACCCGGCCACCTCCAGTGCCTCCGGCAACGTGAAGGCACCGGCGTAGAGCGCCTTGCCGACGATGGCGGCCTCGAGTCCGCGTGGGACCAGGTCACGCAACTCGGAGAGGTCGGCCAGGCTCGACACGCCGCCACTCGCCACGACCGGGCGGTCGGTGCGTTCACACACGTTCCGCAGGAGCTCGAAGTTCGGTCCGGTCAGCGTGCCGTCCCGCGATACGTCGGTGACGACGTATCGCGCGCAGCCGTCGAGGTCGAGCCGTTCGAGCACTTCCCACAGGTTGCCGCCCTCCCTCGTCCACCCGCGGGCGGCAAGCGTGGTGCCACGGACGTCGAGCCCGACGGCCACCTTCTCTCCGAACCGGGCGATCGCGCCCGCGGTCCACGCCGGATCCTCCAGCGCCGCCGTTCCGAGGTTGACCCGGGCGCACCCGGTGGCCAGCGCCGCCTCCAGCGACTCGTCGTCGCGGACCCCGCCGGACAGCTCGACGGCGACATCGAGCCGCCCGACGACCTCGGCCAGCAGGTCCCGGTTGGAGCCGCGCCCGAACGCCGCATCGAGGTCGACCAGGTGCACCCACTCCGCTCCCGCATCCTGCCAGGCCAGCGCCGCATCCAAGGCCGGGCCGAACGCAGTCTGCGTACCCGCTTCGCCCTGCACAAGCCGCACCGCGCGACCGTCCGCAACGTCGACGGCCGGCAACAGCACCAACTTGCTCATATCGGCAGCGCGCTCCGACGAGCGGGGGCAACCACTACCACAACGCCACCTTCACGGCGCGGAAGCGCAGCCGCCGGTAGTCGGCCCACCACGCGTCGTCACGCCACAGGTCGGGCCGGGCGATCTCCACGGCACGGTCCAGCACGGCCGGCGGCACGTCGGTCAGCGCGGCGCCGGCGAACATTCTCAGCCAGTCGGCGAACCCGTCTTCGCCGGTCAGGCGCGTCGGACGGTCCCGGAAGTCCAGCTCCCGGACCTCCAGGCCGGCGTCTTCGAGCATCGCTGCGTACTGGGCCGGCGACGGGAAGAACCAGGGCCACGACCGCTCCGGCAGGCCGGCCTCCAGGCAAGCCCGGTCGACGGCGGCCGTCACCGTGGCCACGTTGCCGGTCGCACCCATCTCGGCGACGAACCGGCCGCCGGGTCGCAGCGCGTCGGACACGCAGCCGAGCACCTCGACCGTCGCCGGCATCCAGTGCAACGCCGCGTTCGAGAAGACCGCGTCGACCGGCTCCTCGACGGTGAAGTCGTGAGCGTCGGCGACCCGCAGGTCCGCCCCGGGAAGCCGCTCGCGGGCAGCCGCGATCATGGCGGGGTCGGAGTCGAGGCCGATCACCCTCGCTCCGGCACCGGCGATCCGGGCGGCCAGGTCACCGGTGCCGCACCCGAGGTCGAGCACCGTTTCGCCGGGCTGTGCCGAGAGCCAGTCGAGCAGCTCGGCGCCGTACGCCGAGACGAACGCGAAGTCCCGGTCGTACACCGCCGGGTCAAGGCGGGTGTCCCAGCGCTGGCTCATGTCGTCAACCCTCTCACCCAGGTCTCCAGCAGCGTGGCCCCCACATCGCCGGACTTCTCGGGGTGGAACTGCGTCGCCGACAGTGGTCCGTTCTCGACCGCCGCCACGAACCGGTCGCCGTCGTGCTCGGCCCAGGTCACCCGTGGTGGACGCAGACTGCGCGAAGGGGGCATCTCCCAACGCCGGACCCCGTAGGAGTGCACGAAGTAGAACCGCTCGCCACGCAGGCCGTCGAGGAGCACGGAGCCGGGCGCGGCGTCGACGGTGTTCCAGCCCATGTGCGGCAGCGGCCGGGCCTCCAGGCGCTCGACGACGCCGGGCCACTCCCCCAGCCCCGGTGTCTCGACGCCGTGTTCGATGCCCCGGTCGAAGAGCACCTGCATGCCGACGCAGATGCCCAGCACCGGTCGGCCACCTGCCAGCCGCCTGCCGACCAACCGGCCGCCGTGAACCGCACGCAGGCCGGCGGCGCACGCCGCGAAGGCGCCGACGCCGGGTACGACCAGGCCGTCGGCCTCGGCCGCGGTGACCGGGTCCGCCGTCAGCGCGACGTCGGCACCGACCCGCTCGAAGGCGCGGACGGCGGAGCGGACGTTGCCGGAGCCGTAGTCGAGCACCACGACGCGTGGCCTGGTCACCGGCTCGGCCTCACAGGCTGCCCTTGGTCGAGGGGACTCCACCCTCACGCGGGTCGAGTGCCACCGCGTCGCGGAGCGCCCGCGCGACCGCTTTGAACTGGGCCTCGACGACGTGGTGTGGGTCGCGTCCGGACAGCACGCGAACGTGCAGGGCGATCTGGGCGTGGAAGGCAAGCGTCTCGAGGACGTGCCGGGTGAGCGAACCGGCGTAGTGGCCGCCGATCAGCGCATACTCCTGACCGGCCGGCTCACCGGTGTGGACGCAGTACGGCCGCCCCGCGACGTCGACAGCCACCTGCACGAGCGCCTCGTCCAGGGGCACCAAGGCGTCGCCGAAGCGGCGGATCCCCGACTTGTCACCGAGCGCCTCGCGAAGCGCCTGGCCGAGCACGATCGCGACGTCCTCGACGGTGTGGTGCGCGTCGACCGCGAGGTCGCCCTCGGCGCTGACGGCGAGGTCGATCAGCGAATGCCGCGCGAATGCCGCCAACATGTGGTCGTAGAACGGCACGCCGGTCACGACGTCGTTCTCGCCAGAACCGTCGAGGTCGAGCTCGACCACGACCCGGCTCTCCTTGGTCGTGCGCTCGACGCGCGCCGCCCTGCCCGTCATGCCAGTACCTCCTGCAACGCGGCCCGAAATGCCGCCATCTCCTCCGGCGTGCCGATGGACACCCGCAGCCAGCCGGCCGGACCGGTCTCGCGGACGAGGACCCCCCGGTCGAGCAGACCCTGCCAGACGGCGTGCCGGTCGGCGAAACGGCCCATCAGCACGAAGTTGGCATCCGAGTCGGGGACCGTCACTCCGCGGTCCTTCAACCAGGTGACGAGGGCGTCCCGTTCGGCGCGGATGTCGTCGACCCGGGCCAGGAGGTCGTTCGCGTGCCGTAGCGCGACCCTTGCGACCGCCTGAGTCACCGCGGAGAGGTGGTAGGGCAGCCTGACGACCCTCAGGGCGTCCACGACGTCCGGTGCGGCAGCCAGGTAGCCGACCCGGGCGCCGGCGAACGCGAACGCCTTGCTCATCGTCCGGACGACGACCAGTCGGCCGTGCCCCGGCAGCAGGGTCAGGGCGCTGGCGGTGGCGGTCCGTCGGAACTCGGCGTAGGCCTCGTCCACCACGATGATCGCGTCGCTCTCGTCGTGGAGGGCGGCGACGAGATCCAGCGGGAGCGCGGTGCCGGTCGGGTTGTTCGGCGACGCGAGCAGCACGACGCTCGGCCTGTGCTCGCGCACCTGGTCCAGGGCGTGGCCCAGCTCGACGGAGAAGTCCTCGGCGCGCCGTCCGGTGAGCCACCCCGTCGACGTGTCGCGGGCGTACTCGGGATACATCGAGTACGTCGGCGCGAAGGACAGCGCCCTACGGCCCGGGCCGCCGAAGGCCTGCAGAAGTTGGAGCATGACCTCGTTGGAGCCATTGGCGGCCCAGACCCGTGACTCGTCCAAGCCGTGCCCGAGGTAGGCGGCGAGGTCACGACGCAGGGCCACGGCATCGCGGTCGGGGTAGCGGTTCAGCCCCCGCACGGCGTCGGCGGCCGCCGCGGCAGCCTCGGCCACCAGGGCCTCCCCCGGCGGGTATGGGTTCTCGTTGACGTTGAGGCGGACCGGCACGTCGAGCATCGGGGCGCCGTACGGCGCCAGGCCGCGCAGCTCCTCGCGCAACGGCAACGTGCCGGCCATCACCGGAACCGGGCGCGCACCGCCGCGCCGTGGGCCGGCAGGTCCTCGGTCGACGCGAGGACCGCGACCTGATCGGCGACGTCACGCAGTGCGGCCCGGTCGTACTCGACGACGTGGACGCCGCGCAGGAAGGTCTGCACCGACAACCCGCCCGAGTGGCGGGCACCGCCTCCGGTCGGGAGCACGTGGTTGGACCCCGCGCTGTAGTCGCCGAGGCTCACCGGCGACCACGGGCCGACGAATACGGCGCCGGCATTGCGGACGCGCGCGGCGACGCCGGCCGCGTCACGGGTCTGGATCTCCAGGTGCTCGGCGGCGTATGCGTCGACCACGGCGAGGCCCTGCTCGACGTCGTCGACCAGGACCGTGGCGGACTGCTCGCCGGTCAGCGCGGTGCGGACCCGATCGGTGTGCTTGGTGGCTCCGACCTGCCCTTCGAGCTGACGGTCGACTGCGTCGGCCAGCGACTGGCTGTCCGTGACCAGGACGCTCGCGGCCAGCGGGTCGTGCTCGGCCTGGCTCACCAGGTCGGCCGCGACGTGTACGGGATCCGCCGTGTCGTCGGCCAGGACGGCGATCTCCGTCGGTCCCGCCTCGGCGTCGATGCCCACCACACCCCGCAGCAGCCGCTTCGCCGCCGCGACGTAGACGTTGCCGGGACCGGTCACCAGGTCGACGGGCCGGCACCCGAGGTGACCGGCGTCGCCGCCGACGCCGTAGGCGAACATCGCGACGGCCTGGGCGCCGCCGGCCGCATACACCTCGTCGACGCCGAGCAGCGCGCACGCCGCCAGGATCGCTGGATGCGGTAGCCCGCCGTGGTCGCGTTGCGGCGGGCTCGCCACGGCCAGCGACGTTACGCCCGCCTCCTGTGCCGGAACCACGTTCATGACCACGCTGCTCGGGTAGACCGCGAGGCCTCCCGGCACATAGAGCCCGACCCGCTCCACGGGCACCCACCGCTCGGTCACGGACCCGCCCGGCACGACGGTGGTCGTGACATCGTGGCGTAGCTGGTCGGCGTGGACCCGGCGCACCCGGGCGATCGACTCCTCGAGCGCCGCCCGGACGGTGGGATCGAGGGCCGCCAAGGCTGCCGCCAGGGCGGTCGCCGGCACCCTGACGTCGGCCAGGTCGACGCCGTCGAACCGAGCCGTGTACTCGCGAACTGCGGCGAGACCCCGCAGCCGGACGTCGTCGCAGATCGTTCGGACGGCATCGAGCGCGGAGTCGACGTCGACCGATGCCCGCGGGAGGACCGCCCGGTAGTCGGGCGTCTCACCGGCGGCCGGCCGTCCACGCAGGTCGATGCGGCGGATCACCCGGTCGAGTCTAGGTCGGCCGTCCCAGCCCCCGGACCGGCCGCCCGCATGCCAAGACAGCCGCTGCAGCGCGGACAATCCAGTCGCCCGCGACTCGGCAGCCTGCGGCAGGATGACCACGGTGAGCACTCCCAGGACGGCCAGGCCCGGGCAGACGGATGCCGGCACTCCGGCAACGACCACACTCGCACGGGCCGGCGTGTCCTACACGGTCCATCGCTACGAGCACGATCCCGCCGCACGCTCCTACGGGCTCGAGGCGGCCGAGGCGCTCGGCGTGCCGGCCGAACGGGTCTTCAAGACGCTCCTGGCCGACGTCGACGGCAGCCTGGTCGTGGCTGTCGTGCCGGTGGTCGGCTCTTTGGACCTCAAGGCGCTCGCTTCGGCGCGGGGCGGGAAGCGGGCCGGAATGGCGGCTTCGTCGGCGGCCGAGCGCGCCACCGGATACGTCATCGGCGGCATCAGCCCGCTCGGCCAGCGCAAGCGGCTGCCCACCGTTGTCGACAGCACCGCGGTCGAGTTCGCGACGATCTTCGTCTCGGCCGGCCGTCGCGGTATGGACGTCGAGCTCGCGCCCGACCAGTTGGTACGGCTCACGGGCGCGACGACGGCCCGGATCGGCCGCGCCGGCTGACGAGCCCGCCAAAGGCGGGGCCGACGCGAATCCGGGTGCGGTCGTCCGTCAGTGCCGTGAGGACAAGCACGATCCCGACGGCCACGACCGGCCACACCAACAGCACGCCGGTGGCCTCTAGATCCAGCGGAAGGGAATGCTGCACCCCATCGGCGGCGTCTTCGACGCGCGGAGCCAATGCACCGGGCCTGAGCAGGGCTCCCAGCCGCCACGCGACCAGCGAACCGAGCACGCCACCAGCCACCAGGCCGGTGAGTGCCGTGACCGGCAGGTGCCGGTGCCGGGTGAACATCACCAGCGTCAACCCTGCGCCTGCGCAGGCCCCCAAGATCGCGAACCACGCGTCGACGTCGAACAGGCGCCGAGCCTGCAGCGGGACCAGGGCGGTGTTGCCATCGGAGACCTCCACCAGCACCTCCGGGGCCACCAGCCGCCATACGACCCCGACGACCAGTCCGACGAGCACTGACGTGACGAGCAGTTCGATGGTCACGCGCCGCGAGTCCGGGGCCGCAGGACGTGCCCGCCCGGCGTGCCTGGCCAGCGGCGGCGGCCCGTCGCTGGTGTGGGCCGGCTCACTCACCCGAGACACGCGGGGCCCAGCAGCGCCTTCAGGTCGCCCATCAGCGCCGGCGACGGGGTGACCCGGAGGCCGTCGTCGATGCGCATGACAGTGGTATGGCCGCCGCCCTGCAGGCGCAGGTGGACCTCGCAGGTGCCGGGATGGGTGGCGAGGACGTCCTTGAGCCGTTCGACCATCGGTGGCGTGCAGCGCGCCACCGGTACGGTGACGACCACCGGACCACTTTGTGCTTCGGAGAGGTCGGGCAGGGTGAGGTCGCTGGCGACGACCTGCGGGGAGTCGTCGCGGCGGTCCAGCCGGCCCTTCACGATCACGACGACGTCCTCCGCCAACTGCAGCGCGTACTGCTGGTAGGTGGCCGGGAAGAGCATCACGTCGACCGAACCCTCGAGGTCCTCGACGGTCGCGATCGCCCAGGTGTCGCCGCGCCGGGTCACCTTGCGCTGAAGGCCGGTGATCAGACCGCCGATCGTGACCGTCAGGCCGGACGGAGACTCCTCCTCGTCGGCAAGGGACGAGATCGTCCGGTCGGTCGCCCGGGTCAGGACGTGTTCGATGCCGAGCAGCGGATGGTCCGAGACGTAGAGCCCCAGCATCTCGCGCTCGTAACCGAGCTTGATCGGCTTGTCCCATTCCGACAGGTCGGGCACGGTGACCTCGAGGCCCTGGCGGTCACCGTCGACGCCTCCGAACAGGTCGAACTGCCCGATGGCCTCGTTGCGCTTGAGCGAGATGACTGCGTCGACCGTGTCGTCCCCGATGGCGGTCAACGAGCGCCTCGAGTAGCCGAGCGAGTCGAAGGCGCCGGCCTTGACCAGCGACTCGACCACCCGCTTGTTGCACACGACCACCGGCACCTTGTCCATGAAGTCGGGGAAGGACTCGAACCGGCCGTGGGCCGCCCGGGTGGCGACGATGCCCTCGACCACGTTGCCGCCGACGTTGCGGATGGCGGCCAGGCCGAACCGGACGTCGGTGCCGACAGGGGTGAAGTCTCCCTCGGACTCGTTGACGTCGGGCGGAAGCACCTTGATGCCCATGCGCCGGCACTCTCCGAGATAGAGCGCCGTCTTGTCCTTGTCGTCGCGGACGCTGGTGAGCAGCGCGGCCATGTACTCGGCCGGGTAGTTGGCCTTGAGGAAGGCGGTCCAGTAGGACACCAGCCCGTATGCCGCGCTGTGCGCCTTGTTGAAGGCGTAGTCGGAGAACGGGACCAGCAGATCCCACAGGGTCTTGACCGCACCGTCGGAGAACCCGTTCGCCTTCATCCCGGCCTCGAAGCCGACGAACTCGGCGTCGAGCACCTCGCGCTTCTTCTTGCCCATGGCCCGGCGGAGCAGATCGGCCTTGCCCAGGGTGTACCCGGCGACCTTCTGAGCGATCGAGAGCACCTGCTCCTGGTAGACGATCAACCCGTAGGTCTCGTCGAGGATCTCGGCCAGCGGCTCGGCGAGCTCGGGGTGGACCGCGGTGATCGGCTGCTTGCCGTTCTTGCGCAGCGCGTAGTTGGTGTGCGACTGCGCGCCCATCGGGCCCGGCCGGTACAGCGCGCCCACCGCCGAGATGTCGGCGAAGGTGTCGGGCTTCATCAGCCGCAGCAGGGCGCGCATCGGCCCGCCGTCGAGTTGGAAGACCCCGAGCGTGTCGCCCCGCGAGAGCAGCTCGTAGGCCGCCGGGTCGTCGAGCGCCAGCGTCTCGAGGTCGACCGGATCCTTGCCGTTGCGGACGATGTTCCTGCAGGCGTCGTCGAGCACCGTGAGGTTGCGCAGACCGAGGAAGTCCATCTTGACCAGGCCGAGCGCCTCGCAGGTCGGGTAGTCGAACTGCGTGATGATGGCGCCGTCCTGTTCCCGCTTCATGATCGGAATGTGGTCCATCAACGGTTCCGACGACATGATCACGCCGGCTGCGTGGACACCCCACTGGCGCTTGAGGTTCTCCAGCCCTTTCGCGGTGTCGACCACCTTCTGGACGTCCGGGTCGGAGGCGTACAGCTCACGGAACTCGCCGGCCTCGGAGTGCCGCTTGTCGTCGGGGTCGAAGATGCCGGACAGGGAGATGTCCTTCCCCATGACCGACGGCGGCATCGCCTTGGTGATCCGCTCCCCCATCGCGAACGGGAAACCGAGGACCCGGGATGCGTCCTTGATCGCCTGCTTGGCCTTGATCGTGCCGTAGGTGACGACCTGGGCCACCCGATCCGAGCCGTACTTGTCGGTGACGTAGCGGATGACGTCGCCGCGGCGGCGCTCGTCGAAGTCGATGTCGATGTCGGGCATCGACGCACGCTCGGGATTGAGGAACCGCTCGAAGACCAGCCCGTGCCGAATCGGGTCGAGATCGGTGATGCCGAGCGCGTAGGCCACGATCGCACCGGCGGCGGAGCCACGGCCGGGCCCGACCCGGATTCCCTGCTTCTTCGCCCAGTTGATGAAGTCGGCGACCACCAGGAAGTAGCTGGGGTACCCCTTGTCACAGATGACCTCGGTCTCGTACGCGGCCTGCCGGCGGACCCGGTCGGACACGCCGCCGGGATAGCGGGCCCGCAGGCCCCGCTCGACCTCCTTGACGAACCAGGAGGTCTCGTCCTCGCCGTCGGGGACGGGGAACCGGGGCATGAAGTTGGCGCCCTCGGTGAACCGGACGTCGCACCGCTCGGCGATCCGCAGCGTGTTGTCGCAGGCCTCGGGGAGCTCGGCCCAGACCGCGCGCATCTCTCGGGCCGACTTGAGGTAGAAGTCGTCGGCCTCGAACTTGAACCGGTTCGGATCGGCCAGCGTGGAACCGGACTGCACGCACAAGAGCACCGCGTGGGCCTCGTGGTCGCTGCGGTAGGTGTAGTGGAGGTCGTTGGTGGCCACGAGCGGAAGCTGGAGGTCGCGGGACAGCCGGAGCAGGTCGTCACGCACCCGGCGCTCCACGGGTATGCCGTGGTCCATGAGCTCGACGTAGTAGTTGTCGGCACCGAAGATGTCGCGGAACTCGGCTGCCGTGGCCCGTGCCTCGTCATAGCGGCCGAGCCTGAGCATCGTCGGCACCTCGCCGCCGGGACACCCGGTAGTGGCGATCAATCCACCCGCAAAGGTCTGCAGCAGCTCACGGTCCATGCGGGGCTTGAAGTAGAAGCCCTCGAGCGAGGCCAGCGACGACAGACGGAACAGGTTGTGCATGCCGCCGGTGTTCTCGGCGAGCAGCGTCATGTGGGTGTACGCCCCGCCGCCGGAGACGTCGTCCTCGCCGCCGACACCCCACCGCACCCGGGTCTTGTCGAACCGTGAGGTGCGAGGCGTGACGTACGTTTCACAGCCGATCACCGGCTTGACGCCGTACTTGCCCGCCTTGTTGTAGAAGTCGTAGGCCCCGAAGACGTTGCCGTGGTCGGTCATCGCAAGGGCGGGCATGCCCTGCTTGGCCGCCTCGGAGAACAGATCGTCGAGCCGGGCGGCGCCGTCGAGCATCGAGTACTCGGTGTGCACGTGCAGGTGTACGAAGCTCGGGTCGGAGTCCGGGCTGGACGGGTCAAGCACGACGGCTGAGGCCTCCTCGGCGGGAATTCGAGCCCGAGTCTAGGAGTCGCGGCCGACACTTCCGCGCAGGAGCCTTGGCGCGTCGCCGTCGGTCAGCCCTGACGCGGTCAGAGCCGCCAGACCGGAGGCTCCGACACCTCAGCGGCGGCCGCGGCATCGAGCCCGGCGACGATGACGGCTTCCATGATCCGGGCGAGATGGGCCTCGTCGACCGATGGGGCGCGCCGTCGCATCGTCCGGACGATCTGGGCCTCGCGCCGCCTGTCCCGGCCGGCGTGACCTCTGACCGGCTTGTGCCGCTGCACCTCGGTCGCGAGCGCGACCCGGTACTCGAGCAGGGACGCAAGCGCGGCGTCGACCCGGTCGATCGCCTCACGGCACGCCGCGAGCGACCGCGGGCTCACCTGCCGCACGACCGGTGTGAGCATCGTGGTCGCCTCGAGGGCTGCCTCGACGTCGGCGGCAGATGCGTCCTCGGCGAGCCACACGCCGTCGGCGCCTGCGGCGACGGCCGCGCCGGCAAGCCACGGCGTGTCGCCCACGTCCACCACGACCGGCCGGCCCGAGCGCTTCCTGACCTCGCGGACCAGCGCGAGGTCCAGGGTGGTCCGCCCGCCGGCCAGCCGGCGACTTCCGCCCTCGCAGAGCACGACCTCGTCGTTGTTCTCGGCGCGCACGTACTCCAACGCCGACAGCCACTCGTCGACCGTGCAGTGGTGCCCGCGGTGCAGCACCACGGGCAACTCGAGCCGCCCGACGGCTGCGACGAGCCGGAAGTCTTGCATCCAGGGTCCACCCACGACCACCCCGTCCGCGTACTGCTGGATGGCCGGCAGGTCGTCGGCCGAGAACGGCTCGACGAGCAGCGGCCCTGCGGTGAGATCGCGGACGCGCTCCAGCAGGTCCCGGGCCGGCGCGGCCCCATGGTGCCTGCGGAGGCTGAAGTGGACGACGTCGCTGCCACGGCGCGGACCGGCCAGCACCGGGAGGCGGGTGCCGCCGATCGTCTGCGCACCGATGCGGACCTCGCGGTGCTGGAGGCTGGGCGACGGATCGGCCAGTGTGGTCACGGGTGCTCCTCGATGTCGGGCCGCACCCGGTGACGATGCCCGAGTCGGCCGCTGTACGACGAAAGGCCCCAGGCAGTCGCCTGAAGCCCTGTGCCGACTCGGGTGGTGCTGCGTCAGGTCACGTCGACGCCGCCGGCCACCCGGGCCGGCTTCGTAAACGCGTAATACGCCTGTCGCACCCGCCGGACGTTACGCGGACCGGCTCCGGCCCGTCCACCGATGTGGGACTCGCGTCTCAACTTCTGAGACCACGGGCGCAGTCGGCTAGGCCGCCAGCAGGTCCAACGCGTGCTGGAGGTCGGGAGGGTACGGTGACTCGAACTCGACGTACTCGCCCGTTCCCGGGTGCTCGAACCCGAGCCGTACGGCGTGCAGCCACTGGCGTTGCAGGCCCAGCCGCGATGACAGCGTCGGGTCGGCGCCGTAGGTGAGGTCACCGACACACGGATGCCGCAACGCGCTCATGTGCACCCTGATCTGGTGCGTGCGGCCGGTCTCGAGGTGGATCTCGAGCAGGCTCGCCGCCGCGAACGCCTCGAGGGTGTCGTAGTGCGTGATGCTCGGCTTGCCGTCCGCGACGACGGCCCAGCGATAGTCGTGTGTCGGATGGCGGTCGACCGGTGCGTCCACCGTGCCACGGGACGGGTCGGGATGACCTTGTACCAGCGCGTGGTAGACCTTGTCGACGGTGCGGTCCCTGAACTGGCGCTTGAGCAGCATGTACGCCCGCTCGGACTTGGCCACCACCATCAACCCGCTGGTCCCGACGTCCAGCCGGTGCACGATCCCCTGCCGCTCGGCGGCGCCGCTGGTGGAGATCCGGAAGCCCGCGCCGGCCAGCCCACCCAGAACGGTAGGACCGGTCCACCCTGGACTGGGATGCGCCGCCACGCCGATTGGCTTGTCGACCACCACGATGTCGTCGTCGTCGTGTACGACGCGCATGCCCTCGACGTGCCCGGGAACGACTGCGACGGGCGCCGGCGCCGCCGGCATCTCCACATCGAGCCAGGCGCCTGCCTGGACCCGGTCGGACTTCACTGCACCGGCACCGTCGACGAGCACATGGCCGCGCTCGATCAGCTCGGCCGCGCGGCTACGGGAGAACCCGAACAGTCGCGCCATCGCCGCGTCGAGGCGCTCACCCTCGAGGCCGTCCGGGATCGGCAGGCCCCGCCGGTTGGTCACCGGCTCTCCTGCTCCGGCCCGGCCTCGGGAGAGGAGCCGTCCGGTGGGTCGCCGTGCTTCACGGCATTCGAGCCGTCGAAGGCCACGCCGCGAAGGGTCAGCAGGACTACCAGCACGGCGGCGCCCACGATCGCGGCGTCGGCCATGTTGAAGACGGGCCAGTTCGGCAGCTCCAGGAAGTCGACGACGTGGCCGCGCAGCGGCGCCGGCTCACGGAACACGCGGTCGATCAGGTTGCCGACGGCGCCTCCGAGCAGACATCCCAGGGCAATGGCCCACGGACCGCTTCGCAGCCGTCGGCTGATCCGCAGGATGACGACCACGACCACGGTCGCCACCAGCGCCAGGACGACAGTCATGTTGGTCGCAACGCTGAACGCCGCGCCTGGGTTGCGGACCAGGCGGAGCTGCAGCACGCCATCGACGACCTCGACAACACCTCTGTCATCGAGCCACGCGACCGCCATGATCTTGCTGATCTGGTCGAGCAGCACGACGGTCGTCGCCACAGCGAGAAGGACGCCGACCCTGCGGCGTCCTCCCGCGTTGCCCTCGTCCGCGTCGCGTGTCAGCGACGCTCCTCGCGTTGCTTGCATGTCATACACAGTGTCGCACGGGGGAACGCCTGCAGTCGCGCCTTGCCAATCGGGTTGCCGCAGCTCTCGCACACGCCGTACGAGCCGTCCTCGATCTTGGCGAGCGCGCGCTCTGTCTGGCCGAGGATGTCGCGGTGGCTGGCCGCGAGCGACATCTCGTGCTCGCGCTCGAAGGTCTTCGAGCCCGTGTCCGCCTGGTCCTCACCGCCGGTGTCCGAGCTGTTCCGTAGCAGGTCGGCGATGTCGGACTCCGCCTCGGAGATCTCCTCACGCAGCCTGGTCGCTTCGGCCTCGAGCAGCTCCCGGACCTCCGCCAGCTCCTTTGCGGTCCATGGGCGCTCGTCGGCCCGCACGACGAGCGCCTCGGGTGCCGCCTTGCGCGGGGACGCCTTCCGCGGGCGGACTGCCTTCTTGGCCCTCCCGGCCGGCGCGGCCTTCTTGGCACGGGAAGTGGCCTTGGCAGGGGCGGCGGCCTTCGCCGCCGCCTTCTTGGTCGCCGATCTCTTCGCCGGCGCCGCCTTCTTGGCCGGGGCAGCCTTCTTCGTCGTCGACTTCTTCGCCGGCGCCGCCTTCTTCGTCGTCGACGCCGCCTTCTTGGCCGGGGCAGCCTTCTTCGCCGGGGCAGCCTTCTTCGTCGTCGACGCGGCCTTGGCCGCCGCGGCCGAGGTCTTCGCCGGCGCCGAGGTCTTGGCCGGGGTGGCCTTACGAGCCGGCGCGGCCCTCTTCACCGCACCGGAGACGGTTGAGGCCGCGTCGGCCACGACGCGGCGCACTCTCCCGGTGATGCCCTTGCCGCTGTCGGCCATGACGCGGCCCCCTGCCTCGGTGATCGTTAAGGTCCCGTGAGGATAGGTCCCGCGGGCCTAGGCTTCAATTCTCCCCGCCGAGCGCAAGCGCATCACCTCGGCGTCGAGGTCGAGTCCCGCGGACACTTCCACCACCTTCGTCCTGCCGGACGCGCCCGAAACGAGCCGGACGTCCTGCCGCCGAACGCCGAGGGCACCGGCCAGCGCGCGCAGGGCGGCCTCGGTCGCCGCGCCCTTGACGGCGCGGGCTTGGACGGCTACGACCAGGGCGTTCGCATGCTCACCGCCCACCCGCGTTCGCGGTGCTCCGGGCCTGACCCGGATCGTCACGCGGGTCGGCGACACGTCGGGCAGTCTTCCGCACGGCCGCCCTGGCCGTACACTTGGGGCCGCGAAAGGCGTGGACGGGGACGAGTAGTCCGGCAGACGGCCACCAGCGACCCGGGGACGGTGCGAGCCCGGGGGCACGAGCCGTGACGAAGATCACCCCTGAGCCGCCGGAAGAAAGGGGCTGTGGCCCCGAGTAGAGCCGGCCGCACCGAAGGAAGCGGGCCGTGTAACAGCGGCCAAGGAGGGTGGTACCGCGGGGCACCGCCGGTCGACCGACCGGCAGTCCTCGTCCCTTCGTCGACGACGAGACGCGACGGAGGACCGCGAGGCGATGGAGACACCCCAGTACCGCACAGTGCCGACCCACGTCGACCTGCCAGCCATGGAGCGCGAGATCCTGGCGTTCTGGCACGAGCAGGACACGTTCGTCCGGACCCTGAAGGCCAGCGAGGGACGGCCCCAGTGGACCTTCTACGAGGGTCCACCGACCGCGAACGGGATGCCCGGCACGCATCACATCGAGGCCCGAGTCTTCAAGGACGTGTTCCCCCGTTACCGGACCATGAAGGGCTACCACGTCCCGCGTAAGGCCGGCTGGGACTGTCACGGGCTCCCGGTCGAGATCGCAGTGGAGCAGGAGCTCGGCTTCACCGGCAAGGGCGACATCGAGGCCTATGGTGTCGCGGAGTTCAACGCCAAGTGCCGCGAGTCGGTTCTGCGCCACGTCGACGAGTTCCAGCGGGTAACCGTCCGGATGGGCTACTGGGTGGATCTCTCCGAGGCCTACCGGACGATGGACCCCCAGTACGTCCAGAGCGTCTGGTGGTCACTCAAGCAGGTCTTCGACGAGGGGCTGCTGGTCGAGGACCACCGGGTCGCCCCGTACTGCCCTCGCTGCGGCACCGGCCTCTCCGATCACGAGCTGGCCCAGGGATACGAGACCGTCGTCGACCCGTCGGTCTTCGTCCGGCTGCCATTGACCTCGGGGCCGTTGGCCGGCCGGGCATCGCTGCTGGTGTGGACCACCACACCGTGGACGCTGGTGGCCAACACGGCGGTCGCCGTCCACCCCGACGTCGGCTACGTCGCGGCCACCGACGGCGTCGAGACCGTGGTCGTCGCCGAACCGTTGCTCGAGGCTGCCCTGGGCGAGGGCTGGTCAGTCGTGGAGCGCTTCACCGGCCTGGAGATGGACCGCTGGGCGTATGCACGGCCCTTCGACCTGGTCGACATCCCCGAGGCCCATTTCGTGGTGGTCGACGAGTACGTCACCACCGAGGACGGCACCGGGCTCGTGCACCAGGCACCTGCGTTCGGTGCCGACGACCTGCGAGTGTGCCGGCGCTACGGCCTGCCCGTGGTCAACCCGATCCGCCCCGACGGGCGGTTCGGCGACGAGGTGCCACTGGTGGGGGGCGAGTTCTTCAAGCATGCCGACGCCGCCCTGGTCAAAGACCTCGACGCCCGTGGGAGGCTGCTCCGGCACACCGGATACGAGCACGCATACCCCCATTGCTGGCGCTGCCACACGCCGCTGCTCTACTACGCGCAGCCGTCCTGGTACATCCGCACGACGGCGAAGAAGGACGCCCTGCTCCGGGAGAACGAGCGCACCACCTGGTACCCGGAGACCATCAAGTGGGGCCGCTACGGCGAGTGGCTGCGGGGCAACGTCGACTGGGCGCTCTCCCGCACCCGCTACTGGGGCACGCCGCTCCCGATTTGGCGCTGTGAGACCGACGGTACCCACCAGGTCTGCGTGGGTTCGCTGACCGAATTGTCCCAGCACGCGGGTCGAGACCTCTCCGAGCTCGACCCGCACCGTCCGTTCGTCGACGACGTCACGTTCGCGTGCCCGCACGGCGACGGCACGATGCGCCGCCTGCCGTACGTGATCGACGCGTGGTACGACTCGGGCTCGATGCCGTTCGCCCAGTGGGGCTACCCGCACGCATCGGGCAGCGGCGCGTCGTTCGAGGCCGCCTATCCGGCGCAGTACATCTGCGAAGGGCTCGACCAGACCCGTGGCTGGTTCTACACGCTGATGGCGGTCGGCACCCTCGTGTTCGACCGGTCGTCGTACGAGAACGTGCTTTGCCTGGGCCTGATCCTGGCCGACGACGGTCGGCGCATGAGCAAGCACCTCGGAAACATCCTCGAGCCATTGCCGCTGATGGACCGGCACGGCGCCGACGCGGTCCGCTGGTTCATGCTCGCGAGCGGGTCCCCTTGGCTCCCCCGCCGGGTCGGGCACGTGACGATCCAGGAAGGCGCCCGCAAGGTCCTGTTGACCTACTGGAACACGGCCTCCTTCCTGTCGCTCTACGGCCGCGCAAGCGGATGGTCGCCTCGAGACGGCGCCGTTCCGGCGGCGGAGCGGCCGCTGCTCGACCGCTGGGCACTCTCGGAGCTCAACCGGCTGGTCCGTGATGTCGACGTCGCGCTGGACAAGTTCGACACCCAGAAGGCGGGTGCCCGGCTGGCGTCGTTCGTCGACGACCTGTCGAACTGGTACGTCCGGCGCTCGCGGCGGCGGTTCTGGGACGGCGACCCTGCCGCGTTGGCCACGTTGCACGAGTGCGTCGAGGTCATGACCCGGCTGCTCGCACCGATGGTCCCGTTCGTCACCGAGCGCGTGTGGCAGGACGTGGTCCGGCCAGTAACACCGGATGCCCCCGAGTCGGTGCACATGGCTTCGTGGCCCGAGGTCGACGAGTCCGCCGTGGACGACGAGCTCTCGTCCCAGGTGGCACTGACCCGCCGCCTGGTCGAGCTCGGCCGGGCGGCGCGTGCGGAGTCCAAGGTGCGCACCCGCCAGCCGCTCCGGCGGGCTCTGGTGGTTGCCCGCGGCTGGGACACCCTCGCTCCCGAGCTGCGAGCCGAGGTCGCGGACGAGCTCAACGTCCTCGAGGTGGCCGCCCTGGGAGAGGCCGAAGGCGATCTCGTCGACGTGTCGGCGAAGGCCAACTTCCGGTCATTGGGCAAGCGGTTCGGCAAGGACACGCCGAAGGTCGCGGCGGCCATCGCCGCCGCCGACGCGAGCACCCTGTCCTCGGCCCTCAAGGCCGACCGGACGACGACGCTGACCGTCGACGGCCTGGGCGACGTGGCAGTGAGTCCCGACGACGTGGTGGTGACCGAGACGCCACGTCAGGGATGGGCGGTCGCGCGGGAGGGCGAGACGGTCGCCCTGGACCTCACACTGACCACGGAGCTGCTTCGGGCCGGGCTGGCCCGCGAGGTAATCCGCCTGGTTCAGCAGGCCCGGAAGGCCAGCGGCTACGACGTCGCCGACCGGATCGAGCTCGCCTGGCAGGCCGACGGCGAACTGGCCTTGGCCCTCCGCGAGCACAGCGCGTCCGTGGCTGCCGAGGTTCTCGCCGTGCAGGTCCACGAGAGCCTCGACCCGCTCGCCGGCGAGCCGGACCATGCCGACCCCGACCTCGGCCTGACGTTCCGCCTGCGCCGCTTGTGAGCGGCCGCGAGGCGACGACCGGACCTAGCGCTGGTCGTCCTCGAGCAGGCTCGCCACCGACCGCAGCGAGCCGCCGGTAGCGGCGGCACCCGCCGCAGGGGCACCGGTCGCTGCTGGCACGTTCTGTGAGGTCTCGATGATCGGAGCACCGTCGGGTGCGCCCGACGTCGTCTCCAGCTTGCGCAGTTCGGTCTCCAGATACGCCTTGAGGCGGCTGCGGTACTCGCGCTCGAAGGCCTTCAGGTTCTCGACTTGGTTGTCGAGGTGCTCACGCTCGGACTCCAGCTTGCCGACCACCTGCTGGTGGCGCTGCTGCGCTTCGCGCTCGAGCGAGTCAGCCCGGGTGCGGGCGTCGTGCTCGATCTTGGACACCTTGGCCGAGCTCTCGGCGTCGATCTTCTCCGCGCGCTGGCGCGCATCGGCCAGCAGGCGGTCGGCCTCGAGCTTTGCGTCGGCCACCAGCTCGTCGGCGGTCTTCTGGGCGAGCGCGAGGACCTTGGCAGCGGCGTCGGACGGCTGGACACCGGTCGTGGAGACCGTCGGCGCCGGCGGCGCGGCAGCCGACGGCGGGGCCTTGGGACCCTGACCCTCCGCCTGGCGCTGCGGGGCGCCCAGCGGGCCGGCCGCAGATGCCGGCCCCCCGCCGCGTGTCACGGCGGCAAGCTTGTCGCGAAGTTCCTCGTTCTCGCGGTGCATACGCGAGAGCTCGGCCTCGACCTCGTCCAGGAACTCGTCCACCTCCTGCATGTCGTAACCCTCGCGGAGGCGGACCGTCGTGAACTCTTTGTTCTGGACGTCCTCGGGCGTCAGCGGCATAGCGTCACCTCGGAGTTGTTCGCGGACAAAACGTCACCGTACCCCGTCATCGGAGGCTGCCCACAACCGAAAGAAGGATCTGGACCACGATGATGAGGATGATGAAGGCGAGGTCGAGCGCGATCGACCCCAGACGTAGCGGCGGGACGAACCGCCTGATGAACAACAACGGCGGGTCGGTCACGGTGTACACAGCTTCGAGCCCGACCAGAACTGCGCCGCGCGGCTCCCATTGCCGAGCGAACACCTGGATCCAGTCGGCCACCAACCGGGCGAGCATGGCGATGAAGAATAGCCACAACGCCACGTAGAGAACCTGGGCGACCACCGAAGGCACGGGAGATGAACCTACCCGACGGCCGATCGGCACGTTCGCAAGCCCCGGCGTACGCCACATTAGACTGGGCCGCCCAGACCGCGTCGGTGCCGCATGAGGTGGGATGAGCCAGCAGCCGGTGAGAGAGCAGCGCAGGACGCGTCAGCGCGCCGCGGTCGACGAGGTTCTCGACGAGGTCGACGACTTCGTCAGCGCGCAGGAACTGCACCAGATGCTGCGCGCACGCGGCTCCCAGGTGGGGCTCGCGACCGTCTACCGCGCGCTCCAGACGCTCGCCGACCACGGGCGGGTGGACGTCCTGCGCTCTGATGCCGGTGAGGCCGTCTACCGGCGATGCGACCAGCCGGACCATCACCATCACCTCGTCTGCCGGTCGTGCGGCGCCGCGGTCGAGATCTCCCGGCCCGCGGTCGAGGCATGGGCCGAGGACGTGGCGCGCGCACACGGATACGTCGACGTCACACACACAGTCGAGATCTTCGGCCTCTGTCCGCGCTGCGCCGCGCTCAGCTCTGGTTGAAGAAGCCGCCGCCGGCGATCCGGGCCTTGTCCTCGGCGGTGACCGTCACGTCAGCCGGCGACAGCAGGAAGACCTTGGCCGTGATGCGTTCGATGTCGCCGCGCAAGCCGAAGATGAGGCCCGCGGCGAAGTCGACCAGCCGCTTCGCGTCGCCGTCGTCCATCTCGGACAGGTTCATGATCACCGGCGTGCCGTCGCGGAAGTGCTCACCGAGCGTCCGCGCCTCGTTGTACGTGCGCGGGTGGAGGGTGACGATCCGTGCGGAGTCCATCCGCCGGGAGGGTGCCACCGCGACCGGCCGGCGATCGGCGAGCGTGGCGACGGTTGCCGAACGCTCGCGACCGTCGGCCTCCGGCGCCGGGTGGTCTGCATAGTCGTCGGCGAACTCGTCGTACGGCTCGTCGGCGTACTCGTCGTAGCGGTCCTGGTCCTCCACGAGGCCGAGGTAGACCGCAACCTTGCGCATTGCGCCGGCCATGCTCCCTAGTCCTCCGCTGGTGGTGGACGGTCCTGCCGCGGGGATCATCCGGATTCCCGCGTGATCGACCCTAGCCCGCCGGAGGGCGCTCGCCGAGGATTGCGCTGCCGACACGCAGGTGTGTCGCGCCGTGTACGAGGGCCGCCTCGAGGTCCCCGCTCATGCCGGCGGAGATCCAGGTCGCAGTGGGATGCCCATCTCGAACCGCCGCAGCGACGTCGGCCAGCCGGGCAAAGGCGGCATCCGGGTCCGTGCTCGGCGGCGCGATGGCCATCAGGCCCGCGAGCCGCAGCGACGGCGCCGCGGCCACCCGGTCGGCCAACGGGACCGCCTGGTCCGGGGACACCCCGCCCCTCGGTGCCACCTCCCCGGATCGCCCGTCCGTTGGTGCGGCTCCTGGGCCCGGATCCGCCGGGAGGTCCAACGAGACCTGGACCAGGCAGTCGAGCTCACGGCCTGCCGATACGGCCGCTCGGCCCAGCGCCTCGACCAGCCGTGGGCGGTCCACCGAGTGGACCGCCGAGGCATACGTCGCGACCGAGGCCGCCTTGTTGGTCTGCAGCTGCCCGACGAAGTGCCAGCGAAGGTCCAGGTCCGCACACTCGGCGGCCTTCGGCGCGGCCTCCTGGTCACGGTTCTCACCGATGTCCCGCACGCCCAGCTCGGCGAGAAGCCGGACGTCGGTCGACGGGAAGGTCTTGGTGACGACGATGACGCAGACGTCGGAGGGGTCGCGGCCGACCTCGGCGCAGGCCCTCCCGATCCGGTCGTGGACGGCGGCCAACCGGTCGGCGAGCTCTTCCCGCCGGTTCACCGTGCCGAGCCGGACAGCCAGACGAGGCCGGCCTGGCGTCCGGTCGTCCCGTCGCGACGGTACGAGTACAGCGACCGATCCTCGACCGTGCACGCATCCGACCGGACCACGTCGACGGCCCCGGCGCTACGCAGCTGTGCCTCGACCCCCGCGGCAACGTCCAGGGCCGGAGTCCCCTCTCGCGTGACGGCCCACGACTGCGGAACCCGCGCCGCTACCTCGGCGCGCATGGCGTCGGGAACCTCGTAGCAACGCCCGCACACCGATGGACCGATCCTGGCCCGGATCTCGCCGGCGCCGCGCTCGTGCATGGCAGCCAGGATCGCGGGAACCACGCCAGCGGCCAAGCCGGGCCGTCCCGCGTGGGCGACGCCGACGACTCCGGCGGTTCGGTCGGCCAGGAGCACCGGCACGCAGTCGGCCACCAGAACGGCCAGGACGACGCCGGGTCGGCTGGTGATCATGGCGTCGACGTCGGGCGCTCGCCCTTCCCACGGACCGTCGACGACGGCCACGTCGGCGCCGTGGACCTGGTTCATGTAGAGGACCTGGCCGGCCGGCATCCCGATCCGCTCGGCGACGCGGTGGCGGTTCGTGACGACGGCTGCGGCGTCGTCACCGACGTGGCCGCCGAGGTTGAGCTCCGCGTACGGGCCGGTGCTCACACCCCCGTACCGGTCGGTGAAGGCGAACCGGGCTCCTTCGGCGTCCTCGTCGTACGTCAGCACTACTTCAGAAAGTCGGGAACGTCGAGGTCGTCGGACGCCGGCACGATGCGCCGTGGCTCGCGTGGCGCGGCCGGAATGTCGGCGCTGCCGTTGTCGGAACCGTAGGCAGCCGTGCCGGACGCGCGATCGAGGCCGGTTCCGTCCGGGGTGTGCTCACCGTCGCCGGCTGCGATGTCGTCCTCGACGGTGCCGGACCCAGCGGCGGCCGGGATCGTGATCGAGCGCCGCAACGCGCCGTGCTCGCGGCGGGTGGGCGTTCCGCTGTCGAAGCCGGCCGCGATGACCGTCACGCGCACCTCGTCGCCGAGCGCATCGTCGATGACGGCGCCGAAGATGATGTTGGCGTCGTCGTGGGCCGCCTGGGCGACAAGGTTGGCGGCCTCGTTGATCTCGAACAGACCCAGGTCCGAACCGCCGGAGACGGACAGCAACACGCCGTGGGCACCGTCGATGCTGGCCTCGAGCAGCGGGCTGGAGATGGCCATCTCGGCGGCGGCCACGGCGCGGTCCTCGCCGCGTGCCGAGCCGATGCCCATCAGCGCAGACCCCGCGTTGCTCATGACCGACTTGACGTCGGCGAAGTCGAGGTTGATCAGCCCGGGTGTGGTGATGAGATCGGTGATCCCCTGAACGCCGGAGAGCAGCACCTGGTCGGCGCTCTTGAACGCGTCGAGCACGCTGACTTGCCGGTCACTGATCGACAGCAGCCGGTCGTTGGGGATGACGATCAGCGTGTCGACCTCTTCGCGCAGCGCCTCGATCCCGGCATCGGCCTGAGCTGCCCGGCGCTTGCCCTCGAACATGAACGGGCGGGTGACGACGCCGATCGTCAGGGCGCCCAGCGAACGCGCGATGCGTGCGACCACGGGAGCGCCGCCGGTGCCAGTGCCGCCTCCCTCTCCGGCGGTGACGAAGACCATGTCGGCCCCCTTGAGGACCTCCTCGATCTCCTCGGCATGGTCCTCGGAAGCCTTTCGGCCGACGTCGGGGTTGGCACCCGCTCCGAGGCCACGAGTCAGGTCGCGCCCGACGTCGAGCTTCACGTCGGCGTCGCTCATGAGCAGGGCCTGTGCATCGGTGTTGATCGCGATGAACTCGACGCCCTTGAGGCCGACCTCGATCATGCGGTTCACGGCGTTGACCCCGCCGCCGCCGATGCCGACGACCTTGATCACCGCGAGGTAGTTCTGCGGAGCAGTCACGTCGCGTCGCCTCTCGCTCTCGTACGGTCCCCCTGCCCGTGCGGCCAAGGTTGGGCCTGTCGAACCCTCACCCTCAAGTTGAGGTTGATTGTTATGTCAACCTGAGCGCTGTGTAGAACGCTAAGCGTGGGTTCGAGCCAAGGACCGCAGACACGCCGGACCCGGCGTGATCGACATCGCCGCACCGGCTGGGCGCGGGTGCGCAGCGGCCCTGTGAAGATCGCCCTGCAGCCCCTCGGCGAATCCTGACGCGGTCCAAAACCGCGGATGCGTCGTTCCACGGCCGCCTATTCGCGGCTTCGGACAGCGTCACTGCCCCCGAATTCCACAACGACCCTCGTGAGCTCTCGCCCGGTCCGGATCGGGTTCATGATTCACAAATGCCTGCACCGATCAGCCAGCTGCCGGCCGACGTCACGGCGCTTCTCGGTGTTCGCCACGGCTTCTTCATGCTCCGGGAGGCCGTCGCCGCGGGAATAACCACCGACCGTGTTCACCGCCTGGTGCGCTCCGGTCTGCTCGCTGCGGTAGCGCGCGGAGCATATGCGGCGACGGCACAACTCGAGCAGAACCGGTGGGATGCGCACGCGATCTGCACCAGGGCGTTCCTCACCAGCTGTCAGGAGAATTCATTTGCCGCCAACTGGTCGGCCGTGGCTCTGCGCGGACTACCCGCGCTGGGCAAGCCCCCACCCGTTCCGCATGTGCTCCGCCTGGGGCGGGCCGGTCAGGGCGTGACGCGATCCCGGTATGGCCGCGTCGTGGTGGCTGACCTGCCGGAAAAGCATCAGGCCATCCACGCCGGCCATCCAATCGTCGGCAAGGCGTGGATGGTCGCCGACATCGCACGCACGGCTGATCCCGCCCACGCTCTGGTGCTCGCAGACGCCGTGTTGCGTGACGGCCTGACCCGATCTGCACTGCTGGGCGCCGTCGAGGATCTACGTGGTTGGCCGGGCGTCCGCAACGCAGCCTGGGTCGCCGAGCACGCCGACGGCCGTTCCGAGACGGCTCTGGAAAGCCTCGGCCGGCTGAGCTGCATCGAGGGCACATTGCCGGTGCCGCTGTCCAACGTCTGGGTCGGGCCGGGCTACCCGCTCTACCGAGTGGACCACCTGTGGCCATACCACTGGGTCGTGGCCGAAGGCGACGGGGCATTGAAGTATCGCGGTCGGGATCCGGCCGCGGTCGTCAAGGCGGAGAAGGAGCGCGAGTGGGCACTGCGAAGGCTCGGCCTGGAAGTAGTCCGTTACGACTGGGAGCTCGCCGCCTACCGCCGTGCCGCTCTGGCGGCACGGTTCCGTCACGTGCTCGACGTCAATCCGGTCAGGGCCAGAGCAATCCAGTGGTGGCCCGTGCAGAACCCCTTCGTCGGTCAGGACGGCGAGGTCGCCAGCTAGCCCAAGCCCCGACCTCTCGGGCGCCTACTCGCCGGTCTGGCCGTCGATCATCTCGCGGATCAGATCCAGGTGTCCGTTGTGACGCGCCGTTTCCTCGATCATGTGGACGAGCACCCAGCGCAGGGTGGTTCGTCGGCCATCACGCCCCGGAGCCATGGCGACGTCGTCGAGTTGCATCCCGGCGACGATCTCGCGGGAACGTTCGCACTGCGCGGCATAGGCCTGCAGCAGCGCGTCGACGGTGTCGCCCTCGGCTCGTTCGAAGTCGGCGTCGGGGTTCTCGTCGGTCCATGGCACGCGGAGGTCACGCTCTCCGGCCAGCCGGGCGCGGAACCAGCTCTGCTCGACGTAGCCGAGGCGCTTGTCGATCCCGGCCGCGGACGTCAGGGACGGGACGAACCGTCGCCATGCGTCGTCGTCGCAGAGCCCGGTCACCTTCAGGTGAACGGTCGCCCGGTGAAAGTCGAGGAACTCGGTGAGCATCGACCGCTCGTCGAGGTCGAACCCGGGGTCGGGACGGGGCGGCAGGACCAGAGCGGACATGCCGGCAATCCTGCCAGG
>JBKPCP010000017.1:0-5850 GCA_046727475.1 Actinomycetota bacterium | reverse complement strand
GGCGCGGCACTCCACGCCGAACGGCCCGGCGTCCACAACGACTAACGGCGGCCCACGTGCCTGCTCCGTGGGCTCTACCGACAGGAACAATGCCGACAACGCCGCCGGATTGCCCTGTTCTGCCGGGCCGCGCACGGCGCTGTTCCTGTCGATCGGCACGCCAGGTTGCGCGAAGGCCGCGAGCCGGTCGAGCAGGCGGCTCTGGGCGGCGGCCATCACCGCCCACCTCCCTCTGTTTGATCACGTTAACCACCCGGAGCTGTGCCTCACCGGGTTTCTACGCCTGGTGAAGCACAGCTCCGCGTGGTTTACGTGATCGTGCCGCACGTTGAGGTCATCGGTATTCAGCCTCTGCGGAGCGGTCAGGTCTCGGCGAGCCCGATCCGAGTGTGCAGGCGACGCAGACCGGACGGCGCGTACCACGAGCGTTCGCCGAGCAGCCGCATCGAGGCCGGCACCAGCACGCCGCGGACCAGCGTCGCATCGATCAGGATCGCCAGCCCCGCGCCCAGACCGAACATCTGGATGAAGCTCACCTGGCTGGTGACGAACGCGAAGAAGGAGACCGCGATCAGGGCTGCCGCCGTGGTGACGATCCGGCCCGAGTGCGCTAGCCCGCCGACAGTCGCCTCCTCGATGCTGGCGCCGGCGTCGTGCCGCTCCTTGATCCGGCTCATGACGATCATCTCGTAGTCCATGGACAGCCCGAAGATCAGGCAGAACATCAGGACCAGCATCGACGTGTCCAGCGCCAGCGGTGTGAAGCCGAGCAGCGAGGAGCCGACGCCCTCCTGGAAGATCAGCACCATCAGACCCAACGTCGCACCCAGGGTCAGCGCATTGCTCACCAGTGCCCGCAACGGCTGGACGACACTGCCCGTGAACAGGAACAACACGAGGAACGTTGTGATCGCGACGATTCCGGCCGCCAGTGGTAGCCGGCCGCCGATGGCGTCGAGGCTGTCGACGAGCATCGCCGTTTCCCCGCCGACCAGGGCCCGGACGCCGTCCGGTGCCGAGACGTCGCGCACGTCGCCGACCAGGTCCTGTGCTGTGGACGACCTCGGGTCCGCGCCCGTCACGACGGCCAACCGTTCGCCGGCGTCGGCGCTGAGACCACCGACCGGTCCAGCGTCGACCACCAGATCGCCGCCGACGAACGTGCCGGCGCTGGAGTCGACACGCTGCACGGCCGGGAGGGTCGACAGCCGGGACGCGTAGTCGGTTAGGGCGGCCGAGTCGACCGAGCTGGTGGTGACCACGTCGATGGCGTCGGCGTCGTTGCTGGCGAAGTTGCCGCGGATCGCGTCGCCCACCTGCCGGCTCGGGGCGCTCGTCGGGAGCACCCGGTCGTCCGGTGTGCCGAACGTGACCTGCAGGAGTGGTGCAGCGGCGACCAGCAGGAGCGCCATCACCGGAAGGGCAGTCAGGGCCGGGCGGCGCATGACCACGGCGGCAAGCCGCCCCCAGGCCGGCGCCGCGCCACCGCGGGTGACCGATCGCGCCCACGGCAGCCGCCCGGCGTTCACCCGGGTCCCCAGGACCGCGAGCAACGCCGGCAGGACGACGAGTGCGCCGGCTACGGCGATGGCGACGACGCCGACGCCCGCATAGGCGAACGAGCGCAGGAAGTAGAGCGGGAACAGCAACAGGACCGCGAGTGCCGCGATCACCGCGAGGCCACTGAAGAAAATGGTCCGGCCGGCCGTCTCGACCGTACGCAGTACCGCATCCGGAACCGCGAGCCCCCGATCGAGCTCCTCGCGGAACCGGCTGACCATGAGCAGGGCATAGTCGATCGCCAGGCCCAGCCCGAGTGCGGTCGTGAGGTTGATCGCGAAGACCGACACGTCGGTCATGTCCGCGAGGATCGACAGGGCGCCTAGCGTGCCCATGACGGCAACCGCACCTACCGCGAGAGGGAGCGAGGCCGCCACCAGGCTGCCGAACGCGACGACGAGCAGGATGAGGATCAGCGGCACGGCGATGCTCTCGGCCACCGCAAGGTCGCGGAGCACCTGCGCCGGCACGTCCTCGCCCGACGCCTCCTGGCCGCCGATCGTGATCTCGAGCGGACCGCTGCTCCCGGCGTACCGGTCGGTGATCGATTCGGCGTCGCCGTCTTCGAGGTTCGCCACGATCAGCGCCTGGGAGCCGTCGACGGACTTCAAGGAGGGCGCGTCGGTCTCCCAGTACGACACCACCCGAGACAACTGTGGATCCGCCGCGAGCCGATCGGTCAGATCGGATCCGGCGGCCACCGCCTCTGGATCGTCGACCGTGCCCGCGTCCGTCTCGACCAGGAACACGAGGTCGGCGTCACCGCCGAACTGTTCCTCCACCGCGGCCGCGGCCAAGCTCGACTCCGCGTCGGGGTCCTCGAAACCACCGGACTGAAGCTTGCCGAACGCACCGGCGCCGAGCACGCCGACTCCGACCATGAAGAGCAGCGACACGACGAGCACGGCTCGCGCGTGCCGAACGACGAATGCTCCGAGCAATCCCAGCATGAGCGGGCTCCCTGCCTGAACTTGGCATGTGTAAACTTGTCACCTGTCAACTTGCCTTAGATGTGAGCTGGTGTCAACATCCGATGATGGTTCAGGTGACCAGGACCCGATCGACGTACCACCACGGCGACCTGCGCAATGCGCTGATCGCGGCCGGTGCCAAGCTCGCCGAGAAGGGCGGACCCGAGGCGGTGGGCGTCCGGGCGGCGGCTCGCGAGGTCGGTGTGACGCCGACGGCCGCCTACCGGCATTTCGCGAACGCCGTGGCTCTGCAAGGCGCGGTGAAGGACTGCGCACTGGATTCGCTCGCCGACGGGATCCAGGCCGAGATGGCGACGGTGGAACCCACCGGTGATGCGGCCGAGGACGCGCTGCAGCGCCTGTACGCCATCGGTCGCGCGTATTTCCGGGTGGCCCTGGCCGAGCCGGGGATGTTCCGAACCGCCTTCAGCCAGGAAGGCAACGTGACGGCCAGACCTCGAGAGAAGGACCCGGCCTTCCTGATGCTCACGCGGGGACTCGACGACCTCGTGGCAACGGGTTACCTACCCGCCGAACGGCGTCCGCTCGCCGAGTTCGCGGCGTGGTCGGCTGTACACGGACTGTCCCGGCTCGTCCTCGACGGCCCTCTGGCCGGCCTGCCCGACGATGCGAGGGAGGCGGCGCTCGAGCGCACGCTGGACATGGTGGCCCGCGGTCTCTAAGTGCACTCGGCGGTCAAACCAGGTCGCGTACGACGATCGTCTGGTCGCGTCCCGGACCGACCCCCACCGCCGAGATGGGTGCACCGCACATATCCTCGACGGCCCCGACATACGCACGAGCTGCGGCCGGCAGGTCGCTCAGCGACCGGGCGCCGGAGATGTCCTCGTTCCAGCCGTCGAGGTCCTCGTACACGGGAACGGCGTGGTGGAACTCGGTCTGGGTCATCGGCATCACCTCGTGCCGGGCACCGTCGACCTGGTACGCAACGCAGACCGGAACCTTCTCCCGACCGCTCAGTACGTCGAGCTTGGTGAGCACCAGGTCGGTGACCCCGTTGACGCGAACCGCGTATCGGCCGATGACAGCGTCGAACCAGCCGCACCGGCGTGGCCGCCCCGTCGTCGTCCCGAACTCTGCGCCCGCGTTCCGAAGTCGCACACCGTCGGCGTCGAGGAGCTCCGTCGGGAACGGACCCTCCCCCACTCGGGTGGTGTACGCCTTGATCACCGCGATGACCCGGTTGATGCGCGTGGGCGGGATGCCGGATCCCGTGCACGCTCCGCCCGCGGTCGGATTGGACGACGTCACGAAGGGATACGTGCCGTGGTCGACGTCCAGCAGCGTGGCCTGGCCGCCTTCGAGCAGTACGGTGCGGCCGTCGTCGAGGGCCGCGACGAGAAGAGTGGCGGTGTCCACGACCATCGGGCGCAGCCGGTCGGCGAAGCCCAGCAGCTCGTCGGCGACGTCGTCGACGCTCATGGCACGCCGGTTGAAGACCTTGACCAGCACCTGGTTCTTCTGCTCGAGGGCACCCTCGACCTTCTGGCGCAGGATCTTCTCGTCGAACAGGTCCTGCACCCGGATGCCGACCCGGGACATCTTGTCCGCGTACGTCGGCCCGATTCCCCGGCCGGTCGTCCCGATCTTGCGACTGCCAAGGAAGCGCTCGGCGACCTTGTCCAGCGTGCGGTTGTACGGCGTGATGAGGTGCGCGTTGGCGCTGACGACCAGACGCGACGTGTCGATCTCGCGAGCCTCGAGCGCATCGATCTCCTCGAACAGGACGCCGAGATCGACCACGACGCCGTTCCCGATGACCGGCACGACGCCCGGTGTGAGGACGCCGGACGGCAGCAGATGGAGCGCGTACTTCTCGCCGCCGATCACGACGGTGTGCCCGGCGTTGTTCCCGCCGTTGAACTTGACGACGTAGTCCACAACGCCGCCGAGCAGGTCGGTGGCCTTGCCCTTGCCTTCGTCGCCCCATTGGGCGCCGACCAACACGATTGCAGCCACGTGCGCCCCTCTCGGATCGGTCGGCGCGGACGCTGGACGCGCTGAGCGTAATCGAGCGCCGGGGGAATCCACGCCGCCCAGAGGTCCGGTTCGTACGACCGGGTGCGCCGGTCCGACCGCGGGAACCGTCGTCAGGTTCCGCTTTCGGTGGCGTGGCCGTGGCCGAGATCACAGGATGACCGCGGAAACCCGTTGGCCGCAGCTATCGCGCCGAGGGTGCGTCGCGAGGCAGAATGGAACTTGAGGCCGCCGGGAACGCTGCAGGGGACGATTCCGGCGGCCTCACCTGTCAGCCCAACCGCGTCAAGTGAGCCTCTTGCCGGCCGACCGCAAAGCCTCGCACGCCTCGACCACCCGGGTGGCCATCCCGGCCTCTGCGACCTTGCCCCAGGTGCGCGGGTCGTAGGCCTTCTTGCTCCCGACCTCACCGTCCACCTTGAGCACGCCGTCATAGTTCGTGAACATGTGATCCGCCACCGGCCGGGTGAACGCGTACTGCGTGTCGGTGTCGACGTTCATCTTGACCACGCCGTAGTCGACGGCCGCGCGGATCTCCTCGAGGCTGGAACCGGAGCCGCCGTGGAAGACGAGGTCGAACGGGCGCTCGACACCGACCTTCTCGCCGACGGCCGTCTGGATCTCGTTCAAGATCTCGGGCCGGAGCTTGACGTTGCCGGGCTTGTACACGCCGTGGACGTTGCCGAAGGTCAGAGCAGTCAGGTAGCGGCCCTTCTCACCCGTACCGAGCACGGCCGCGGTGGCGAGGCCGTCCTCGGCCGTCGTGTAGAGCTTCTCGTTGATTTCGTTGGCGACCCCGTCCTCCTCGCCCCCGACCACGCCGACCTCGATCTCCAGCACGATCTTGGCGGCGGACGCGGCGGCCAGCAGGTTCTCGGCGATCTGAAGGTTCTCGTCGAGTGGGACCGCCGAACCGTCCCACATGTGCGACTGGAACAGCGGCTCCTCGCCGCGCGCGACACGCTCCGCGGAGATCGAGAGCAGCGGCCGTACGAAGCCGTCCAGCTTGTCCTCCGGGCAATGGTCGGTGTGCAGCGCGATCTGGACGTCGTAGTTCTTGGCCACCTCGACGGCATACGCAGCCAGGGCGACCGCGCCGGCCACCATGTCCTTGACCGTCGGCCCGGACAGGTACTCGGCGCCACCCGTGGACACCTGCACGATGCCGTCGCTCTCCGCCTCGGCGAAGCCGCGGATCGCGGCATTGAGGGTCTGCGAGGACGTCACGTTGATCGCCGGAAAGGCGAAGGCCCCCGCCTTCGCCTTGTCGAGCATCTGCGCGTACGTCTCGGGTGTGGCGATCGGCATCGGGGACTCCTCG
>JBKPCP010000016.1:0-10192 GCA_046727475.1 Actinomycetota bacterium | reverse complement strand
GACCTGACGGGAGTCGACATCCTCCGGCACGCGACCGCGAACATCTATGCGGAAACCGGAGACCCGAAGTTCTTTCCGCCCGAGACGCTCAGCCGGATGGTGGCCGCAGGAGACCTCGGCCGCAAGACAGGTCGCGGCTTCTACACGTACTGACTTCTGCCGGCCGCTGTGACGAGGGCCACGGCGGGCTGGCTGAACCGGAGGGTGGCTCCGCGGCGTAGCGATGGGTGTGCGAGGACGTGCCACTGCTGACGACGAGGAGCTCTTGCGGACGCTCTACGAGGAACACGCATCCGCATTGCTCGGGTTCGCCCGCAGGCTGGTCGACGGCGACAGGCAGCACGCCGAAGACATCGTCCAGGAGACGCTGCTGCGGGCATGGCGGCACCGTGATGTGCTGACGGCCGATCGGGCACGGCCATGGCTTTTCACCGTCGCGCGCAATCTGGTCATATCCCGGTACCGCGCGCGGAGGGCCCGTGCCGCCGAGGTGCCGCTGCTCTCCGTCGACGTCGCGGTGGACGACGACGAGCTCGACCGGGCGATGGTGTCCTGGCAGGTGGCTGCCGCGCTCCGCACGCTGAGCTCGGCTCATCGGGAGGTGCTGGTCCACCTCTTCTTCGGCGGGCAATCCATCGCAGAGGCCGCCGCGGCGCTCGGCGTCCCGGAGGGAACCGTCAAGTCACGGAGCTTCTACGCGCTACGAGCCCTGAGACTGGCGATCGACGAGGCGGGGGTGACCGCTCCATGAGTTGCCCGATGACCCAGTCGCTGGGGGCGTACCTTCTCGGTGCGCTCGACAGCGAAGAGCACGCGCAGATCGGTACCCATCTCGGCAGCTGTGGCCACTGCCGGGCAGTCGCCGACGAACTTGGTCCGGTGCCGGCGCTGCTGAGCCAGGTGCACGTCGACGATCTCGAGCCGCCCCGACCGACGGCGCATTTGCTGGATCGGCTGCTGGCGTCGCGCCACGAGTCGCGGCGCCGGCGTCGGCTGGTCGCAGTAGCCGGGACTGCGGCCGTGATCGCCGGGCTGGCAGCGTCAGCGGTTGTCGCGACCAGTGACAGCGACACGACTCCGCCTCCGGCCGAGACCCTTGCCCTCACGGCCCAGGACACGTCCTCGCGGGTCTCCGCCACTGCCTGGCTGACGGACCGCGAATGGGGGACCGAGGTTCGGCTCCGGCTGGGCGGCGTTCCGGCCGGGCAGTGGTGCAGCTTGATCGTCCGGGATCGCGACGGCAGGACCGAGACGGCTGCCAGCTGGATCGTCCAGTACGGGGAGGAGGTCGACGTACCAGGTGCGACGGCTGCCGCCCTCGACCGGATCAGGGACCTCGAGGTGGTCACGGGCGACGGCACTCGGCTGGTGACGATCCCGCTTGCACACTCGTGACAGAGCTGCTCACAGCCCGGCGAGGAGATTCCGCGGCCACCTTAGGGTGCCTGAGCGGTGTGCGCGGCGCTTCTAAGGTGGCCTGGCCGCGGAAGATGAGGTGGTCGCCCGATGTGGTGACAGGTGCCTCAGGACGAATCTCGTAGACACGGCGCCACGCTGCTTCAACACAACCTCAACACACGTTCGGCAGGGTGGTGACGTCGAAGAAGAGGCGTCCGGAGGAGTCCACGATCATGACTGTCCACAACAACGACTACACCGCACAGATTTTCTACTCGGAGCACCAGGCCAGACTGCGCGCCCAGGCCGCAGCCAACCGGCTGACAGGCCGCCGGCTTCGCGGAAGGCACGTCTGGCGACCCTGGTGGCTCGGCCTCGCTCGCACCGGGGCCCATCCCAGCCCGCGGCCGGCGTGAGGGTGACTCCTCGACCGCAGAGCGCCTGCGAGCCGGTCAGAGGCGGGGTGTCCCGGCGACCGCGTCGTAGTACTGGTTGGACTCGGGGCGGTAGAGGAACCAGAGGATCGTCGCGGCCAGCGCAATGGAGATGATGTTCAGGAACGTGCCGAGTCCGGTGTTCTGACTGAGGCTGATCAGCGTGAGGGCGATGTTCAGCGCGCCCAGCACGGTGGCAACGATGCGCGCCCACTTGCGACCGCGTCGGTTGGTCTCCGCCATCCAGATCCACAGCCCGATGGCCAGCAGGCCGACGATCACGGTGAAGACAATGGCCACCGTGACAGCCGTGTCGAGTTCCCCGGCATCGAAGTCGGGGTTCTGGTCCGCGATGTCGTCCCGCAGCGAGCCCTGGGTCAGGAGTCCGACGATGAAGCCGATAGCCGAGAGTGCGGCACCGAGGTACATCAGCCGCACGGCGTTGAGTATCGACGAGGGCGGCTGGAGCCGTGGGCCGGGCTCGCCGTCGGGGAACGGCGGCGGGGCCGGGATCGGGGGGTACGCGGGGGGCTGGCTGTCGTAGGGCTGACCAGCAGGTGCTTGCCCGTACGCGGGTGGTTGCCCGTATGCAGGTGGTTGGCCATTTGCAGAATCGGGAGCCTGGCTCCCGTGACTGGGTTCGTCGGATCGACCCGGCGGCGTGCCGAAGGGGTCCGACGGAGGCGTGGTCATGGGATGGGAATTCCCTTCAGTGTCGGGCATTACACCCTGGACGTCGGCGTCAAAACCCTAGGGGAAGATTCAACTCGGCGGAACGACGCGCCGGCCCCCGTTTCCGGTGGCCACGGTGTAGGACGCGTTCGAATCCTTGCGGTAGAGCAGCCACAAGATCGATCCGGCAAGGGCAATCGACACGATGTTGACCACTACACCGAACCCGCTGGTCTGGGTCAGGACGTAGACGATGACGATGAGGTTCAGCCCGAACAGGACGGTGGCGACCTTTCGAGCCCACACCAGACCTCGACCGTTCGTCTGTGCCATCCACAGCCACAGGCCGACCGCGCTGAGACCGACGACGACGGTGACACCGGTCTGGACGTTCACGGCCCGGTCGAGCTCGCTGGAGGTCATGTCGGGATCGTCCTCGGCGAGCCGGTCGCGGATCTCGTCGCGGGTCGCGAGGCCGTAGAGCATGCCGAGCAGCGAAAGTCCCGCACCCACGTACATGAGCTTGACGGCCGCCACGATCGATGGCGCGATGTTCGAGGGTGCCACGGGCTCGGAGGAGTAGGTCGGCGCTGATTGCGGGCCCTCGTCCGCCGGTTGCGCACCGGACGGATCTGGGGGGAGTGCGCTCATGGCGGACCTCCATTCGGCTCGTGACCATCAAACCCCACGTGGAGAGCATCGAGGGGTCGGTGCTACGCCGTTCGCGATCTCGTACGTTGGCAAGGTGACCGAGATCCACGACCTGACCGCCCTGGAACTGGCGGCCGCCATCCGCCGGCGCGACGTGTCGCCCATCGAGGTGCTCGAGCACGCACTGGCTCGCGCCGAGGGCGTCGGGCGGCAGGTCGGCGCGTTCGTGACCCTCGCACCCGACCTTGCTCGGGACCAGGCCCGTGCAGCGGAGAAGGCCGTCCTCGAGGGCGGCGACCTGCCACCCCTGCTGGGAGTGCCGTGCCCGGTCAAGGATCTCACCAGGGTGGCCGGCGTCCGGTTCGGCTCGGGGAGCGCGGCGCTTGCCGACGTCGTCGCGACCCTGGACGACGGGGTCGCGACACTGCTCCGCGAAGCCGGCACCGTCATGGTGGGCAAGACCACGACGCCCGAGTTCGGCCTGCCCTGCTACACCGAGCCGGATGTCGCCCCGCCTGCCCGGACTCCCTGGGACCTGACTCGCTCGGCCGGCGGTTCCAGCGGGGGAGCCGCCGCCGCGGTGGCCGGCGGCATCGTTCCCGTTGCCCACGGGTCCGACGGCGGCGGGTCGATCCGGATCCCGGCCAGCGTCTGCGGCCTGGTGGGCCTCAAGCCGACCCGGGGCCGGGTCAGCCCCGGTCCGTACGGCGTCGACGGGCCCGCGCTGGCCGTGAGCGGAGCCCTGACCCGGGACGTTCGCGACACGGCCGCGTTGCTCGACGTGCTTGCGAAGCCTTGGCCCGGCGACCTGCATGTCCTGGCCGGCCCGAAGACGAGCTTTCTGGCCGCCTGCGAGAGAGATCCGGAGCCGTTGCGGGTCGGCGTTCTGGTGGCTCCGGTCATCGCCGAGGGCGTGCGGATAGACCGAGCGTGCGTCGACGCTGTCCGCGAGACCGTCACCTTGCTGGAAGACCTCGGCCACCACGTGGAGGAGGCGCCGGTTCCGTTCCCGGCGGAGCGGTGGGCCTCGTTCGAGGCGATCTGGTCGGTGATGTCGTTGGTGACGCCGGTGGCACCCGAACACGAGCATCTGCTGGTGCCGCTGACCCGGTGGCTGCGGGAAAAGGGCCGGTCCGTCACCGGGCTCGCGTACGCCGAGGCGATCGCCGGGGTGCAGTCGACGACGCGGGAGGTCGCGACGGCATGGGCCCGGTACGACGTCGTCGTCTCGCCGACGTTGGCTCGGCTCCCCGCGCATGTGGGTGAGCTGCGCGACGACGACGATCCGGCTGGGGACTTCGCGGCGCAGACGCAGTACACGCCGTGGACCAGCGTCTGGAACTTGACCGGCTGGCCGGCCATCAGCCTGCCGCTGCATCGCCATGTCGTCGACGGTGTGGTGCTTCCGGTAGGGATCATGCTGGGCGGCCGGCACGGTTCGGAGGAGACGCTGCTCGCGGTGGCCGCACAGCTGGAGCAGGCACGCCCGTGGCGCGATGCGCGCCCACCGGTCTGGTGATCCCGGCGCGGAAGACCGGTCGCGCCGTCGAGGTTGCGCAATCAGGTGAGTTGCGACCAGGAGAGGCGGATCGATGTCGACTGTGGGTCCGGGTCTGACGTTCGGTTACTTCCTCATCCCGAACGCGGCGGATCCGCTGCTGGAGACAGCGCGCGAAGTCGAACGGCTCGGTCTGGACTATGTCGGCGTCCAGGACCATCCATACCAGCGGCGCTTCGTCGACACGTTCGCGCTGATGAGCGCGATCCTGGCGAGCACGACCCGGTTGCGGGTGTTCCCGGACGTCGCCAACCTCCCGCTCCGGCCGCCGGCGGTGCTGGCCAAGACCGCGGCCAGCCTCGACGTCCTGTCGGGTGGCCGGTTCGAGCTGGGCCTCGGCGCCGGCGGTTTCTGGGATGCGATCGAGGGCTACGGCGGGACCCGGCGAACGCCGGGTGAGTCGCTCGACCAGCTGGCCGAGGGCATCGAGGTGATCCGGCGGATCTGGAGCGGCGAGCGTGGGCTGCGCTTCGAGGGCGACTATTACCACCTCCGCGGTGTGCACTCCGGACCGCTTCCCGTCCACGACATCGGCATCTGGGTGGGCGTTTACGGGCCGCGCGCGTTGCGGCTGACCGGGCGGCTGGCGGACGGGTGGGTTCCTTCGATCCGCGCCGACGTGCGGGCCAGACTCGGCGAGATGAACGATCGGGTCGACGAGGGAGCCGCCGACGCCGGTCGCGACCCATCCGCGATCCGCCGGGTGTTCAACGTCAACGGCTCGATCACCGACCACACATCCGAAGGATTCCTGCGTGGGCCGGTCGACCACTGGGCCGACGAGCTGGCCTCGCTGGCGATCGACCATCGAGCCGGCACTGTGGTGTTCTGGGGCGAGGGCGAGGGCCAGCTCCGCCGATTCGCCGAAGAAGTTGTCCCCGCGACCCGCGATCGCCTCGCCGGCTGACCGTCGAGAAGTGCCGGCGTCAGCGCGGTGAGGGGACCTGGGCCGCTTCGCGGTCGCAGGCCTGGGCGCGCAACGCCCGGTCGAGGTCGGCCAGACCCTCGACGACAAGCCGCCGCGGCGCCGGCGGCACGTCTGTGACGTCGAGCCAGGCTCGCACCTTCTCGGCGGTCTCGTGGTCGGCGAGCAGCCGCGGGAAGAGCCCGACCACGATCCGCCTGGCCGTGTCGGTCGTGCGCTCGGCCCACACGGTCGGGATCGCCTCGAGGTAACGCTCGACATAGGGGCGCACTAGCTCCAGCTGTTCCGGCTGACCGAAGCCCTCCGTCGTGGCATGGAGCAGGGCGTTGGGCAACTCGTCGGACTCCACGGTCTGCGCCCAGGCCTCCTCCTTGGCCGCCGCGGTCGGGCGGGCGGCTCGGGCGTACGCGGCGTGCCGGCGGCCGGTCGCGGTGTCGTCGCGAGCCAGCTCGGCTTCGATGTCGGCGGCCCTCGCTTCGCCCAGGATGACCAGCCGGTTCAGCAGGCTCCAGCGCAGATCGGTGTCGACCCGCAGGCCGGGAAGCACGTCGCCGCCGTCGTCGGTCCCGAGAAGCAACCGCAGCTCGTTCACGTGCTCGGGGCTCGCCGCGGCGGCGGCCCAGGCGCGGGTGAAGGCGAGCTGGGCGTCGCTGCCGGACTCGGCGACGCCGGCAATCCGCCGCAACGCGCCTGCCCAGAGGGCCGACAGCATCAGCCGGGACGGCGGGTCGGCGTACAGGTTGATCGCATTCCGGGCGGCCGTGAGCATCGACTGGACGACGGAGATGTCGGTTTCGCGCTGGACCCCTCCGAGCACCAGTTCGACGTACTCCCTGGCCGGGAACTCGGCATCGCGGAGCATGTCGGTTGCCGCCGTCCAGCACAGGGCGCGTGCGAGCGACGACGACAGCCGGCCGATGCCACGGACTACGGTCTGCCTCGACCGGTCGTCCAACCTGATCTTGGCGAAGGTGAGGTCGTCGTCGTTGAGCAGCAGCAGGTCCGGCTGAAGCTCTCCGACCAGCTCCGGTACCTCGGTGAGCTCGCCGTCGACGTCGAGCTCGACGCGTCGCCGGCGGACGATGCCCCCGGGCGTCTCGTCGTAGAGGCCGACGGCGATCCGGTGGGCCCGCAGCGTCGGGTGCTCGGGAGCCGCGCTCTGCACGATCCGCACCACGGTGTAGGAGTCGTCCGGGCCCACCTCGACCTGCGGCACGAGCGTGTTGACCCCAGCAGTCTGCAGCCACTGCTGGTTCCACTCGGCGAGGTCGCGCCCGCTGGTCTGCTCGAGGTGGCTGAAGAGATCGGAGAGCGAGGTGTTCCCCCACGCGTGTTCGGCGAAATACGCACGCACACCGGCGAGGAACTCCTCACGCCCGACCCAGGCGACGAGCTGCTTGAGCACGCTGGCGCCCTTGGCGTAGGTGATGCCGTCGAAGTTGACCTGGACGTCGTCGAGGTCGCGGATGTCGGCGGAGATCGGGTGCGTGGACGGCAGCTGGTCCTGGCGCAGCGCCCAAAGCTTCTCCGACACGGCGAACGTCGTCCACGACTCGGTCCAGCGGGTCGCCTCGGACTGCGAGAGCACACTGGCCCAGGTCGCGAAGGACTCGTTGAGCCACAGGTCGTCCCACCAGCGCATGGTCACGAGGTCGCCGAACCACATGTGCGCCATCTCGTGCAGGATCGTCTCGGCCCGCCGCTCGTAGGCGGCGTCCGTGACATGGCTGCGGAAGACGTAGTCCTCGTGGTGCGTGACACAGCCGGCGTTCTCCATCGCGCCGGCGTTGAACTCGGGCACGAAGAGCTGGTCGTACTTCTCGAAGGGATAGCCCAGGCCGAACGCGTCCTCGAAGAACGCGAAGCCCCGGCTGGTGACGTCGAAGAGCTCCTCGGCGTCGAGGTGCTCGGCGAGGGACTTACGGCAGAACAGACCGAGCGGGACGGCCTTCTCCTTGCCGACGTATTCACCCCGAACGACGTGATACGGCCCGGCGACCAACGCGGTGATGTACGTCGAAATGCGCGGGGTGGGTTCGAAAGCCCAGTGCTTGGCCGCTCCGTCTTTGCCGACGGTGGATGGTTCCGGCGTGGGCGCGTTGGAGACGACCTCCCAGTGGGCCGGCGCCGTCACGGTGAAGGCAAACGTCGCCTTGAGATCGGGCTGCTCGAAGCAGGCGAAGACACGGCATGCGTCGGCCACCTCGAACTGGCTGTAGAGGTAGACCTCGCCGTCAACCGGGTCGACGAACCTGTGCAGACCCTCGCCGGTATGCATATAGGCCGCATCGGCGACCACGCGCACCTCGTTCTTCGCCTTGAGACCGTCGAGCCGGATCCGGGCGCCGTCATAGACGGCGGGCACGTCGAGCGCCGTGCCGTTGAGCACCACCTCACTCACCGCAGGCGCGATCAGGTCGAGCCAACTGCTGCCACCCTTCTCACCGAAACCGAACCGGACTGTCGTGATCGACGTGAACGTCTCGTCACCTGCCGTGAGGTCGAGCTCGACCTCGTACGAGTCAACGTCGACGAGGGCGGCGCGTTCCTGTGTCTCATCGCGGGTGAGGTTGATGCCAGGCATGCGATCGATCCTGGCAGATCGGGCAGACGCGTGCGACGGCCGATGGGTCCGTCACGGTTGGCGTCGCTGGCAAGATGACCTCATGCGCGTCCATCTGGGTTCTGACCACGCCGGCTACGAGGTCAAGAACCAGCTTGCCGAGGTGCTGCGTGGCGACGGTCACGAGGTCGTCGACCACGGACCGTTCAGCTACGACGCGGACGACGACTACCCGGTCTTCTGCCTGCGCGCCGCCGACGCCGTCGCGCGCGACAGCGACAGTCTGGGCGTCGTGATCGGTGGCTCGGGAAACGGCGAGCAGATCGCCGCCAACAAGGTACGAGGTGTACGAGCAGCGCTCGCCTGGAGCGACGAGACGGCCCGGCTCTGCCGCGATCACAACGACGCTCAGGTTTTGTCGATCGGCGCCCGCATGCACACCTTCGACGAGGTCGCCCGCTTCGTGGCGACCTTCCTCGCGACACCGTTCAGCGGTGACGAACGCCACGCCCGCCGGATCGCAATGGTCAATCGATACGAGGAGGCCGGTGCGCTTCCCCCGCTGGGATCTCCGGTGCCGGGTCCGGATCGTCCTCCTGCTTGACCTCTTCGACCAGAGCGTCGTCGGGCCGCGACACGTCACGTGCCCGCAACGCCGCAGAGACGCCCACCTGGGACCGCCGGTCGACGTGGTCTATGCGCTTCGTCGGCACCTTGGCGCGGTCTGCCATGGGGCCAACGGTACGTTGGTCGGACCGCGGTGGACGACCAGTCCGTCCTGCTCTTCAGCGGGGGCCACTGCTACCGCTACTGTCGCGCCGTGACGTGGATTTCCGACCGGGATGCCCTGCAAAGGCCGGGTGCTGGCGTCACGTCGCAGATGGGCCGGTGGCTGTCGCGCGAGCCAGTGGCATTGGCCTTCCTGGTGCTCGGCGTTGCGGCCTTCTACGCCATGCACATGACCTTTCCCGAATCAGTGCCGATCAGCCTGCTGGTCATACCCGTGATGCTCGGCGGAGTGGCCCTTCCGGTTCCGTCCCTGCTCGTGCTGGTTGGCGTCACCGCGGGTGCGCTGGTGGGCGAGGGTGCGGCGCACGGCATGAACGAACTGTTCCTGGGCGTCGTCCTGGTGGTGACGGTCACGGCCTTCGTGGCGTTGGTCTCGGCACGCTCGCGGGCCCGGCTGGGAGTCCAGGGCTACGTCGGTGAGTCGATGCTGGTCGACCTCAAGGACCGGCTTCGTGCACAGGGTGAGATGCCCGCCCTGCCGCGCGGCTGGGAGGCGGAGGTCGTGCACCGGTCGGCCGGACGGTCCACGTTCTCGGGCGACTTCCTGGTCGCGGCGAAGTCGTCCGGCGGAATGGTGCTGGAGGTTGCGCTGATCGACGTCTCGGGGAAGGGCCTGGCAGCAGGCACCCGGGCGCT
This sequence comes from Actinomycetota bacterium, assembly GCA_046727475.1. Classification (GTDB taxonomy): domain Bacteria; phylum Actinomycetota; class Actinomycetes; order Jiangellales; family Jiangellaceae; genus DAIUDS01. The sequence continues at coordinate 566 of JBKPCP010000016.1, read as the reverse complement.
GCTGCTCTCCGGTGCTTTCGGTGGCCTGCTCGGGTCGCTGCCGCCGGCGGAGTTCCTGCCGGCCGCCAATGCGTACCTCCTGCGTCAGGAATGGGCTGAAGGATTCGCCACGGCGGTGCACCTGGTGGTCGACCTGGTCACCGGGGACTTTCAGGTGCGGTCGGCCGGTCACCCGCCCGCGATCCACTTCCACGCCGGATCAGGCCGCTGGCACACGCTGGACGCGACCGGCGGGCTGCTCGGCGTGTTCGAGAAGGACGAGTACGTCCCGGCGACCGGAAGCTTGGCCTCCGGTGACGCCCTTCTGCTCTACACGGACGGGCTGGTCGAGACTCCGCGCCGCGACCTCACCGACGGGATAGACAAATTGCAGGGCGAGGCCGAACGGCTGGTCGCTCGGGGGTTCCGCCACGGCGCACGCAAACTCATCGACTCGGTCGCGGCGTTGCCGTCGGACGACCGGGCCCTCATGCTGCTCTGGCGGACCTGAGCGTTCGCCGGCTGGCTCCGATTGCCCGGACTCGCGCCGCGCGCAGTGTCGTTGGAGGATCCGTCAGAACGGGGGC
>JBKPCP010000015.1:0-24221 GCA_046727475.1 Actinomycetota bacterium | reverse complement strand
TCCGCGGCGAGCGCGCGGTCGTGACGAGCATCCGGCAGGTCGATCCGCATCGTCAGCCCGTTGCGCTTGCGTGGTCCCCGCAGGCACATCACGACGAGGCTCTCCCGAGGGTGGAAGCCCACGAACGTCGGCATCGCTTCGACGATGGCCGTGGGGCTGTCGAGCTTGACGACGATCGGCTCGGGTTCGGTCTCCATGGCGCCGAAGCGTCCCCGGAGTCTCGCCGGCGCCGCCAGCCCCATGTCCATGTCCTGTGGACAACCGGTTCCCGTGACCGTCCGATGTGGGGACCGTGGCTCGCGAACGGGCCGCTGGCTAGGCCCAGAGCTGACCGCCGAGAAGGCGCTCGGCCTCGTCGAGCGTCCCCTCGTACGCGCCGGTCGACAGGTACTTCCAGCCGCCGTCGGCGACCACGAACGCGATGTCGGCCGACTGGCCGGCGTCGACAGCCTTGCGGGCCACAGCGAGCGCCGCGTGTAGTACTGCACCGGTCGAGATGCCAGCGAATATGCCCTCGGCCTCGAGCAGCTCGCGGGTGCGGCGCACGGCGTCGCGAGGGCCGACCGAGTACCGGGTCGTCAGCACCGACTCGTCGTAGAGCTCGGGCACGAACCCCTCGTCGAGGCTTCGCAGCCCGTAGACCAGCTCGCCGTAACGCGGTTCGGCAGCCACGATCGCAACCCCGGGAGCCTTCTCGCGCAGGTAACGCCCGACACCCATGAGCGTCCCGGTCGTGCCGAGACCTGCCACGAAATGCGTGATCGTCGGCAGGTCCTCGAGGATCTCCGGACCCGTGGTCGCGTAGTGCGACTGGGTGTTCGCCGGATTGCCGTACTGGTAGAGCATCACCCAGTCCGGATGCTCCGCGGCCATCTGCTTGGCCACGCGGACGGCTTCGTTGGAACCGCCTGCCGCGGGCGACGGCACGATCTGCGCTCCCCACATCCGCAGCAGCTGCCGGCGCTCCTCGGAGGTGTTCTCGGGCATCACGCAGACCAGTCGGTATCCCCTGAGCTGGGCCGCCATTGCCAGCGAGATGCCGGTGTTGCCGGACGTCGGCTCCAGGATGGTGCAGCCCGGCGAGAGCAGTCCGTCACGTTCCGCTGCCTCGATCATCCGCAACACGGGGCGGTCCTTGATCGAGCCGGTCGGGTTGCGATCTTCCAGCTTCGCCCAGAGCCGGACGGCCTTCGACGGGGAGAGCCGCGGCAGCCCCACCAGAGGAGTGCGTCCCACCGAGTCCAGCAGCGAGTCGAAGCGCATCTATCCCCCGGCCACCGCGGGCAGCACCGTCACCGAGTCGCCGTCGCGCACCTGTGTCTTCAAGCCGTCGAGGAACCGGACGTCCTCGTCGTTGAGATAGACGTTGACGAACCGCCGCAGCCCGTAGTCGTCGACCAGGCGGTCGCGGAGCCCGGGGTAGCGCGCCTCGAGATCGTCGATGACCGCCGCAAGGGTGTCGCCGGCGCCGTCCACCGCCTTCGCGCCACCGGTGTACTGGCGCAGGATCGTCGGGATGCGGACCTCGATGGCCATGGGTGTGGCTCCTGAGCTGACGGGTTGTCTTCGGTAGTGGGAACGGGCCGGTCCGAACCCATCATTCCCGTACCGGACGGCGGCCGGCTGCGCGCCCGTCGGTTCCGAGTCCCTCCACGATGTGCAGGTCTTCCTCCATGACCTCGCCGTCGACGATCCGGAACGACCGGATCTCGACGGCATCGGAGTCACGGGTCGAAAGGAGCACATAGTGCGCGTTCGGTTCTGACGCGTAGGAGACGTCGGTGCGCGACGGGATGGCCTCGGTGGCCGTGTGCGAGTGGTAGATCACCACCGGTTCCTCGTCGCGGTCGTCCATCTCCCGCCACACCTTGAGCTGCTCGAGGGAGTCGAACCGGTAGAACGTGGGCGAGCGCTCGGCGTTGACCATCGGAACGTGCCGTTCGGCCCGGTCCGAGCCCACCGGCCCGGCCACGATCCCGCACGCCTCGTCGGGATGGTCGCGCCGCGCGTGCGCGATCAGTGCGTCGGCGATGTCACGGCGAATCTCCAGCACAGCCGACGAGCCTACGGTCGGCTCAGTCCAGCCCTGCGGAGAGGGCGCGGACGAGGGTCTCCTGGACCCAGCCCAGCCAGTCGTATACGTCGTGTACCTGACGGCGCGGGTCGTCGTCGGGCAGCGTCTTCCAACGTTCGTCGTCGCCCTCCTCGACGCCGAGCCGGGTGCCGAGCGCAAGTCGGAGGTCGGTCAGGGTGCGTAGCCAGGCGTCCGCTTCGTCCGGATCGAGGCTCAGCTGGATCTTCTCCTGCCCGGCGTCGGCCGGCTCGTCGGATTCGACCGGGCCGGCCGCTGCCAGCGATGCCAAGACCGCCGCGGCCGCGCCGGCCTTCGCCTCACGCAGGCCGCGCTCGGTGAAACGGCGGAACTCGTCGGCGGCCTCTGTGTCGTCGCGGTACGCGTCGGGGAAGAGCCGCAACACGACCGGGTCGGTCGGACGGGACGGGTCGTCGCCCAGGCCGAACGCGGCCGCCAGCGGATCACCGGCCTGTCGCGGATCGCGAGAGGACGGTTCGTCGCGGACCAGCTCGAGGAGCTGGCCGACCAGAGACCGCAAGAGTTCGATCTCGACCTGGTGGAATGCCGCGGACACCCCACCGCCGCGGGCCCGCCGAAACGCGGTGCTCAGCCTCAGTCCCCCGCTTTCTGCATCGTCGCCCAGAGGCCGTAGCCGTGCATGGCCTCCACGTCGCGTTCCATCGCCTCTCGGGTGCCCGACGATACGATGGCCTTGCCCTTCTCATGGACATCGAGCATGAGTTTCTCGGCCTTCTTGCGGGCGTAGCCGAAGTATGTCTGGAACACGTATGTGACGTACGACATCAGGTTGACCGGGTCGTTCCACACCACCGTGGCCCACGGCGTGTCGGGCACGACGACGTCTTCGGCCTCCGGCCGCTCGACCTCGGCTGGTGCGGTGGTCACGGGCCCATGGTGTCACTTCACGACCGGGACGAGGCATAGGCCGGCGCTAGGCTGACGACGTGCCGGCTCTCGATGGCGGCGGGACCGCGCTGCTCACGGATCACTACGAGCTGACCATGCTTCAGGCAGCGCTCGCCGATGGCGCGGGAGAGCGTCGCTCGGTGTTCGAGGTGTTTGCGCGGCGGCTTCCCGACGGCCGCCGCTACGGGGTGGTCGGCGGGACCGGCAGGTTGCTCGCCGTCATCGAGCGGTTCCGCTTCGACGACGATGCGCTGGCCGACCTCGAACGGCGCCGGGTCGTCGACAGTCCGACACTGGGCTGGCTTTCCGACTACCGGTTCACCGGGGACGTGTGGGGATACGGCGAAGGTGAGTGCTTCTTCCCGTATTCACCCCTGCTGGTGGTCGAAGCGAGCTTCGCGCAAGCGGTCATCCTGGAGACCCTGATCCTCTCGGTTCTCAACTTCGACTCGGCGGTCGCCTCGGCCGCATCGCGGATGACTGCCGCTGCGGGCGAGCGACCGTGCATAGAGATGGGCTCGCGGCGTACCCATGAGCGGGCAGCCGTGGCGGCGGCCCGTGCGGCGTACGTCGCCGGGTTCGCCTCGACCAGCAATCTCGAGGCCGGCCGCACATACGGGGTGCCGACGCAGGGCACCAGCGCCCATTCATTCGTGCTCCTGCACGACAGCGAGCGCGACGCGTTCACCGCCCAGGTCGACTCGCTCGGCAAGGAAACGACCCTGTTGGTCGACACGTACGACGTCCGCGAGGCCGTGGCACTCGGGCTCGAGATCGCGGGACCGGAGCTCCGGGCGGTCCGGCTCGACTCCGGCGACCTGCTTGCCCAGGCCCGGGAGGTTCGTGCCCAGCTCGACGAGCTGGGGGCGTCGGACACCCGGATCATCGTCACCAGCGACCTCGACGAGCACGCGATCGCCGCGCTGGCCGCTGCTCCCGTCGATGCATACGGTGTTGGTACGGCGCTGGTGACCGGGTCGGGAGCCCCTACGGCCGGCATGGTCTACAAGTTGGTCGCACGAGAGGGCCGCGACGGCGTCATGGCGGCGGTCGCGAAGAAGAGCCAGGACAAGGTGAGCGTCGGCGGTCGCAAGTACGCGATGCGCCGCCGCACTCCCGATGGTGTCGCCGAGGCGGAAGTGATCGGGCTGGCGCCACCGGACGACGACGGCAACGACCGGCCGTTGCTGGTACCGCTCGTGCGCGAGGGCGAGATGGTCGGTCGCGAGCCGTTGGCAGTCGCGCGTGAGCGGCACGCCGTGTCGCGCGCGGAGCTGCCCCCCACCGCCCTGCAGATGTCGCGGGGTGAGCCCGCGATCCCGACGGTGTACGAAGGGGAGTCATGACCCGCGCGTTGATCGTCGTGGACGTCCAGAACGACTTCTGCGAAGGCGGCAGCCTCGCGGTGGGCGGAGGGGCGGACGTCGCCTTCTCGATCGCCGGTTTGCTGCACCGCTGGCAGGAGGCCGAGCCGGACGATCGCGACTACGACCATGTCGTTGCCACCCGCGACCACCACATCGACCCGGGCGACCACTTCTCGACCGACCCGGACTTCGTGCAGAGCTGGCCGCCGCACTGTGTCGCCGGGACGATCGGCGCCGGCTTCCACCCGAACCTCGACCCGCAGCCGTTCGACGCCGTCTTCGACAAAGGCGCCCACGCCGCCGCCTACTCCGGATTCGAGGGCCGGTCGCACGACGGAGTGCCCCTGGCCGACTGGCTGCGTTCGCACTCGGTCACGTCGGTGGACGTCGTCGGGATCGCGACCGACCACTGCGTCCGGGCCACGGCGCTCGACGCGGTGCGCGAGGGTTTCGAGACCCGCGTCCTGCTGGACATGACCGCTGGCGTCGCGCTCGACTCCACCGAGCGCGCGCTCGTGGAGATGCGTACCGCCGGCGTCCATCTCGCCGGCAGGCCCGTGGTGCGATCGGCCTGAGCCGTTCCCGCTCGGTGACGTGTCACAGCTCGCGGGCGGCCGCCCTCTCAGGCCTCCGGGCCGCGTCCACTCCAGCTCCAGGCGTAGCGGCCGTCGTCGGAGTCGATCCCGGCCTCACCGATCTCCAGCGGGCGGAACGTGTCGACCATGACAGCCAGCTCGTCGAAGTAGTCCTTGCCGAGCGCGTGCTCTATCGCGGTCGGCTGCGGTCCGTGGCTGTGCCCGCCCGGGTGCAGCGTGATGGATCCATGCCCGATCCCCGAGCCCTTGCGCGCCTCGTAGTCGCCGCCGCAGTAGAACATGACCTCGTCGCTGTCGACGTTCGAGTGGAAGTAGGGCACCGGGATCGCGAGCGGGTGGTAGTCGACCTTGCGCGGCACGAAGTTGCAGATCACGAAGTTGTAGCCCTCGAAGACCTGGTGCGCCGGCGGCGGCTGGTGGATGCGGCCGGTGATCGGTTCGAAGTCCGAGACGTTGAACGTGTACGGGTACAGGCAGCCGTCCCAGCCGATCACGTCGAACGGGTGAGTCGGGTACACCACGATGCTGCCGACGAGCCCGGACGGCCCATGCCCGCGGTGCTTGGTGTAGACCTCGACGTCGCCCTGCTCGACCGTGAACGGCTCGGTCGGGCCGTGGAGGTCGCGTTCGCAGTATGGCGAGTGCTCGAGGAGCTGGCCGTACTTCGACAGGTAGCGCTTCGGCGGCGTGATGTGGGAGTTTGCCTCGACCACGTAGGCGCGCAGCGGCTCGTCGCCGGTCGGCACCCACCGGTGCACGGTGGCGCGGGGCATGATCACGTAGTCGCCCTGCCGCGCCTGCAGCAGCCCGAACATCGTCTCGACCGTGGCCTCGCCGGACTCGACGTAGACGCACTCGTCGCCGATCGCGTTGCGGTACAGCGGCGACGACTCGCCGGCGGCCACGTACGAGATCCGCACGTCGCCGTTGCCGAGCACCAGCCGGCGGCCGGTGACGACGTCCTGCGACTTCCAGTCCCGGCCGGGGAACAGGTCGTGCAGCTTCAGATGCCGCGGAGTCAGCGGATGGTTCGGTACGGTCCGCAGGTCAGGTAGCTCCCAGATCCGTGAGTCGACGATCGCCGAGGGAACGCCGGTGTGGTACAGCAGCGACGAGTCGGAGAAGAAGCCCTCCTCCCCCATCAGCTCCTCGTAGTAGAGGGTCCCGTCGGGACGTCGGAACTGGGTGTGGCGCTTGGGTGGGATCTCGCCAACGCTCCGGTAGAACGCCATGGTCATCGCCCTCTTCGGGTTGTTCGATTATCGGACGTCGATGATCGCTCACTGACACCATGCGTTAGAGTCCGCAGCGTGTCAACCTCTGCCCTATTCGCGGCACTGATCGACGACGCAGCCCTGTTCCCACCACGCAATGCGCCGATGCACGAGGCCGTTCAGGCGCACGTCGGCCATCGGCGAGCTTGGTACTCCGCGCTGGTCGGAACTTTCCTGTGCCCGGCCTCGGGCCTGGACGAGCTGGCCTCCCGGGTCGGCGCCGGATCCGAGCCGTTCGGCGTGTCCGTCGTCGTCGACACGGGCGTCGGCGGTGTCGGCACGGCGGTCGACGCCGTCGCCGCCGACGACCGGATGGTGCTGCGCGGTGTCGAGGTGCCGTTGCGCGGCGAACCCTTGTCCGAGAGCGCTCGACGTACCGTCGCCGCGCTTGACGCCGCCCTGGGCGGGCCCGACGACGACGAGCCGGCATACGTCGAGATACCGCGCCTTCCAGGATGGCCCGACGCGCTCGCCGCCGTGGCCGACTCGGGATACCGGGCCAAGCTGCGCACCGGTGGCGTGACAGCCGAGGCCTTCCCGCCCGAGGACGACGTCGCGGCGTTCATCCTGGCCTGCTTGGAGCTCGACGTTCCGTTCAAGTTCACGGCGGGCCTGCACCACGCCGTCCGGCACACCGCGCCCGACGGTGCGGAACAACACGGCTTCCTCAACGCTCTGCTCGCAGTTGCCGTGGCGCTCGGCGGTGGCGATGCCGCCGACGTCTCTCGTACGCTCCTCGACCGCGACGCCGCCGCCCTTGCCGGCCGGGCCCGGGCTCTGCAGCCGGCACAAGCCGCCCGGGTACGGACCTGGTGCAACTCGTACGGATCGTGCAGCGTCCTCGAGCCGGTCGACGACCTGCTCGACCTGGGCCTCGTCACCAAGGAGTGACCGCGTTGCCGACGACCTGGGTCACCGTGCCCGACGGTTCGCCGTTCGGCGTCCACACACTTCCCTACGGCGTCTTCTCGACCACCGACGAGGACCCACGGGTCGGGGTGGCCATCGGCGACCACGTGCTCGACCTCGCGCCACTCGCCGCCGAGGAGAACCTGGACGGCGCCCATGTGTTCTCCCAGGCGAGCCTCAACCCGTTCATGGCGTTGGGTCCGCGTGCGTGGACCGCGGTGCGGGGATGGGTGACGGAGCTGGTCAGCGAGGAGCCGCATCGAGATCTGGTCGAGCCCCACCTCGTCCCGCTCGCCGACGCACGGCTGCACATGCCCTTCCAGGTGGCTGACTACGTCGACTTCTATGCCTCGCAACACCATGCCGAGAACCTCGGCAAGATCTTCCGGCCGGAGTCGCCGGCGCTGCCGAGCGCATGGCGCCACCTGCCCATCGGGTACCACGGGCGCGCGGGGACGGTGATTCCGTCCGGCAGCGACGTCGTGCGGCCGTCCGGTCTGCGCAGGGACGGCGACGCCGTCACGTTCGGGCCGTCGGCGCGCCTCGACATCGAGGCCGAGGTCGGATTCGTGGTCGGCGTGCCATCCCAGCTGGGGGAACCGGTGGCCGTCGAGGCCTTTGCGGACCACGTCTTCGGTCTCGTCCTCGTCAACGACTGGTCCGCCCGCGACATCCAGGCGTTCGAAGCCGTGCCGCTCGGGCCTTTCCTGGGCAAGTCCTTCGCGACCTCGATCTCGTCCTGGGTCGTACCGCTCGCCGCGTTCGAGCATGCTCGGGTGGAGCCGCCGGTCCGCGACCCCGAGCCGGTCGACTATCTCCACGACGCCGAGGGACAGCCATGGGGGCTGGACCTACGGCTGGAGGTGTCGTGGAACGCCACGGTGGTCTCCCGACCGCCGTTCGCCGAGATGTACTGGACGGCGGCCCAGCAGCTCGCCCACCTGACCGCCAACGGTGCCTCGCTGCGGACCGGCGACCTATACGCCTCCGGGACCGTGAGCGGTGCGGCTGCCGACGAACGCGGCTCGCTGCTCGAGTTGACCTGGAACGGCGAGAAGCCCGTGACGCTGGCCGACGGCTCGACCCGGACGTTCCTCGAGGACGGGGACACGGTCACGATCAGCGGCTCGGCTCCGGGCCCCGACGGAACCCGGATCGGACTCGGCGAGGTCTCCGGATCGATCAGGCCATCCGTCGCGTCAGCGGATCGGTGACATCGCAGGCGCGAGCTCAGTCGAAGACCTTGCCGGGGTTCAGGATGCCCTGCGGGTCCAGGACGCCCTTGATGTCGCGGTGCAGACGCATCGCCACCGAACCGACCTCGCGCGCCAGCCATTCCTTCTTGAGCATGCCGACGCCATGCTCGCCGGTGATCGTCCCGCCGAGATCGAGCCCCAGATCCATGACCGCACCGAACGCCAGCTGAGCTCGGCGGGCCTGGTCCTCGTCGTCGGCGTCGAAGACGACCGTCGGGTGCGTGTTGCCGTCGCCGGCGTGCCCGACGACGCCGATGAGCACGTCATGCGCGGCGGCGATCTTCTCCACGCCTTCGAACAGATCGGCCAACCGGGTCAATGGCACGCACACGTCGTCGATCATCGTCGTGCCGAGACGTTCGAGCGCGAGCAGAGCCACCCGCCGTGCCTCCAGCAGCATCTCCCCTTCGGCCGGATCCGACGTCTCCACCACCTCGGTGGCACCGGCCTCGTGGCACATCCGCGCGATCGTCGCCATCTCGGCTGCCGCCGCGGCGCCGCTGTCGGACTGTGCGAGAAGCATGGCGCCGGCGTCATCGGGCAGGTCCATCCGCTTCCACTCGTTCACGACCCGGATGCACGTCGCGTCCATGATCTCCAGCATGCTGGGGACGTGCCCGTCCGCGACCACGGCAGAGACGGCGCGCGCGGCCGCCGCGGGTGAGTCGAACACAGCTGCCACTGTGTGCGGGCTCTGGCTCCGCGGCCGCAGGGCTAGCGTCGCCTCGGTGATGACGCCGAGCGTGCCCTCGCTGCCGACGAACAGCTTCGTGAGGTCGTAGCCGGCGACACCCTTGACTGTTCGCCGCCCGGTTCTCACAACCTCACCGGAGGCGAGCACCACTTCGAGGCCCCGGACGTAGTCGGTCGTCACGCCGTACTTGACGCAGCACAGCCCACCGGAGTTGGTCGACAGGTTGCCGCCGATCGAGCAGAACTCCCAGCTCGACGGGTCGGGTGGATAGAACAGGCCGTGCTCGGCGACGGCGCGCGAGAACACGGCGTTGTAGACGCCGGGCTGAACCACAGCGAGCCGGTTGGCCGGATCGATCTCGACGATCTTGTCCATCCGCTCGAGCGAGAGGACGATGCACCCGTCGATCGCGTTGGCGGCTCCGGACAGCCCGCTGCGAGCCCCCTGCGGCACGACCGGAATGCCGAGCCGGGAAGCCGTTCGCAGGGTGTGCTCGACGTGTGACCGCTCCTGGGCCGTCACGACGGCCGCAGGCGTGCCGGCCGGGCAGAACAGCGCCTTGTCGAAGCGGTACGACTCCATCAGGTCCGGGTCGTCGAGGACCGCCTCGTCGGGGATCTGCGTCCGCAGTGTCGCGACAAGATCGCCCATACCGGTCAGGCTACGCCGGCCGGGACCCACGGGACGCGCGGCGGTCAGAGGTTGCCGCGCAACTCCTGCTCTCGCTCGATCGACTCGAACAAGGCCTTGAAGTTGCCCTTGCCGAAGCCCAACGACCCGTGCCGCTCGATCATCTCGTAGAAGACCGTGGGCCGGTCGCCGATCGGCTTGGTGAAGATCTGCAGGAGGTAGCCGTCCTCGTCGCGGTCGACGAGGATCTTCCGCTTCTTGAGCTCCTCGACCGGAACGCGCACCTCACCGATCCGCGCCCGCAGCTCGGGGTCGTCATAGTAGGCGTCGGGCGTGTCGAGGAACTCGACGCCCTCGGCGCGCATGGCGTCGACGGTCCGGAGGATGTCGTTCGTCGCGAGCGCGATGTGCTGGCATCCTGCGGCACCGTAGAACTCGAGGTACTCGTCGATCTGTGACTTGCGCTTCGCGATCGCCGGCTCGTTGAGCGGGAACTTCACCCGGTGGTTGCCGTTCGCGACGACCTTGGACATCAGCGCCGAGTACTCCGTGGCGATGTCGTCGCCGACGAACTCGGCCATGTTCACGAAGTTCATCACCTTGTTGTAGAACGCGACCCACTCGTCCATCCGGCCGAGCTCCACGTTTCCGACGCAGTGGTCGATCGCCTGGAACAGCCGCTTCGGCGCACCGTCGCGCTTGACGAACGTCGACGTTCGCGGGACGTAACCGGGCAGGTACGGGCCGGTGTAACGCGAGCGGTCGACGAGCGTGTGTCGAGTCTCGCCGTACGTCGCGATGGCGGCCACCCGAACCGTGCCGTTCTCGTCGGAGACGTCGTGCGGCTCGTCGAGAACCGTCGCGCCCTGGGAGCGCGCATGGGCGATACAGCGGTCGACGTCAGGCACCTCGAGGGCGAGGTCGACGACGCCGTCGCCGTGTTTGCGGTGATGATCCAGCAGCGGGCTGTCCGGCGCGACGCCACCGTTGAGGACGAAGCGCGCCGACCCGCTCTTGAGCACGAAGGACTTGTGGTCTCGGTTGCCGGTCTCGGGGCCGGAGTATGCGACGAGCTCCATGCCGAACGCCGACTGGTAGAAGTGGGCGATCTGGGTCGCGTTCCCGAGCACGAACACCACGGCGTCCATGGCCGTGACCGGGAACGGGTCTCGGCTCTCGTCGTACTCGACGAGCCCGACGAGTTGCTTGAGCTGCTCGAGATCGAGGTCGGCGTCGCGCTCCTCGGGCGTGAGCGTCGTCTCGGTGGTCATGGCGGCCTCCGGTCGGGTGGTCGGCTGGACTCTTTGCCGCTCGTTGATCGGACTGTGCCGCCGCACAGCCGGTCTGAGCAACAGCTTCGCCGATCACTGGTCACGGTGTACGTTCTGAACACGGCTCTGCGTTGACGAATGGGCAATGTGCGCAGTCAGGCCCGGGAGGAGCCAAGTGATGGACGAGCTCGACGCACGGATCCTGCGCCTGTTCGTCGACGAGCCGCGTGTCGGCGTCCTGGAGGCGTCGCGACGTCTCGGTGTGGCCCGCGGCACCGTCCAGGCCCGCCTGGACAAGCTGATCGCGAGCGGTGTGATCCGGTCACTCGCCCCGAGCATCGACCCGGCCGCATTGGGATACCGGGTCACGGCGTTCGCGACTCTCGAGATCCGACAGGGCGGGCGTGCCTCCGTTGCCGCACACCTCGCCCGGATTCCCGAGGTGCTCGAGGTGCACACCATCACCGGGCAGGGCGATCTTCTCTGCCGGATCGTGGCGCGGGACAACGACGACCTCCAGCGGGTGATCGACGATCTCGTCGGCGACGCCGACATCGTGCGGACGTCGACGCTGATCGCCCTCTCGACAGTGGTCGAACCGCGCGTCCTGCCTCTCGTCGCCGCCGCCGCACGGAGTCGATGACCCGCCCCCCTTCCGGGCGTGGGGGTCATGCAGGTTGAATGTACGGCGATGTCGACTCGAGCCTCTCGCGGTGCTGCCGCAGCCATACTTGTCGCCGCCGCCGTCGTGGGCTTCAGCGGCGGCGTGATCGCGGGCAACGCGGTCGGAAGCGAGGATCCCAATGCGGCAGGGAGCAGCGAGAGTTCGGCGTCGCCCGCTGCTTCGCAGAGCCCGTCCGACACAGAACCCGCCGCCGCCATCACGCTGAGTGCGGCCAAGACGGCCTTTGCCACCAACGAGAAGATCGACCTCACCGGGGTGCTGGAGCCCGCCGCCGAAGGCGTGGAGCTCAAGGTCGAACGAAGCCTGAACGGCAGCGACTGGGACAGCTTCCCGGATCCCGAAGACCAGGTCACTGCCAAGACGAAGAACGACGGCACGTTCAGCACGTTCGTCCAGACCGGCCGAGAGGGCGAGAACCAGTTCCGCGTCGTGGGTCTGGTCGGCGAAGTCTCCATCGAGTCCGAGCCCGTCGTCGTCACCGTCGGCTGACCGGAATCGGCCGCACCGCTAACGCAGACGCTCTGCGACCTCCTTCGCGGCCAGCACCACCCTCGGCCCGACCGTCTCGACCTCGAACCCGGTCAGTGCGACCACGCCCACGCTCGCCTCGACACTCTGCATACCGGTCACCGGCGCGGCTACCCCGTGGGCGCCGGGCTGTAGCTCCCCCCTGCTGACCACGTAAGACGGGTTGCCGGTGCGGCCGGCGAGGATCGCCCGGCCCGCCGCCCCACGGCGCAGGTCGTGACGTGCGCCGACCCGGTAGGCCACGTGGAAGTCGGTCCAACTCGGCTCCACGACGGCCACCGCGAGCGCCTCCCCCGCGTCAGCCACCGTGAGGTGGGCCGTCGCGCCGACGTCCTCCGCGAGCGCGCGTAGGGCCGGCAGCGCAGCTTGGCGTAGGAGCGGGTGCACCTTCGTGGCCAACGAGAGCAGGGCGAAGCCGAGCGAGATGCGACCGTCGTCGGATCTGCGAACGAACCCGTGCTGCTCCAGAGTTGCCGCCAACCGATACACCACCGTTCGGTTGACGCCCAACGCCGCCGCGGCCTCCGTCATCGTGACGCCACCGGGTGCGTCGGCCAGCAGCGTCAGCAGCCGTACGCCACGATCGAGCGTCTGCGACGTCTCCGTGGCCACGGGCCCGATCGTACGGCGCGCGACAACGAGGTCCGGCCGCGATGCCGGCGACGTCTCGACGATGGTCGTGCTCTACTGACCGGCATGCCGATGAAGCCGGAGTCGAGGCGTGCGACGAGCCGGGCCGGTGGCGCTTCGGACACCACTCTCAGCCGGCGAGCCCTCAACCGCGCGACGCTGGAGCGCCAACTGCTGCTGCGGCGCGCGTCCATGCCGGTGGCCGACACCATCGGGCACCTGGCCGGCATGCAGGCTCAGGCTCCCCTGTCGCCGTACATCGGGCTCTGGACCCGGCTGGACGGGTTCGACGCCGACGAGCTGGCGCAGCTGATCATCGACCGCAGCGCCGTGCGCGCTTCGATGATGCGGGCGACGCTGCACCTCGTCACCGCGAGCGACTGCCTACGGCTCCGCCCCGCAGTCCAGTCGGTGTTGGAGCGCGGGTTCGGGGGCCAGTCCTTCGCCCGCGACCTCGACGGCGTCGACTACGCGGCGCTCATCGCGGCCGGACGTGTGCTCCTGGAGGAACGCCCGCGGACACGGGCCGAGCTGGGGCCACTGCTGCACGAGCGATGGCCCGATCGCGACCCGACGTCGCTCTCCTACGCGATCTCCTACCTGGTGCCGCTGGTGCAGGTACCGCCGCGCGGCGTCTGGGGAGCCAACGGCCCTGCCGCGTGGACCACGGTCGAAGCCTGGCTCGGCCGTCCACTGGCCACCGATGCTGCACCGGACGAGCTCGCCCTGCGCTACCTGGCGGCGTTCGGCCCGGCCACCGTCAAGGACATCCAGGTCTGGTCCGGGCTGACCCGGTTGCGCGAAGTCGTCGAGCGGCTGCGGGCACGACTGCGCGTGTTTCGAAGCGAGGACGGTGAGTACCTGTACGACCTGCCGGAGGCGCCGAGGCCCGACCCGGAAACGCCCGCGCCCGTCAGGTTCCTGCCCGAGTACGACAACGTCCTGCTCTCGTACGCCGACCGGACTCGTTTCATCACCGACGGCCGCCGGCCGCCTTTGTTTCCGGGGAACGGCGCCGAGTACGGCACGCTTCTCGTCGACGGCTTCCACCGCGGCACGTGGAAAGTAATCCGGCGGGATGGTGGAGCGACGTTGGTCGTGGAGCCGTTCGAACGGCTGGCGGAGCCGGACGCTGCCGCCCTGACCGAGGAAGGCGCCGACCTGCTCGACTTCGCCGCGGCCGACGCGGACATTCACGACATCAGGTTCGCGAACGTGCCGTGATCAGTGACGGTGCTCGGCCAGCTGTTTCTCGTACGACGCGCGGACATCGGCCATGTCGAGGGCGCGAACCTGACCCACCAGGTCCTCCAGGACATTGCCCGGCAGTGCCCCGGGCTGGCTGAACACCGGAATGCCGTCGCGGTAGATCACCAGGGTGGGGATGGACGTGATGCCGTACATCGCCGCGAGCTCACGCTGCTCCTCCGTGTCGACCTTCGCGAACGTCACGTCGGAATGCTCCTCGGACGCCTTCTCGAAGACCGGCGCGAACCGCTTGCACGGCCCGCACCACTCCGCCCAGAAGTCGATCAGGACGATGCCGTCGGCGACGGCGTCGTCGTGGTTCTCGCGCGTCATGGTCAGCGTGGCCATTTGGGGATGAGCTCCTCGTATTTGGTAGTCGTGCACTCAACGCAGCCGTGGAATGGTGGATTCCCGGCGCACGCGTCCCGCCGCCCAGACGCCGATGAGAGCGAGCGCCACCATGACCGTGAGAATCGTGGCGTACACGCCCGGACTGACCTCGCCGGCGGCGCGGTGTGACGAGCCGAAGATCACTCCGGCCAGGCCGATGAACGTGATCGAGAACAGCGAGTCCGAGAGCTGAAGCGAGGCAGAGTTCGCTCCCTGGTCCGAGACCGGCGACAACTCGAAGAGCAGGACGCCGATGCTGGCCATGGCCAGGCCCATTCCCACGCCGCCGATCGTCCAGGCGGCGCCCGCGGCGACCGCCGGAACGCCCGGTACGAGCACCAGACCCGTACCCACGATCGCGACAGCCACCAGCACGGCACCGGCCCGGACCAGCACGTGCCGGGCGACGCGTAGCCGCGGCCGGCCCTGGTACCAGGAGCCGGTCGCCCAGCCGAGGGCTCCGCCCGTCAACGCGAGTCCGGCCATCGTCGCCGACAGGCCCCGCTGCTGAACAAGCATCAGCGGGACGAACGCCTCGGCGCCGAAGAAGGCGCCGGCCATGATGCCGCGCATGGCGACGACCGTCGGCAGCCCACGTCGCAACCGCAGCGTCCCCGACGGGAGCAGCCGCGGAATGCTCGGCACCAGGAGAGGCACGGCGACGATCGCCAGCGCGACCGCGACGACGTCGGCACGCATGCCGGCCACCTGCAGCATCCCCATCCCGACCGCGGCCGCGAGAGCGAGCCGCATCCTCCCGCGCCGCACACGCGGGCCGTCCGGAGGTGGTCCGTCAACCGTGGCGACCGCGGGAAGCGCCAGGACCACCGGGAGTGCGGCCAGTGGCGCGACGCCGAGGAAGACCAACCGCCAGCTCAGGTGATCCGCGACGACGCCTGCTACCAGCGGCCCCACGATCGACGGCACGACCCAGGCCGCGGAAAGCGCCGCGAAGATGCGTGGCCGCAGATCGTCGTCGTACGCCCGACCGACCACGACGTACAGGGCGACGATCACGATGCCGCCCCCCAGACCCTGCACCGCTCGTCCCAGCACGAACGGCCACATCGCCTGCGCCGTGCCCGCGATCAGCAGGCCGGCCGTGAAGGACGCGGTGCCGGCGAGCAGCGGCAGTCGCGGCCCTCGCCGGTCGCACACATCGCCCGCCAGCACCATCCCGAACAGGCTGGTCGTGAAGTACCCGGAGAAGGCCAGCGCGTAGAGGGGCATGCCGTCCAGCGCCGGTACGGCCTTCGGCATGGCGGTCGCCACGGCCATCGCCTCGAAGGCGATGAAGACGACGGTCGCGACGATGCCCACCGTCAACCGACGGTTCCGCCGGCTCAGGATGCCCGCCGCACCCACTTCCGCCTCTGCTGCCACGCGCCGACCCTACAAACGCCGCCGTTCGGGAGATCCACCCGACGTCGGCACTCGAGGTCTGCTCACCGCCTTTCGTACACTGGTCTGCGTGAGCACCCAGTTGAGCCCCGGCGCACAGACCGTCGAAGACACCCGCACGCGGCCGAGCACCGAGGACGGCGACCACGAACGGTTCTCGCACTACGTCCCGAAGGACAAGCTCACCGACGCGATGGTCAATGGCACGCCCGTGATCGCCCTGTGCGGCAAGGTCTGGGTGCCGAGCCGGGATCCGCAGCGCTTCCCGGTGTGCCCGGAGTGCAAGGAGATCTGGGACTCACTTCGCAGCGGCGACGACGGCGGCGCGGGCGACGGTGAGGGCTGACCTCACTGCCGGGTAAGCCAATCCCTGATCCGCACGGCGACGTCGACGGGGAGTAGGTGGTCGACGTCCACCGAGAGATCGGCCAGTTCTTCGTACAGCGGTCCGCGGGCCCGCAGCACGCGCGTGAGGAAGCCGGCAGGGTCGTCGTCGAGCCACGGCCGTCCCTCCCCCGTGCCCACCCGCGTGACGAGCGTCGCCACCGTTGCCCGTAGGTAGACGGACCAGCCGGCGGCACGAAGCATCGGCCACAGGCTCTGACGTTCGACGACGCTGCTCGCCAGACCGGCGACCAGGGGCGGCGGCTGGCGGGTGGCGAGGAGGGCCTGTTCGGCTTCGAGTGCGTGCAGACGCTGCGGCCCGAGACCGGCCAGCTCGTCGGTTCGCTCGCCTGTCGAGGCGTGGAGACGCCGATCGTTGTCCCAGTACGGCCAGCCGAGCCGACCGGCGAGCTCCTTGCCGACCGTGGTTTTCCCGCTGCCCATCATCCCCATCAGGAAGACCCGGCGAGGGCGGGACGGCGACGTGGGCACGTTGTCAGCCTGATCCGATCGCCTGCGCGGGAAACGCCCGCACCGTTCTGTCAGTTGAGCGACGGGTCCGCCGGGAAGGTCGCCATCAGCGCAAGTGGACCGTCCTGGCGGCGCAACACCCTCTGCCACAGGGCCTCGGCGTCGTCGCGGAAGGCGTCCTCGGGCTCTGCGTCGACGACGTACCACGAACCCTCGGCGATCTCGGCCTCGAGCTGGTCGGGAGACCAGCCCGCGTACCCGGCGAACACGCGCATGGCAACCACGCCGGGCTGGACGACCTCGGGAGGGACGTCGAGGTCGACGACACCGACCTGTCCGCTGACCCGGCGGACACCGAGTGGCTCGGACCCGTCTGCCAAGGCAACCAGGCCGAGAGCGCTGTCCAGGCTGACCGGGCCGCCGTGGAAGACCACGCCGGGCTCGGTGACCACGGGTTGCCAGTTCGGCAGGATCTCGTTGACCCGAACGCCGGTCGGCCGGTTGACCACGACGCCCAACGCTCCGTCGTCATCGTGGGAGAGGATCAGGACGACGGCGCGGTCGAAGTTCGGGTCACGCAGCCTCGGCGTCGCCACGAGCAGCTGCCCGGTCAAGCGGTCCGCGCGGGTGCTCACCGGTCGTCCCTCCCTTCCCGATTCGTAGTCCCGGATCCCATGCTGCCGGGTTCGGTGCCCTTTTCTGCACTCCTGTAGCCAACCCGTGTCCTGGGCAGGACACATCCGAGCGCGATGCCGGCGAAATCGGCCACGAGGTCGCCCCTGTCACCGGCGCGGTCGTCGAGCAGCCAGTCCTGAAGCACCTCACTCAACCCGGCGTGGACGCCGAAGATCACGACGAGTGCCCAGACCGGAATCCCGGCCCGCCGACCGGTCCAGACCGCGACACCGAACACGGCCACGTGGACGATCTTGTCGGCGAACGGGACGAGCGGACCCAGCTCCGGTGCGCTCGGCCAGTACAGCACGACGAGCTGTACGAGGACCGCGACGACGAAGAGCAGCCGGGCCTTCACGCCGGGAAGAACGTCACCGGGCCGACTACCCGCAGGCTCACCGAGTCGCCCACGTCGACGCCCCTCGGCAGCCCCTGACACCGGGCCGAGACCGACACCTGACCGTCCGCCACGGGTACGGACAGCCGCACCAACGCGTCGTGGCCGTAGAACACGGTGGCCGTGACGGTTCCCACGACGCCTGAACCGTTGTCGTCGAGCAGGACCTGCTCAGGCCGCACGACGGCTCGGCCCGGTCCCCGGAGCGCTCCGTCGCGGAGCTGCAACCGACCGAGCGGGCTGTCCGCACCGGACGCCGTGGCAACGGCATCGAGAACGACGGCATCGCCGACGAACGTGGCCACCCCGAGGTCGGACGGGGTCGCATAGAGATCACCGGGCGGAGCCACCTGTGCGATCCGCGCCGCCGCCATGACCGCGACGAGATCGGCCATGGACAACGCCTCCTCCTGGTCGTGCGTGACGAGCACGGCGGTGGCCCCGGCCGTGCGCAGCGCCGTGCGGACATCGTCGCGGACAGCCGCGCGCAGGCCCGTGTCGAGCGCGCTGAACGGCTCGTCGAGCAGGACAAGGGCAGGGTCGGGCGCAAGCGCCCGGGCCAGTGCAACCCGTTGCTGCTGACCGCCGGAGAGTTCGTGCGGCATCCGCCGGCCGTACCCCGCGAGGCCGACGAGAGCCAGCAGATCGTCGACCCGTTCTGCACGGCGGCGCCCACGCGACAGACCGAACCCGACATTTCCGGCCACGGTGAGGTGCGGGAACAAGGCTCCTTCCTGCGGCACGACGCCAACGCGGCGTCGTTCCGGAGGCACGTGGATGCCGCGACCCTCGACCACTGTGCCGTCGAGCGTCACGGTGCCGGCGTCGGCCGCCTCGAAGCCGGCCACGATCCGTAGCAGCGTGGTCTTCCCGCAGCCGGACGGGCCGAGCACCGCGGCGAGCGAGCCGGCGGGGACCGTGAGGTCGAGCCCTTGGAGCACGCGAACGCCACCGAACGACTTGTCCAGGCCCTGCACGGCCAGCGCGCTCACGACCCACCTCCCGGAACGTCAAGTGTCGCCGACCGGCGACGGTGGCTCAGCACGAAGGTAGGCAATGCCGCGAGTACGACCAGCATCGTGGCGTACGGAGCGGCGGCCGCATATGCGCCGACCTCGGTCTCGGCCCACAGCTCGGTCGCGAGGGTCTCCAGGCCGGTCGGTCGGAGTAGCAGCGTTGCCGGAAGCTCCTTCATGCAGGTCAGGAACACCAACGCCGCTCCGGCGGCAACGCCCGGGCCGGCCAACGGCATCGTGATCTCACGCAACACCCGACCGGGGCTGCGTCCCAGCGAGCGCGCCACCTCCTCCAGCACCGGTGGTGACTGTGTGACCGATGCCCGAACCGCTCCGACCGCGGCGGGCAGGAACAGCACCGCGTAGGCGAGCACGAGCAACGGTGTCTCCTGGTAGATCGGGTACGCGTACCGCACGCCGAAGTAGACGAGCGAGAGCGCCACCACGATCCCCGGCAGGGCGTGACCCGCGTACGACGCCTGCTCGAGCACCCGCGTCCCGGCTGACCTGTATCGAGCCGCCATGACGCCCACCGGGATCGCGAGCGCCGTCGTCACGAGGGCGCCGAGCGCCGACACCGCGACGGTCGACCAGGCCGCACCGGCAAGGGATCCGGCATCGAGGTCGGCGGCACCACCCTGGGTGAGCCAGTACGTCAGGCTGCCCAACGGGAAGCCGAGCGCCAGGACGGCGACTACCGCGGCCCAGCCGAGCCCGATCACGGTGCCGGCCGTACCGAGTGGCACCGGTCGGTGCCGACGTGCGGCGCCGCCACCTACCCGTGCCTGGGCCGCCCGGCCCCTGCTGCGGCCCTCCGCCCAGACGATCACAAGTGTGATCGCTACCAGAACGAGAGCGAGCGCAGCGGCGGCTGTCCCGTCGAAGCTCGACCGGTAGGAGGTGTAGATGACCCGGGTGAACGCGTCGTACCGGAGGATTGCGACCGCGCCGAAGTCCGAGAGCACGTACAGCGCGACGAGCAGCGCACCGACGGCGGCCGCGGGCCTGACCTGCCTCAGCGTCACCGTGAAGAACGTCGCCAGCCGGCTCTTGCCGAGCGACTGGGCCACCTCTTCCAGGGCCGGGTCGGTCCGCCCGAGCGTCGCCGCCACGGGGAGAAGGACGTAGGGATAGCAGCACAGCGTGAGGACGAGCACCGAGCCCAGGAACGGCGGAATTCGCGGGAACGCGGCGACCCACGCGTAGGCCGCAACGTACGACGGCACCGCCAGGGGCAACGCGGCGACGACCGTCCAAGCCCGACGGCCCGGGAGCCGGGTCCGGATCGTCAGCCAGGCAAGCGAGACGCCGACGACGAGCGAGGCGAGCGTGACGGCGGCGGCGAGGCCCAGACTACGAACCGCCAGGCGCAAGGTCCGCTCCCGCCAGAGCAGTTCGACCAGCTCCGCCGGACCTCCGTCGAGCGAGCGCACGCCGAGATACACGAGGGGGAGCAGCGCGACGCCCGCGGCGACCAGCGCCGGCACGACCAGGATCGCGGGTGGGCGCCGGCCGGGGCGCCGCCAACGGGTCGTGACCGGAGCGCGGTCCAGCGTCTGTGCGGCCATCAGGTCAGCCCGGCATCCTCGATCATCTGCAGGGTCTCCTCGAGCGTGTCGAGGTCGGAAAGGTCGATCTCGGGAGCCTGCAGGGACTCCAGCGGCGGCAGGCCCTGCGTGACCGGGACACCGTCGATCAGGGGGTATTCCTTGGTCACCTCGGCAAAGTACGTCTGGGCGTCCTCATCGAGGAGGTACCGGGTGAAGCGGAGCGCGTCGTCCTCGCGGTCGGAGCCCTTCAGCACTCCGACGCCGGCCACGTTGACGAGAGCTCCGGGATCGCCACCAGGCAGGAACTTCAGCCGGGCCGGAACGGCGTCGAGTCCCTCCTCGGCGACCTGCTCGTACCAGTAGTAGTGGTTGATCAGCCCGAGAGCGATCACACCGTCCTCCGCCGCATTGAGGATCAGCACATTGTTGTCGAAGAGCTGGACGTCGTTGGACGCCATGCCCTCGAGCCACTCACGGGCACGGTCGTCGCCCTCCATGATCCGGATCGCGGTGACGAACGCCTCGAACGAGGCATTGCTGGGGGAGATGCCGACCTTGCCCTTCCACTGCGGATCGGTGAGGTCGAAGACGGTGTCAGGCACCTCGTCCTCGGTGAGCTGGTCGGGGTCGTAGACGATGACCCTCGACCGTCCGCTTGTTCCGATCCAGGTGCCTTCGGACGAGCGGTAGCGGGGGTCGACCGTCGCGAGGAGATCGGATGGGAGCTCGGCGAGCATGTCCGCCTTGGCCAGCGCCCCGAGGGCGCCGCCGTCCTGGGCGAAGTAGACGTCGGCCCGGGTGCGGTCACCCTCCTCGATGATCTGTGCGGCCAGTTGGGCCGTGTTTCCGTATCGGACCGAGACCTCGATCCCGGTCTCGTCCTCGAAGTCGTCGATGACCGGCTGGACGAGCGCCTCCTGGCGTCCCGAATAGACGACGAGCTGAGACTCGTCCACCCCCTCGTCACCCCCGGCACTCCCGCAGGCGGGGACAAACGCCAGCACGGACGCGGTCGCGGCGGCGAGCAGCGGGCGTGGGCGCATCGGTCGGTTCTCCTGGGAGCTCGTCTGGGCGGTACGCCCGCATCCTACTTAGGCATGGCTTACCTCGCCTAACCGGCCCGCAAAGGTCCGATCACGCCGGACGAATGCTGCTCCACCGGCGTTTGACCGGTCGTCGTGCGGCAGTCAGGCTGGCTGTTCGCCAACTGACCGAGACCGGGAGGACGCATGAGCGATCGGCGGTCCCGCTCCGTGGTGGCCCGGATGATCAGCGCGGTGACTGAGTTCCTCGCCGCTCTGGATCCGCAGCAGCGGGATGCCGCTACGGTTCCCTTCGGCGTGCCGGATCACCGGCAATGGACCTACCTGCCGGGCCCGCGGGCAGGGCTCGCGCTGGCCGACCTCTCCGCCGAACAGCAGGCTCTTGCCCTTGACCTTCTCGATGCTGGTTGCAGCGAGACCGGAGCCAAGACTGCTCGCGCCGTCGTCGAGCTGGACATGATCCGGCGAGAGTTGAGTGCGGCTCCAGGCCGCGAACCGCCGCCCGGAGATCACAGGTTCTGGGTCCGCGTCCTCGGCCGGCCCGGCGCCGACGAGCCGTGGGCGTGGCGTGTGAACGGCCACCACCTTGCTGTGCACATCACCGTCGCCGGCGACGCCGTCGCGGTCACGCCGCAGTTCTTCGGCGCCGAACCTGCAGTCGTGCCCCACGGGCCACACGAAGGGCTCCGCATCCTGCCGGACGAGGAGGAGTTCGCCCGCGCGCTGCTCACCGCACTCGATCCGGCCCAGCGAGACGTCGCCGTCGCCCTGGGCAGTGCCCCGCCGGACATCCTCACCCGCAACGACCCGGTGGCCGATCCCGGTGTCCTGCCCTCCGGCCTCTCGTACGCGCGGATGACGGACGAGCAGCGCGACTTGCTGCAGCGCCTGGTCCGGCTGTACTTCGACCGAGCACCCATCGAGGTAGCCGACGCATCGTGGCGCGATGTGGTCGACGCGGACCTGGACGCGGTGACGTTCAGCTGGGTCGGTCCGGAGGAGCGCGGCCAAGGCCACTACTACGCCGTCAGCGGTCCCACGTTCCTGCTCGAGTACGACAACACCCAGGACGACGCGAATCACATCCACTCGGTCTGGCGAGACCTTCGCAACGACTGGGGCGAAGATCTGCTATCCGCCCATTACGCGGTCCATCACGGTCTCTGACCTCGGACGGGCGAAGGCAGGGCACCGAGCCGCTTCCGCGACCGTCCTCTGCTTGCTGACTCGTCGCTCGGGTCGGTGCCGTTGATGGCCGATCGCTGGCACGACAGAGGAGTGAAAGATGACTGACACGGAGCGACAGCGGGCTGCGGCGAAGGTGCTGTGGCACTTCACGATGTCCTTGGACGGTTTCGTGGCCGGTCCGAACCACTCGATGGAGTGGATGACGGGGTTCGTGTTCCGTCCCGGCTTGGTCGAGGAGTACGTCGAGACCACGGGTGCAGTGCTGGCGGGTCGAGACGGGTGGGACCACGCCACGAGCGACAGCCGCCCGTACGGCGGGGCATGGGAGGGGCCGATCTTCGTACTCACCCACCACCCCGAGGATGCGGCGCCCACCGATGGGGTCACTTTCCTGAATTGCGATGTCGAGGAGGCCGTGCGGATCGGACTGGAGGCCGCCGACGGCAAGAACCTCGAGGTCTTCTCACCCACCATCGGTCGACAGCTGCTAGAACGCGGGCTGGTCGACGAGATCGACCTGCACATCGCGCCGGTGCTGCTCGGCGACGGGATCCGGTTGTTCGACAACCCGGGCGGCGCGCCGTTGCGCCTCGAGCGCGTCAACGGCGACGACCCCGCCGCTGCGGTGAACGTGCGGTACCACCCGGTTGCGACCAGGTAGCGCCATGGACATGTGCGTCTCGGGAATGCCGTCTTTGTCAGTGCCGGCTGGGACGATGAACACATGTTCGAACCGGTCGGCGGGCCCAGCACCTGGGCAGACGACTGCCACGCAGCGGCGTTGGCGCGCCTGAGGGCGGTTCTGCCCAAGACGCCCGCACGCATCGCCGAAGGGCCGATGCAGCGTGCGAAGCGGGTCTCCCCCGGTGTCTTCGAGGTGCCGCGCCGACTCCCCCCAGGGGCTGCGGTCGAGCCCGCTGACGAGCTGCCGCCGCCGTCGACCGATGACCTGTCTGGAGTTCTCGGGCCGGAGGTGGCCGCGCTGTGCCGCGTCGATCCGGCCGGACTGTCCAGCTTCGATCTGCTCGAGGCCATGGCGGGATGGGAGCGGCTGATCAGTCGGGCACAGGCCCGGCAGCTAGACGTGCTGGCCGAGTTCGCTCGCCGCAGGCCCGGTCCGTACGCTCCGGACGAGCCCAGCCGGCGGGTCAGTGAGTTCGCGGGGGACGAGATCGCCGCCCGGTTGCGACTGACCCGCCGCGCCGCCGACATCAGGCTCGCACTCGCCCTCGATCTTGCCGATCGGCTCCCTGCAACGCGTCAGGCCTTCCTCGACGGCCACATCAACCTGGTCAAGGCACGCGCGATGGCAGAGCACACCGCCAGCCTTGCCGACGCGCCTGCCCGCTGCGCGGTCGAGGAACGAGTCCTGCGCCGGGCGGCATCACAGACCGTGTCGGAGATGCGGCGCTGCCTGCTCCGCGCTGTCACGGCCGTCGATCCGGCCGCCACGACGAGGCGACACGCGAAAGCCGAGGCAGGGCGCTTCCTCGACATGCACCCCTTGCCCGACGGCATGGCCGAGATCAACGCCGTACTGCCGGCCGACGACGCCATGGTCGTGTTCACGGCGGCCGACGCGCTCGCGCGCAGCGCGGATCCCAAGGACCCACGCGG
>JBKPCP010000014.1:0-9251 GCA_046727475.1 Actinomycetota bacterium | reverse complement strand
CGAGCTCGTCGACATCGGTCTGGTCGAACGCTGGGTCACCTTGACCTGTGTCTCGAACGAGGTCGGCGGCTATCTTGCCGGCAACGCGCTGTGGAGCGGCGTTCCGGTGGCAGAGGTGCTGGCGCGGGCCGGCCCGGTGTCCCGCGCGGACGCGGTCCGATCGACGTCGGCCGACGGCTGGACGGCCGGTACGCCATTGGACGTGCTGACGGACGGACGCGACGCACTGTTTGCCGTCGCCATGAACGGCGAACCGCTGCCGGTGGAGCACGGCTTCCCGGTCCGGATGGTCGTTCCGGGGCTGTACGGGTACGTCAGCGCCACCAAGTGGGTCGTCGACGTCGAAGTCAGCCGGTTCGACGACTTCGACGCCTACTGGACCACGAGAGGCTGGTCCGAGCGGGGCCCGATCAAGACGGCGTCGCGAATCGAGGTGCCGAAATCCGGCGCGACGGTGCGCGCGGGGCGAGTGGCGGTGGCGGGAATGGCATGGGCCCAGCACCGAGGCGTCCAGTCGGTCGAGGTGCGGGTCGACGACCGGCCGTGGCGCCGGGCCCGGCTGGGCGTGGTGCCCAGCACGGACACGTGGCGGCAGTGGGTCTGGGAATGGGACGCCGAGCCCGGCGACCACGAACTCCGGGTGCGAGCCATTACTGCGGACGGCGAGTTGCAGATCGAGGACGAGGCGCCTCCCGCGCCGGACGGCGCGACCGGATGGCACCGGGTCAGTGTCGAGGTCCAGGACTGACAGGCGTCATGGGTAGAGCTTCTCGCGCCGGTTGAGCATGGCCACGAATGTGTCGATGCGGCGCGCCCGGGTCTCGGGCCGCTTCGCCTCCTGGATCCGGTAGAGGACGGCGTACCTGTTCTGGCTGTCCAGCGTTGCGAAGAACTCCGCAGCCTGCGGGTTCTCGTCGAACCGGGCCTGCAGGTCGTCGGGAATCGAGACTGTGCTCGGCGGCTCGTAAGCGCGGTCCCACCGACCGTCACGCCGAGCCTGCTCGATGGCGGCGATGCCGGCCGGCTTCATCCGGCCGGCCGCGATCAGGTCAAGTGCCCGGGACCGGTTGATCTTGGACCACCTGCTTCGCGGGGTGCGTGGTGTGAACCGCTGGAGGTGATGGGTGTCGTCGAACGGCGCCGCCTGCCCGTCGATCCAGCCGTAGCACAGCGCGGCCTCGACCGCCTCGGCATAGGTCACGGTAGGGATGCCGCTGGCCTTCCGGGCGAACTTGATCCAGACCCCGGTCGCGGCGGCATGGTTCTCGTCGAGCCATCGCTCCCACTCGGCGGCGGACGAGAACGCGATGATCGGCAGGCCCTGCCGGATATCGGCTGGCATGTCATACACCCCTCAGTCGGCGAAGTCCGGCGCGATGGTGGTCCAGAACTCCTCGACCCGGGCGCGACCTTCGCTCGGCCAGCTGCAGACGAGGTAGTCCATCCCGAGGTCGCGACGCCGTTCGGCGTTCTGTCGTACCTCGTTCCAGGGCTCCGACAACGACAGCGACGCGGCTCGCCCGATGGCTGTCGGGTCCCGGCCGACCTCCTCGGCCAGTCGGTCCACCAACGCGGTGTTCTCCCGGTAGTCCGCAAGCGAGTCCGCGTGCCAGACGTCGGCGTACCTGGCCACGAGAGGTAGCGTCCGCCGGCGGCCCGAGCCGCCGATCCAGATGGGTGGATGCGGCCGCTGTACCGGCACCGGGCGCAGCTGGGCTCCGTCGAGGCTTACCTGGTGGCCCCGGTAGGAAACGACCTCGCCGGTGAAGAGCCGCACGAAGATCTCGAGCTGGTCCTCCAGCCGGTCGAAGCGCTGACCGACCGGCGGGAAGTCCAGACCGAGCCGGTGGTGCTCCGGCTCGTACCACGCGGCGCCGATGCCGAGCTCGAGACGGCCGTCGCTGGCGTGGTCGACGGTCGTGGCCTCGGCGGCGAGGATCGACGGGTGGCGGTAGGTGACTCCCGCCACGAGCAGGCCGAGCCGGATTCGGGACGTGCGGCCGGCGAGCGCCGCAAGCGTCGTCATGCCTTCGAAGCAGTTCCCCGGTCCTTCGCCGTACATGGGCGTGAAGTGGTCGAAGCCCCAGGCGCCGTCGAACCCGAGGTCCTCGCCGAACCGCACCCGGTCGACGACTTCGGCGAAGTCCAACCGCTGCTGTGCCACGTCGATCCCGAATCGCATGCGCCGATCATGTCAATCGGAGCGGCGTGCGTTCGTCCAGCCCCCAGGGCGACGCGTAGTCCCCGGCGAGCAGGTCGAGAAACGGCTCGGCGTCGAGCGCCTCGGGACCCAGGACCCCGGCGCCGGACCACGCTCCGGCGGCGAGCAGCTCGAGTGCGACCACAGGGTTCACAGCGGTCTGCCAGACGACGCACTGGCTTCCGTATTCGGCCATCGACCAGGCGTTGTCGACGACGTGGTGCAGGTACACCTCGCGCGGGTTCCCGTCCTTGCCCGTACCGGTGACCCAGAGGCCGGCGCACGTCTTGCCGTGCATCCGGTCGCCCAGGCCCGCCGGGTCGGGCAGGCATGCCGCGACGACGTCGCGTGGGCTCACCGCGACGGGCGAGCCACCGGATAGCACCGTCACCGGGTCCGTGCGGTCCAAGCCAAGCTTGTGCAGAGTCTCGAGGACGTCGATGAACTCGCTGCCGAGGCCGTACTTGAACGTCACCCTTTCGGCCTCGATCCAGCGGGGCATGAGCAGAACCTCTTCGTGTTCCACGTTGACGCATTCGACCGGGCCGATGCCTGCCGGGAAGTCGAACACCTCGGGCTCGCTGAACGGCGCCGTCGTGTACCACCCACGCTCGCGTTCCCATACAACCGGCGGGTTCAGGCATTCCTCGATCGTCGTCCAGATCGAGAACGACGGCGCGAAGTCGTAGCCGTCTACGGTCAGGTTGGCGCCGTCACGCGTGCCCAGCTCGCCGATCCAGCCGAACAGGTGGTCGGCGGCGTAGCGGGCGAACACGTCGGACAGTCCCGGCTCCACGCCGATGCCGAGCAGTGCAAGCCGCCCGGCCTCCTCCCACTCCGTCGCCTTCGCGAACTGCTCGTCACCGAGCTTGACGCCGGTCTGTTCGTGCGGCGCCTTGGGATGAGGCCTCGAGAGCGACATGGCCATGTCGAGGTAGTCGGCTCCAGCGGCGAACGCACCGTCGAAGATCGGCATGACGAAGCGTGGGTCCACGGCGTTCATGACGTGTGTGACTCCATGCTCACGGGCCAGGGCCTGTACGGCGCTGGCGTCGGATGCGTCGACCCGCGCCGCCACGAACCGCCTCTCGCGAGGGTGCCGCTGCCGTACCGCCGCGACGGTCCGCTCGGCGCGCCCGAGGTCGTAGTCCGCGACGACCAGCCGGTCGAAGAAGTCACGCCGTGCGGCGATCCGCGCGAAGGCGTCACCGACTCCTCCGGATCCCACGAGCAGCAACCGCATGACACTGAATCTATCGTCGACCGCACGAAATACAACTGATTCCAACGTCCTCTTGCGTAGAAGCGACGGAGTCAGTAGATTCTCCGCCACGGCGGGGGTTCCACACGACGAAGGTGGGGGGCATGGCCGAGACGAGAGTCGCTACCGACCCGGTGACGGGAAAGGGACTCGAACGCGGGGCTCTCGGCCTGTGGGGCAATGTCGTCATCGGCCTTGCCTCGACCGCACCTGCCTACAGCCTGGCGGCGACGCTGGGCTACGTCGTGCTCGCGGTAGGCGACCGTGCGCCGGCGATGTTCATCGTGGCATTCGTGCCCATGCTGTTCATCGCCGTCGCCTACCGCGAACTCAACCGGTCGGCCCCGGACTGCGGGACCACCTTCACCTGGGGGACGAAGGCCTTCGGTCCGTGGGTCGGCTGGATGGGTGGCTGGGGCCTGGCGGTCTCAGCCATCATCGTGCTCGCGAACGTCGCCGAGATCGCCGGCATCTACCTGCTGGACTTCCTGGGCTTCGATTCGGCGGCCGACTCGCTCACCGTACGGGTGCTGTTCGGCGTCGCCTTCATCGCGGTGATGACCTGGGTGAGTTACCGCGGAATCGTGATCACCGGGCGGCTGCAGAACGTCCTGGTCACCATCCAGTTCGTGATCCTGGCCGTCTTCAGCGTGGTCGCCCTCGGCAAGGTCTTCAGCGACTCGGCCGGCTCGCAGGCCGTCAATCCGTCGTGGGAATGGTTCTCGCCGCGCGGCCTTGACTCCTCCGCGATCGCCGAGGCCGTGATCCTGTGCATCTTCATCTACTGGGGATGGGACTCGTGCCTGGCGGTCAACGAGGAGACCAGGAACGCCGACGTCGTCGCGGGTAAGGCGGCGATAGTCAGCACCGTCATCCTGCTTGCGACGTATCTCATGGTCGCGGTCGCCGTCCAGGCGTACGCGGGCTTCGGCACCGACGGGATCGGGCTCGGCAACGAGGAGAACCTCGACGACGTGCTCACCGTGCTCGGCGACCCCGTGTTCGGCGGCATACTGGCGTCGCTGTTGCTACTGACGGTCGCGATCTCCGCGGCCTCGTCGACCCAGACGACGATCCTGCCGACCGCCCGCGGCACACTCGCCATGGCGGTGTACGGCGCGATTCCGAAGCAGTTCGCACGCATACACCCGAGGTATCACACGCCGTCGTTCGGCACGCTGTTCGTGGGTGCGACCGCGATCTTCTTCTACCTCGTGCTGTCCTTCCTCTCCCAGAACACGCTGCAGGACTCGATTCTGTCCCTCGGTCTGGCGGTCGCGTTCTACTACGGCATCACCGGATTCGCGTGCGTCTGGTACTTCCGGCGGACGCTGTTCGAGAACGCCCGGAACTTCTGGCTGCGCGGGCTGCTGCCGCTGCTCGGTTCGATCGGCATGACGTGGGCGTTCGTGAAGAGCGCCACGGACATGATCGACGCCGACTACGGCTACACCACGTTCGGGAGCGTCGGCGGTGTCTTCGTCATCGGGGTGGGGATGCTTGCGCTCGGCATTCCGCTGATGCTCGCCTGCGCCGCCAAGCTGCGTCCGTTCTTCCGTGGCGAGACGCTCGACGAGAACACCCCGATCCTGGTGCCCGACACCGGCGAGCCCCCCCGCGGCGGCCTGTGACTCAGGGGGAGATCCTCGCCATCACGTGCTTGATCCGCGTGTAATCCTCCAGGCCGTAGATCGACAGGTCCTTGCCGTATCCCGACTGCTTGAACCCACCGTGGGGCATCTCCGCCACCAGCGGGATGTGGCAGTTCACCCAGACGCAACCGAAGTCGAGTCGCTTGGTCATCCGCATGGCCCGCCCGAAGTCCGTCGTCCACACACTCGACGCGAGGCCGTACCGGACGCCGTTGGCCCAGCGGACCGCTTCGTCCTCGTCGGAGAAGCGTTGCACGGTGATGACCGGTCCGAAGATCTCGTTCTGGCTGGCCTCGTCCTCCTGCAGCAGGCCGTCCACGACCGTGGGTTGCAGGAAGAAGCCGTCGCCCAGACCGTCGGGATGCTTGCCGCCGGCCGAGACCGACGCGTGGTCGGGTAGCCGGTCGAGGAAGCCCGTCACGCGATCGAGTTGGCCGCGATTGTTCAGCGGCCCGAGCGCGGCGTCGTCGTCGTCGGGCATCCCCACCTTGGTGTTGCGGGCCTGGTCGGACAACGCAGCGACGAAGTCGTCGTGGATTGCCGGTTCCACCAGTACCCGGGTTGCCGACGTGCAGTCCTGGCCGGCGTTGAAGTAGCCCGCGCCGGCGATGCCCTCGGCAGCCGCCTCCACGTCGGCGTCGTCGAAGACCACGACGGGAGCCTTGCCACCCAGCTCGAGGTGGACCCGCTTGAGGCTCTCGGCCGCGGCAGCGGCGACCTGCATGCCGGCTCGCACCGAGCCGGTGATCGCGACCATCGCGGGCGTCGAGTGCCCGACGACGGCGCGGCCGGTGTCGCGGTCGCCGGTGACGACGTTCAGCACGCCGGGCGGCAGGAACTCCGCCGCGATCTCCGCCAGGAGCAGCGTCGTCTCCGGTGTGGTGTCGCTCGGCTTGAGGACGACGGTGTTGCCGGCCGCGATCGCCGGTGCAAACTTCCAGACCGCCATCATCATCGGGTAGTTCCAGGGCGTCACCTGTCCGATCACGCCGACCGGCTCGCGGCGGACGTACGACGTGTGGCCGGCTAGGTACTCACCCGCCGAACGTCCCTCGAGCACACGCGCCGCGCCGGCGAAGAAGCGGATCTGGTCGACCATGGGGGCGACTTCCTCGCTCGCGGTCAGGGCGTGCGGCTTGCCGGTGTTCTCCGCCTCCAGCCGCACCAGGTCGTCGGTGCGGCGCTCGGCGGCGTCGGCGATCTTGAGCAGGGCGTGCTGGCGCTCGCTCGGCGTGGTCTGGCCCCATCTCTCGAACGCGCTTGCAGCCGCCGCGTAGGCACGGTCGACGTCCTGTCGGCCGCTCACCGCCGCGTCGGCGACGGCTTGCCCGGTCGACGGGTCGATGATGGGCGTAGTCGCGTCGCTGACCGGATCCACATAGTCGCCGCCCACGAAATTGCGCAGCGTCCTGCGTGCGGCCATCGCGGCCCCCAATCCTGTGCTGATCGGTCCGTGAGCCGCAGCGTAGGCGTCAGTCGCTGCCGGGATCAATGGTCGTCCGGCCGGGAAACTCACGAATCCGTATCGAACAGCACCGTTCTGGCACGGATTCACTTGCCATTGTCCGGTTGGTTGGCAAGGATCACGCCATGGCCGTACGCGAGCGCGGCGGAGTCTCCCTCGACTCCGTCGCGAAAGGGATCATCGAGCAGCTCCAGCAGGACGGGCGACGGTCGTACGCCGCCATCGGAAAGGCCATCGGACTGTCGGAAGCGGCGGTCCGTCAACGCGTCCAGCGCCTGACCGAGGCTGGAGTCGTCCAGATCGTCGCGGTCACCGATCCGCTTCAGCTGGGCTTCGAAAGGCAGGCGTTGATCGGCCTTAAGACCACCGGGGACGTCAACAAACTCGCCGACACCCTCGCCGACATCCCCGAGGTCGACTACGTGGTCATCACGGCCGGCTCGTTCGACGTGATCGCCGAGGTCGTCTGTGAGAACGACGACCACCTGCTCCAGCTGCTGAGCACACAGATCCGAAGCCTCGACGGAGTGGTCGCCACCGAGACGTTCGTCTACCTCAAGCTCAGAAAGCAGCTCTACGACTGGGGGACGCGATGACGACGTCACCGGCACCCGTCCGCGCCACCGACGAGGGGACTCGGACCCCACGTGGGACCCGCCGGGTCGACGCGGCCCGCGACCACTTGTGGATGCACTTTGCGCGCCATTCCGGTCTGTACGACGGCCACGACGTACCGGTGATCGTCCGCGGCGACGGTGTGCGCATTTGGGACGACACCGGCCGTCGCTACCTCGACGGGCTGGCCGGGCTCTTCGTCGTCCAGGTCGGCCACGGCCGACGTGATCTCGCCGAGGTGGCGGCGCGGCAGGCCGAGCAGCTCGCGTACTTCCCGCTCTGGTCGTACGCGCACCCGGCCGCCATCGACCTCGCGGAACGGCTCGCGGCGCATGCGCCGGGCGACCTCAACCGGGTCTTCTTCACCACCGGCGGCGGCGAGGCCGTCGAGACCGCGTGGAAACTCGCCAAGCAGTACTGGAAGCTCGTCGGCAAGCCGACCAAGCACAAGGTGGTCTCGCGCGCGGTCGCGTACCACGGATCGCCGCAGGGCGCGCTGGCGATCACCGGCATCCCGGGCGCCAAGCAGGCCTTCGAGCCGCTTGTGCCCGGCGGGCTCAAGGTGCCCAACACCAACCGGTACCGCGCGCCGGACCATCTGCGCAACGACGGGAAGGCCTTCGGCCGCTGGGCGGCGGACCGGATCGAGGAGGCGATCCTGTTCGAGGGTCCGGACACCGTCGCAGCCGTGTTCCTCGAGCCGGTACAGAACTCCGGCGGTTGCATCCCGCCGCCGCCGGGCTACTTCGACCGGGTCCGCGAGATCTGTGACGCGCACGACGTGCTCCTGGTGTCCGACGAGGTCATCTGTGCGTTCGGACGGATCGGATCGATCTTCGCCTGCGACGACTTCGGCTACGTCCCCGACATGATCACCTGCGCCAAGGGCATGACGTCGGGATACTCGCCGATCGGCGCGACGATCGTGTCGGACCGGTTGTTCGAGCCGTTCCGCAAGGGGGCGACGACATTCGCCCACGGCTTCACGTTCGGCGGCCATCCGGTGTCGTCGGCGGTCGCGATGGCGAACCTCGACATCTTCGAGCGCGAGAATCTGGTCGACCACGTCAAGGCGACAGCGCCCGCCTTCCGGACGACGTTGGAGAAGCTCCTCGACCTGCCGATCGTCGGAGACGTCCGCGGGGCCGGCTACTTCTACGGGATCGAGCTGGTCAAGGACAAGGCCGCGCGCGAGACGTTCGACGCCGAGGAATCCGAGCGACTCTTGCGCGGCTTCCTTTCCAAGGCGCTGTTCGAGGCCGGGCTCTACTGCCGCGCCGACGACCGCGGCGACCCGGTCGTCCAGCTCGCTCCGCCGCTGATCTGCGGGCAGTCCGAGTTCGACGAGATGGAGCAGATCCTTCGCGCGGTCCTCGCCGACGCCTGGTCGCACGTCTGACCGGCACCGCGGTGCGGAAGAGGGGACTCGAACTTGCCCACCCAGGGGGCTAGCGGCTTCGGAAGGTGAGCTCGGTGAGCGTCTGGTTGCCGCCGGCCTCGATCGCCAGAACCTCGACCTTGTACTCGGTCCCCGGCTGCACGAACTCCGCGGGGACAGGCAGCTCCGTGGCCGTCGCCGGCAAGTCCGCGCTGAAAACCCGCAACACCGGCTCCTCCTGGACAACGAGCACCTGGTAGCCAGTGATGTCGATTCCGGCGGGGGTGGTCACCGGCGCCCACCGCACCACGACCTGGTCAGCGGGCACCTTCGAGCCGGCGGCGGGTGAGAGGATCTCCGGGCCATCGGGGAAATCGTGGCTGAGCGTGGCGGTGCCCGTCATGGGCATGCCGTCGATCGTGGTGCCCCGGAACGTGTACGTGCCCTCCGGGAACAACTCCTTGAACTGTTCGAGCGGGAACTCCTCGAAGGGTGGCTCGCTGCTCTCCGAGAAGAATTCGGTGAGTCCGAAGTTCTCTGCGCGGCCTGTCACATCGACATCCAGCATCGCGGTGCCCTGCGGGTCGAGCAGATCCATCGTGTTCCACGCCTCACCGTCGAGGAAGATCTGCAGGCCGGCGTCACCGTCGGTCGCGTTGATCTCCACGATGAGCCGGGCG
>JBKPCP010000013.1:0-3183 GCA_046727475.1 Actinomycetota bacterium | reverse complement strand
GCCATGGCCGCATGGTTCATGCCCTCCGTGGCTTGGTTGCGCATCCAGCTGATGATCGGAATGCGCGCGTGGCCAAAGACCATCAGCGAATAATGCACGTAGCGCACTACGCCAGCGAGCTCGAGCTCCAGGATGGTATTGAGACTACGGATGACTTTCTGGGAATCGATCTTGTCGCGGTCACTGAGCATGGTGTCCTCCTTGGTTGCGGATTCTCCATCCAAGAGTCCCGAGCGTTTTCAGACAGCGGTGGATCTGCGTCCAGGCGCCCCTCAGTCACTCGATCACCTGATCCGCCCGGAGCAGGAGTGAGGGTGGGATCGTCAGGCGGAGGGCCTTGGCGGTCGTGACGTTGATGACGAACTCGAACTTTGTGGGCTGCTCGACGGGGAGGTCAGCTGGCTTGGTTCCCTTCAAGACCTTGTCCACGTAGATGGCGGCGCGCCGGAACAACGCCGGGATGTACGTGCCATACGACATCAGGCCACCGGCTTCCACAACCGTTCTGTGCGCCCAGATCGCCGGCAGCCGGCTCTCGGCCGCCAACGCGGCAAACCGCGCACGGTGCGTCGTAAAGAGCGGAGTGTCTATGTGTGCCAGACCGTCGGCTCCGCGTATAGCCTTGAAGGCAGCTTGGAAGTCTTCTGGGCTCCGGACCGCCACCGGAGTGAGCTGCAATCCCAAAGCGCGTGCTGCTTCCTCCATCTCTTTCCGCTGCACGGGGTCCGTTGGATGCATCGGATGCGTGAGCACGGCCACACGCTTGAGTGTCGGAACGAGCTCCCGGAGCAGCTCCAGGCGCTTGCCGGCGTGAGCGGCAACATTGACGGTCAGTCCGGTGATGTTGCCGCCGGGGCGTGCCAGACTCTTGACAAGGCCGATCTCCACCGGGTGGCTCAGGCTCGTGAAGACAATCGGCACCGTCGTGGTCGCCTTCTTAGCTGCGATACCCGCCGACGAGGCCGAAGCCAGGATGACGTCGACCTTCGATCGCACCAACTCCTCTGCGAGCTGCGGTAATTGATCGAGGGTGCCGATTCGGAACTCGATGGTCAGATTCTGGCCCTCGACGTATCCCAACTCTCGTAGACCGTGGCGGAACTCCTCGAGCCAGAGCGTCAGCGGCTCGCCGGCACGGAGAAACCCGACCCGCCACACCTTCCCCGCCTGCTGCGCCTCGGCGGCGAGCGGCGCGGCAAGCAGCGCGGCAGCACCAACCAGGAACGCGCGGCGGTCCGTCACTCGATCACCTGATCCGCCCGCAGCAGAAGCGACGGCGGGATCGTGAGGCCGAGCGTCTTCGCGGTCTTGAGGTTGATGACTAGATCGAACTTGGTGGGCTGCTCGATCGGAAGGTCGGCCGGTCTGGCGCCCTTGAGAATCTTGTCGACGTAGAACGCGGCGCGCCGGTACATGTCCTCGAGGTTGGCGCCATAGCACATCAAGCCACCGTCGTTGACGTACTCGCGTTCCCCGTACACGGCTGGCAGCCGATGCCTGGCCGCCAGCTCCACGATCGCTTGTCGATGGGTAATGAACATGATGTCCGTGAGCACCATCAGCGCCTCGGCGCGCTCGCTGGCCATCGTGCCGAACGCGGTCTTCAACCCGTCGGGGCCATCAGCTTCGATCACTCGCAGTCGCACACGTAGGTTGCGGGCGAGACCTTCCCGCTCTTTCAGGAAGGCGCCCGTGTAAGTCGAGGCCGGATTCGTGAGAACGGCAACGTGGCTGAGTCGCGGCACGGCCCCCTTGAGCAGCTCCAGCCGCTTCGCACTCAATTCCTGGCCAAGCCCGGTCACGCCCGTGAGATTTCCGGCGGGTCGCGCGAGGTTTACGACAAGGCCACTTCCAATGGGGTCGCCCGTGGCCACCATGACGACCGGGATCGTGGCTGTGGCATTCTTCGCGGCGAGTGCCCCCGGAATAGATCCGGCCAGGATGACGTCGACGGCCTGCCGTACGAGGTCCGCCGCGAGCTTTGCAAGACGCTCGGGTTTGCCTTCAGCGAACCGGTCCTCGACGGTGAAGGTCTGTCCATGGATCCAACCAGATTCCCGCATTCCCTTGAGAAAAGCATCCGTAAGGGGCGCGTCGGTCTCCGGCAACGAGGGCGACAATCGGCCGATTCGGGCCGGTTTGCCCGCCGTCTGCGCCTCAGCACCGAGCGGCGCGGCGAGGAGGACTGTAGAACCAGCCAGGAACGCGCGGCGCTCCATCACTCGACCACCTGATCCGCCCGCGCCAGCACTGATGGCGGGATCGTCAGGCCGAGCGCCTTGGCGGTCTTGAGGTTGATGACCAGTTCAAAGGTCGTGGGCTGTTCTACGGGCAGGTCGCCGGGCTTGGCGCCTCTTAGGATCTTGTCCACGTAGGTGGCGGCACGCCGGAACACATCGAGGACGTTTGGCGCATAGGACATGAGGCCACCGGCCCCCACATGCTCCTTCGCCCCGTACATCGCTGGCACGCGGTGCTTTGCCGCGAGGTCCGCGATCCGTTGTGCGTGAAGGGCGAAAATCACGTCCACCTGAACGAGGAGCGCATTGGCGCGCTCTCTGGTCATCGCCGCAAATGCCCCCTCAAGCTCGTCGGGGCCTCGCGCCTCCAGGAGTTGGCGTTGCAGCCCCAATGCCCGGGCGGCGGTCTCCGTCTGTCTCAACATTTGCACCTGCCAAGCTGCATTGGCCGGATTCCACAGGACGGCCACCCGGGAGACCTTGGGGGCGGTCTTCATGAGCAGTTCTAGCAGCTCGGCATACATAGTGGACGGTCCCGTGACGTTCCCGCCCGGGCGCGCGAGGTTGGGGACCAGCCCACTCCCCACCGGATCGCCAGCGGCCACCAGGACTATGGGAATCGTTCGCGTCGCATTTTTCGCTGCCAGGGTTGCCTGCGTAACCACCGAAACAATGACGTCAACCTTGAGCCGGACCAACTCCACCGCGAGATCGGGGAGCCGTTCGAACCTCCCCTCCGCCCATCGGGGCTCGATACTGAGGTTCTGACCTTCCGCATAGCCCAGGTCGCGCATGCCTTGCCGGAAGGCCGCAAGGCCACCCGCCCCGAAAGGACTCGCCAGCCGTTCTGGGTCAGAGGGAGAACTCGGGGATAGAAACCCTATCCGGTGCACCTTCCCCGCCGGCTGCGCCTCGGCGGCCAGCGGCGCGGCGAGAAGACCTC
>JBKPCP010000012.1:0-6443 GCA_046727475.1 Actinomycetota bacterium | reverse complement strand
GTTCGATCCGCGAAGGCCAGACCGGACGCGTGGGCCAGCAGGTGGCGAATCGTGGCGCCGGGTGGCCCAGCCGGATCGTCGAGTTGAGCCACGCCCTCCTCTACGGCGATCAGCGCGGCATACGCAGTGATCAACTTCGTGACCGAGGCCAACCTGAAGACCCGTGACGGCTCGCCACGCCTCGCGACCACATGGCCGCTCGCGGTGACGACGGCTGCGGACGCGTTGTCGACCGGCCACCCGTCGATGAGCCGCATACTCTGCACGCCCCGACCTTAGAGCCGATGGGCAGGGACTCCTCCGGGACGCCCCGGCGACGTACGGTCGTCCAAAGAGCCGTGACAGCACGAGGAGGCGCCCGGGGATGGCGGAACCGGATGACACCGACGCGGTTCGAGTCGAGCGAAGCCACAAGCGTTTGCGCGCCTTCCTCGGCGGACAACTCGTGCTCGACACCCTGCAGGCGCGGCTGGTCTGGGAGGTGTCGTACTACCCGCACTACTACGTACCCCGAGGCGATGTGCGGGCCAAGCTTGTGCCGACCGGTCATCACAGGCCGTCACGGCAACGTGGCAAGGGTGTGCTCTGGACGGTCGAGGTCGACGGGCATCGGGCTGCACACGCTGCGGCGACGTTCGACGACTCTCCGGTCACGGACCTGCACGGGCTCGTCCGATTCAAGTGGGATGCCCTGGACGCCTGGTTCGAGGAGGACGAGGAGGTCTACACGCATGCGCGCAACCCCTACACGCGCGTCGACATCCTGCCCTCGAGCCGGCACATCGCGATCGAGTCCCGCGGCGTGAGCGTCGCGGAGTCGACCCGGGGCCACGTGCTGTTCGAGACCGGCCTCCCGTCGCGCTTCTACGTGCCGAAACTCGACGTACGCATGGACCTGCTCGAGCCGACCGACACGGTCACCTACTGCCCGTACAAGGGACGCGCAACGTACTGGACGTTCGCGCTCGACGACTGGGAGATCAAGGACGCAGCGTGGTCGTACCGGTACCCGTTGCCGGAGTGCACACGCATCGCCGGGCTGCTGTGCTTCGACAGCCGGAAGGTCGACGTGATCGTCGACGGCATCCGTCAGGAATGAGCTGGTGGCAGCCACGAACACCCTCGACGTGAGCCGCGACCAGGTGCTCGCCTACCGAGCCGGTGTCCATGGCCTCGGCGATGTCACCAAGTCCAGGCGCGACGACGTGCTGGGGACCGGGCTCCAGGACAACCCGCCGGGCCGCACCGCGCTTGTCGCGCTCGCGTTGCGCGGCAGGCACAGTCCGCGCGGTACGTCACTTGTGCACTCGCTGCGGGCAGCCATGCATTTGCACCGCGCCGGCGATCTGGGTCGCTACGCCGCCGCTTTGCGCCATGAGGACGGCAGCGAGCTGTCGGAACAGAGCTTCGGTCCTTTCGGTGGTGAGCTCGCGGCCAGCGGCCTCGGCTTCGGCGAGGTCTTGGACGGTGTCGGCGCCGCCATGCGCAACGTGATGGCCGACGGTCTTGCCCGCACAAAGGGCGAGCTCAGCTGTGCAGTGACACCGCTGGTCGACCGCCGGGTCTCGCCCTGGTGCGACGGGTGCGGCGTCCACCACGTATACGACGCGTTGTTCCGGTACGGCACGCTGCAGGCCGGCTTGGAGGTCGAGGTCGAATCGCCGACGCTGTTCCGCTTCGTCCGCAGCGACACGACCACGGCGCGGGCTGGGCCGGACCGGAGCCGGGCCGAGATCGTGCGTCGATTCCTGCGTATGGCCGGCCCGGTCAAGGCGGTCCACCTCGCGCCATGGCTGGGGCTCACGCCTGCCGGTGCGAAGCGCTGGTGGACCCTGGCAGAGGACCAGCTCACCGCCGTGTCGGTAGACGGCCGCAGGGCCTGGATGCACGCGGAGGACATCGCAGAGCTGACCGACCCGCCCGAGCCACCGGTGCTGCGGCTCCTGCCCCCATACGACCCGGTCACGGAGCTGGGCGATCGTGAACTACTCGTGCCGGACCCGGCCCAGCGGCGAAAGATCTGGCGAGCCGTCAGCAACCCGGGAGTGTTGCTGGTGCGCGGTGACATCCGGGGTGCATGGCGGCAGAAGACGTCGGGCGGCCGTCTGATCATCACCCTTGACCCCTTCGCCGCCCTCACCGTGGCACAACGCCGAGAGGCCGCGGTCGATGCGCAGGCCCTGGCGCGGCACGCCGGTGCGCATGACGTCGAGGTCCGGATTGCAGAGCCCGCTGTGCACGACGCGTGACGACCGTGTGCGCGTCGCGTAGCGATGGCGAGCCAAGTCGGGCACAATGATCGGCGTCGACCGGTCCGTCACGGGTTCTAGGCCGCTGGGGAAGGCGTCCCTCGAACCCGCTGGAGGACTCGGTGACGACACGTGGTGTTCTCTACGTCCACGCCGCCACGTCGGCGCTCTGCCCACACATCGAGTGGGCCGTGGCCGGCGCCCTCGGCGTGCATGTCAACCTGCGCTGGACACCGCAGCCGGCTCTGCCCGGCGCGTACCGTTGTG
The DNA here is from genome assembly GCA_046727475.1 of Actinomycetota bacterium. Lineage (GTDB taxonomy): Bacteria > Actinomycetota > Actinomycetes > Jiangellales > Jiangellaceae > DAIUDS01. The sequence continues at coordinate 3,927 of JBKPCP010000012.1, read as the reverse complement.
AGCTGTCGTGGCAGGGCGAACCGGGACACGGCGCCAAGCTCGCTTCGGCGTTGCGGGGCTGGCTGCACCTGAGGTTCGAGGTGACCGAGGAGCCGAGTCCGGGCAACGAGGGCGCCCGCTACTCGTACACGCCCGACCTGGGCGTCTTCCACGCCGTCACCGGAGTCCACGGCGACATCATGATTCCCGAGGACCGGATCAAGGCCGCGGTGGTGAAGTCCGCACTCGGAGAGGTCGATCTCGAGGACGAACTGCGCCGCCTGGTGGGCGGGCCGTGGGACGACGAGCTCGAGCCGTTCCGGTACGCCGGGGACGGTGCGCCCGTTCGCTGGCTCCATCAGGTGGTATGACCGTGGACTTTGCTCACGGTTCGAGATTGGGTAGGGCTTTCCTCTTCCGCACCTGTGCCCGCCGGGGTATGGTCACGAGCGGATAACTCCAAAGACGTGGCCGCTCCGGCACCGGTGACTCCCCGGCCCGGTGATCCGGGAACAACAGCGGCCTCACCACGAGGAGCGTCCCGGCCCCCATGCGAGGGCCGGGACGCTTCGTTTTGGCCCGGACGCCACATCGGTTTGGCCCCCCCGAACGCCTTCACTGTGCAGGTGATGGCCTGGGTGTCCTTCACCGGGCAGGCGATGGCCTGGGTGTCCTTCACCAGGCAGGCGATGGCCTGGGTGTCCTTCACCAGGCAGGCGATGGCTTGGGTGTCCTTCACCAGGCGAAGCCGCGCTTTACCAGGTCTCTATGCCTCGTGGAGCCCGGTTCAGCATGGTTAACGTGATCAGACAGAGGCCCCTAGAGCGGGATGTTGCCGTGGTCCCCTCGGTGGGGTGGAGCGGCGGCAACGGCCCGGGCGAGGGCTGACCTGGTCGCGGTCGGCTCGACGACCTCGTCGATGACGCCGATCTCCATCGCCCTGGACAGACCGCCGGCGATTCGCCCGTGTTCCTCGGCGAGCTCGGCCTCGACCTGTGCCCGAAGGTCCGGGGCGACCTCCGCCAGCCGGCGCCGGTGCAGGATACGCACGGCGGCGACGGCACCCATGACCGCGACCTCGGCCGACGGCCAGGCCAACACCCGGGTCGCTCCGAGCGCTCGGGAGTTCATGGCGATGTAGGCGCCTCCGTACGCCTTGCGCGTCACCAATGTCACGCGGGGGACCGTCGCCTCCGCGAAGGCGTGAAGCAGCTTGGCGCCGCGCCGCACGACGCCGTCCCACTCCTGGCCCACGCCGGGCAGGTAGCCGGGCACGTCCACCACGACGACGAGCGGCACCCCGAATGCGTCGCACATCCGCACGAAGCGAGCCGCCTTCTCCGCGGAGGTCGAGTCCAGGCAGCCACCGAGCCGCAGCGGGTTGTTGGCGATCACGCCGACGGTGCGCCCGCCCAACCGGCCGAGCGTCGTGGTGATGTTCGGGGCCCAACGCGGGTGCAACTCGAGCGCGGAGCCGGAGTCGAGCAGTTCGGCGACCAATGGGTGCACGTCGTAGGCCCGACGAGCCGACTCGGGCAGCAGGGCACCGAGGTCGCGGTCTTCGACCGACTCGACCGACAGTGTTCCCTGGGCACCGAGCAGCGCGGCGAGCCGGCGAGCCTCGTCGATGGCCTCGCGCTCGGTGCTCGTCACGACGTGGACGACGCCGGACCGGCGACCGTGCGGCTCGGGACCTCCGAGCCGCAACATGTCGACGTCCTCGCCGGTGACCGATCGGACGACATCGGGGCCGGTTACGAACACTCTGCCCTCGGGACCGAGGACGACGATGTCGGTGAGCGCCGGACCGTACGCGGCGCCACCGGCAGCAGGCCCGAGCACGACCGAGATCTGTGGGATGCGTCCGGAGGCGCGGGTCATGATCGCGAAGATCTGGCCGACCGCATGCAGTGACAGCACGCCTTCGGCGAGCCGGGCGCCGCCGGAGTGCCAGAGCCCCACGACCGGGACGCCCGCCGCGAGCGCCTGCTCGTAGGCGTCGACCACCACGCGGCAGCCGTGGTCGCCCATCGCTCCACCCATGACCGTTGCGTCGGAGCAGAACGCGACGACGGGCGCGCCGTCGACGGACCCCTTCGCGGCGAGCATGCCGCTGCCGTCGTCGGGTCCGAGCACTTCGACACTGCCCTCGTCGAAGAAAGCGGCGAGCCGGTGGTTCGGATTGCGCGGATCTTCCTCCCGGGGCAGCTTCGCCGGACGAGCAGCGGCAGGTAGTGACTCGACAGTGGTCATCACACGCTCCGGAAGGCCAGGGCGACGTTGTGCCCGCCGAACCCGAACGAGTTGTTCAGGGCGGCCAGCGTGCCGTCACCGAGCGGACGTGACTCACCGCGGACGATGTCGAGCCCGATCTCGTCGTCGAGGTCGTCGACATTGATCGTCGGCGGAGCGGTGCGGTGGTACAGGGCCAGTACGGCCGCGATCGACTCCACGGCGCCGGCGCCCCCGAGCAGGTGCCCGGTCATGGACTTGGTCGACGTCACCGTGACGTTCCCGGCTGCGTCGCCGAGCGCGATCCGGATCGCCACCGCCTCGGCGATGTCGCCGACCGGCGTCGACGTGGCGTGGGCATTGAGGTGCCGGACGTCGGCCGGCTCCAGGTTGCCGTCGTCGAGGGCGTTGCGCATCGCCGTGATCGCACCGGCACCCGAAGGGTCGGGCTGGGCGATGTGGTGCGAGTCGGCGCTGATCCCGGCGCCGGCGAGCTCGGCGTAGATGCGCACGCCGCGCGCCTCGGCGTGTTCAGCGGACTCCAGCACGACCATGCCGGCGCCCTCACCGAGGACGAATCCGTCGCGGCCCTTGTCGTAGGGACGGCTCGCTCGCTCCGGCTCGTCGTTGCGCTTCGAGAGCGCCATCATGTTGGCGAACGCGGCCAACGGCAGCGGGTGGATGGCAGCCTCGGTGCCGCCGGCGACGACGATGTCCGCGCGGCCGTGCCGGATCATGTCCAGCCCGTAGGACAACGCCTCTGCACCCGAGGCGCAGGCACTGACCGGCGTGTGTACGCCGGCCCGGGCGCCGAACTCCAGACCCACGTACGCCGCGGGACTGTTCGGCATGAGCATCGGGATCGCCAGCGGGGACACCCGGCGTGGGCCGGAGTCGCGCAGCAGGTCGTAGTTGGACAACAGGGTGGTGACACCGCCGATGCCCGACGCACACACCACACCCAGCCGGTCGCCGTCGACATCCTCGCCGTCGAGACCGGCGTCGGACCACGCCTCCTTGGCGGCGATGACGGCGAACTGCCCGGAGCGGTCCAGGCGGCGTGCCTGGACCCGCGGGAGCACCTCGTCGGGCTCGACGGCCACCCGGGCCGCGATCCGCACCGGAAGCTCAGCCGCCCAGTCCTCGGTGAGGGCACGGACGCCGGAGCGGCCCGCCACGAAGGATTCCCAGGTGGTCGCGACGTCCCCCCCGACGGGCGTGGTAGCGCCGAGCCCGGTGATGACGATACGAGTCTGGGTGGCAGTCATGGCCTCAGGAACCCTGCCTCTCGATGAAGGCCACGGCGTCGCCGACGGTCGCGAGGTTCTTCACCTCGTCGTCCGGGATCTTCACGCCGAACTTCTCCTCGGCGGCGACGACCACCTCGACCATCGACAGCGAGTCGATGTCGAGGTCGTCGGTGAAGGACTTGTCGAGTTGGACGTCTGCCGCGGGGACGCCGGCGATCTCGTTGACGATGTCGGCGAGGCCGCTGCGGATCTCCTCGGTGCTGGCCATCTGGGCTTCTCCTTCGTGGGGGTGAGGGTGGAGTGGGATGGGTCAGGGGATGCGGACGACCTGGGCCGCGTAGACCAGGCCGGCTCCGAAGCCTATGAGCAGGGCCAGGTCGCCGCTCTTGGCTTGGCCCGTCTCGAGCAGGCGCTCGATCGCGAGCGGGATCGACGCTGCGGAGGTGTTGCCCTGCTCCACGATGTC
>JBKPCP010000011.1:0-49543 GCA_046727475.1 Actinomycetota bacterium | reverse complement strand
GTCGTCGACGAGAAGCCGTCCATCCTCGACTTCGGCGCCGAACCGCGTTCGCCGTGAGACCTGCGACGCCGATGCAGTGATACCGTCCCGTGACTCCAGCGACGCCCGTTCCGTTACCGTTGGCGATCACTGCGCAGATTGACCGTGATCCGCTGCGCCGGGTACGCTCACCGGTGCGCTGTGGGCCTGCGCGACCTCGGACGGAGCAGGCTCGCGCTCGTTCATGTCGACACACTGGTTCTAGATGCCATCACGGTGTCCGGGTCCCACGGCACGGCGATCACAGGGCCCTCTGCGCGGAACATTCCAACAGAATCAGTCCGACCGGAGCCCCCACTACATGACGAGCAGCATCGAGGCAGCCACGACCCCCGCGACACCTCAGGTCGCGGTCAACGACGTCGGGTCGGAGGAAGCCTTCCTCGCCGCTATCGACGAGACCATCAAGTACTTCAACGACGGCGACATCGTCTCCGGTGTCATCGTCAAGGTCGATCGGGACGAGGTCCTGCTCGACATCGGCTACAAGACCGAGGGCGTCATCCCCTCGCGTGAGCTGTCGATCAAGCACGACATCGACCCCAACGAGGTCGTCTCCGTCGGCGACGAGGTCGAGGCTCTTGTCCTCCAGAAGGAGGACAAGGAAGGCCGTCTGATCCTTTCCAAGAAGCGCGCCCAGTACGAACGCGCGTGGGGTGCGATCGAGAAGATCAAGGAGGACGACGGAGTCGTCACCGGCACCGTCATCGAGGTCGTCAAGGGCGGCCTGATCCTCGACATCGGGCTGCGCGGGTTCCTGCCCGCGTCGCTGGTCGAGATGCGCCGGGTCCGCGACCTGCAGCCGTACGTCGGCAAGGAGATCGAGGCAAAGATCATCGAGCTGGACAAGAACCGCAACAACGTGGTCCTGTCCCGCCGCGCCTGGCTCGAGCAGACACAGTCCGAGGTGCGCTCCACCTTCCTGCAGACGCTGCAGAAGGGCCAGATCCGCAAGGGCGTCGTCTCCTCGATCGTCAACTTCGGTGCGTTCGTCGACCTCGGCGGCGTCGACGGCCTGGTGCACGTCTCGGAGCTGTCCTGGAAGCACATCGACCACCCGTCCGAGGTGGTCGAGGTCGGCCAGGAGGTCACCGTCGAGGTTCTCGACGTCGACATGGACCGCGAGCGGGTCTCGTTGTCGCTGAAGGCGACGCAGGAAGACCCGTGGCAGCAGTTCGCACGGACCCACCAGATCGCCCAGATCGTTCCCGGCAAGGTCACCAAGCTGGTTCCGTTCGGCGCGTTCGTCCGGGTCGACGACGGCATCGAGGGCCTGGTTCACATCTCCGAGCTGGCCGAACGCCACGTCGAGATCCCCGAGCAGGTCGTCCAGGTCGGCAAGGACGTCATGGTCAAGGTCATCGACATCGACCTGGAGCGCCGGCGGATCTCGCTGTCGCTGAAGCAGGCCAACGAGGGCGACGCCGCCGCGAACGTCGCCGACCATTTCGACCCGACGCTGTACGGCATGGCGGCCGACTACGACGACGCCGGCAACTACAAGTACCCCGACGGTTTCGACCCCGACACTCAGGAGTGGCTCCCCGGGTTCGAGAAGCAGCGCGAGGAGTGGGAGAAGCAGTACGCCGAGGCCCACGCGCGCTGGGAGGCACACAAGACCCAGATCGAGACCGCCCAGGTCGCCGAAGCCGAGGCGACCGCGGAGACTCCGTCGTCGTACTCGTCGACCGAGCCGGAGCAAGCACAGGACGAGGGCGGCACGCTCGCGTCCGACGAAGCCCTGCAGGCCCTGCGGGAGAAGCTCACCGGCAACTAGGGTCTGGCCCAGAACGCCCCGCATCCCGGTTGACGGGAGGCGGGGCGTCTCCGCATCTGTGCGACGCGTGGCGCCTTCTCGGGTGGACGCCCACGCCTTACGGTGTGCGCGTGGCGTGTCGCGTGCTCGGGGCGGTCATCGTCTCGCTCGTGGTGCTGGCCGGTTGCTCGAGCGGCGACGACGAAGCACTGCCGGTCCCGTCGCCGGCGGCTCCGACGGCCGGCGAGCCGTCGGGATCGGGCTCGACGGCGTCGCCGAGCCCATCCGGTCCGGTGGTGCCGGAGGCCTGCGACGACATCGTGCCGTTCACCCGCATCGTCCAGATCGTCGCTGTTCCGCTCGAGGGTGGCACCGGCCGGGTCTACGCCGACGACTTCCCGGCCGACTCCGGCCGGACCGCCCGGCTGACCTGCCAGTACGGCGTGCGGCCCGCGCCCGCGGGCGGCGAGGCGCCCCCACCGCAGGTCGAGATCAGCCTGAGCGGGTATGTGGACGACGCGGCCGCCCTGACAAGGCTCGAGGACACGGTCGGCTCGGCCCGCGCCAGTGGTCAGCAGGTGCAGGCACAGGCAGTGGGCGGTCATGACGGGTTCCTGCTCGCGGACCCCGCAGCCGTAACCTATGTGGTCGCCGTCGACAAACGGACGCTGGTGGTCACCCTGGCCCGGGGCGTGGTTCCCGAACCGGCCGAAAAGGTCGTTCTGGTCGACCTGGTCGAGGAGGCGCTGGGCCATCCCGGCGCGACATCGAGCCCGAGTTGAGCGAGGCGTGTTCGTCCTGGACGAACACCGGTCCGGAATTGAGTCGAGGGGACTCAAGTTGGAACGGTTGACAGCCATCGAAACGGCTGCGACACCTATCGGAGGTTCCGACATGACCACCCTCACCCTGCTCGGCCGACGTGACCCGTTCGCCGAGTTCGACGCACTGGTTCGGACGGCATTCGCCCCCAGGTTCGTCCGCGCCAACGGCTTCACCCCGGCCGCCGACGTGACCAGGGACGGCGACGACGCCCTGGTGCGCGTCGAGCTCCCGGGCCTGGACGTCGAGCGTGACGTCACGGTCGAGGTCGACCGTGGCACGCTGGTCGTGCGCGGGGAGCGGCGCGACGAGAAGTCCGAGGAGAGCGACGGGCGCGTGCTCCGTGAGGTGCGCTACGGCGCCTTTCGGCGTGCATTCACCCTGCCGGGCCACGTCACGGGCGACGACCTGAGCGCCATGTACGACGCCGGTGTGCTGACCGTGCGCGTTTCCGGCGCGTACGCCGGGTCCACCGCACGGCGTATCCCCGTGTCCGGCTCGCAGCCGGTCGCGGTCGATGCTGTCGCGACCAACGACGCCCAGGCGGCCTGACCCGGTCAGTGTGTAGCGACGGGCCCGAACCCTGGGCGGAGGGTTCGGGCCCATCCCGCGCCAGGCATCGGCCCGGCGGGTCGACGCGGGACGGAGCGGCACCGGGGTGTCCTGCGGCCGACCCTTGGTTTCCTCCCACCCTGACGGGCCTTATCAAACATCGGCGGCTCCAGATCGGACGGGCGAGCGACGATGGCACGTCCGTCTCCTAGGCTGCCGGCCATGCTGCGGGTGGGCCTGACGGGAGGCATCGGGGCCGGAAAGTCGACCGTCGCCCGGCGCCTGGCCGCGTTCGGGGCCCTGCTGATCGACGCCGACCGGATCGCCCGGGACGTGGTCGCACCGGACACGCCCGGACTCGAGGCCGTGGTGGCGGAGTTCGGGCCCTCGGTGGTCGCCGACGACGGCTCTCTCGACCGTCCCGCCCTGGGCAGGGTGGTCTTCGCCGACGAGGCACGCCGTCGGGCCTTGAACTCGATCGTCCATCCCCTCGTAGCGGAACGCCGGGCCGAGCTGATCGCGTCGGCGCCGGCCGACGCCATCGTCGTCGAGGACATACCCCTCCTGGTCGAGAACGACCTGGGCGCCGGGTTCCACCTGGTGCTCGTCGTCGAAGCGCCCGCTCCGGAGCGGGTCCGGCGCCTGGTCGCCGACCGTGGCATGAGCGAGGACGATGCATGGGCTCGGATCCGGTCCCAGGCCGACGACGACGCCCGCCGAGCGGCCGCCGACGTGGTGCTGGACAACACGGGTACGCCCGATGACATCTCGGCCGCCGTCGACCGGGCATGGCGTGACCGCATCGTGCCGTTCGAGGCGAACGTCCGTTCCCGGACCGTCGTCAGGCAGCCCGAAGCGCCGGAGCTGGTTTCGTACGACCCCAGATGGGCGGAGCAGGCGCGCCGCCTGTCGGCACGGGTGGCGTACGCGGCCGGTGATCACGCTACGGCCGTCGATCACGTCGGTTCGACCTCGGTGCCGGGGCTGGGAGCGAGGGACGTCATCGACCTCCAGCTCTCCGTGAGGTCCCTTGACGACGCGGAAGCGGCGAGGTCGGCCCTGGAGGACGCCGGGTTCCCGCTCGTCGGCTCCGTCCCGGACACCGCGAAGCACCACGACCAGGATCCCGGGCATCGACGCAAACGGCTCCACGGCTCCGCGGATCCCGGACGGATCGTCCAGCTGTACGTCCGTGAGGAGGGCTCGGCCGGCTGGCGGTCCGCCCTGCTCCTTCGCGACTGGCTGCGCGCGGAGCGAGTCGAGGCGGACGCCTACGCGGCCGAGAAGCTGCGGCTCGCGTCGGCGCACGCGACGACCAGCGCGTACGCCGAGGGCAAGGAGCCCTGGTTCGAGGATGCCCTGCTCCGAGCCGAGGCTTGGGCCGCGCATTCCGGCTGGTCACCGACCCGCTGACGGATCGGCAAACGTCTGTCGGAGCTTCGACGTACGGTTGACGTCGTGCGACCCGTGACCGAGATCCAGCGCAGCATGACCCCGTTCCAGGTCGTCAGCGACTGGCAGCCGTCGGGCGACCAGCCGCAGGCGATCGACGAGCTCGAGCGTCGGGTACGCGCGGGGGAGCAGGACATCGTGCTGCTGGGCGCCACCGGCACCGGAAAGAGCGCGACGACGGCGTGGCTGGTCGAGCGGGTCCAACGGCCCACTCTCGTCATGGCGCCGAACAAGACCCTGGCGGCCCAGCTGGCCAACGAGTTCCGCGAGCTGCTGCCGAACAACGCCGTCGAGTACTTCGTCTCGTACTACGACTACTACCAGCCCGAGGCGTACATCCCGCAGACCGACACCTACATCGAGAAGGACTCGTCGGTCAACGAGGAGGTCGAGCGGCTGCGGCACTCCGCGACGGCCGCGCTGCTGACCAGACGCGACGTGATCGTCGTGGCCAGCGTCTCCTGCATCTACGGCCTCGGCTCGGCCCAGGAGTACCTCGACCGGATGGTCTGGCTGCGGGTCGGGGAAGAGCGCGACCGTGAGGCCCTCCTGCGCCGACTGGTCGAGATCCAGTACGCCCGCAACGACCAGAACTTCACCCGTGGGACCTTCCGGGTCCGTGGCGACACGCTCGAGATCATCCCGATGTACGAGGAGCTGGCGCTTCGCGTCCAGTTCTTCGGCGACGAGATCGAGCGGATCCTGACCCTGCACCCGCTGACCGGCGAGGTGATCAGCGAGGAGGAGGTCGTGCACGTCTTCCCGGCCACGCACTATGTCGCCGGGCGTGACCGGATGGAACGGGCGATCAAGGACATCGAGGTGGAGCTCGGCGAGCGGCTGGAGACCCTGGAACGGCAGGGAAAGCTGCTCGAGGCGCAGCGGCTGCGCATGCGCACCACGTACGACATCGAGATGATGCGCCAGGTCGGGTTCTGCTCCGGCATCGAGAACTACTCGCGGCACATCGACGGGCGGGCGGCCGGCAGTGCACCCAACTGTCTCCTCGACTACTTCCCCGAGGACTTCCTGCTCGTGATCGACGAGTCCCACGTCACGGTCCCGCAGATCGGGGGCATGTACGAGGGCGACATGAGCCGCAAGCGCACGCTGGTCGACCACGGCTTCCGGCTCCCGAGCGCCATGGACAACCGCCCGCTGCGCTGGGAGGAGTTCCTGCAGAGGATCGGGCAGACCGTGTACCTGTCCGCGACACCCGGACCGTACGAGCTGGGCAAGGGCGCGGGCGTCGTCGAGCAGATCATCCGCCCGACCGGCCTGGTCGACCCGGAGGTCGTCGTCAAGCCTACCCGGGGGCAGATCGACGACCTGATGGACGAGATCAAGCTTCGCACCGGGCGCGACGAACGGGTGCTCGTCACCACGCTGACCAAGAAGATGGCCGAAGACCTCACCGACTACCTGCTCGAGCGCGGCATCCGGGTGCGCTACCTGCACAGCGAGGTCGACACACTCCGGCGGGTGGAGCTGCTGCGCGAGCTGCGGCTCGGCGAGTTCGACGTGCTCGTCGGCATCAACCTGCTCCGCGAGGGCCTCGACCTTCCCGAGGTGTCCCTGGTGAGCATCCTCGACGCCGACAAGGAGGGATTCCTGCGCTCGGGCACGTCGCTGATCCAGACCATCGGCCGCGCCGCGCGAAACGTGTCCGGCCAGGTGCACATGTATGCCGACACCGTCACGCCGTCGATGCGCAGCGCCATCGACGAGACCAACCGGCGGCGGCAGAAGCAGGTTGCCTACAACTCCGAGCACGACATCGACCCGACCCCGCTGCGCAAGCGGATCAGCGACATCACCGAACTGCTCGCCCGCGAGGACGCCGACACCGAGGCGCTGGTCGGCGGGTCCGGACGGGCGCAGAGCCGGGGGAAGTCGCCGGTGCCAGGGCTGCGAAGCACGTCCGACGCCGGTCGCCACGCGGCCGAGCTGGCCGGCATGCCGGCCGCCGACCTGGCCCAGCTGATCCAGCAGCTGACCGACCAGATGCACGCGGCCGCGGGTGATCTTATGTTCGAGCTGGCGGCCCGGCTGCGCGACGAGATCTCGGAGCTGAAGAAGGAGCTCCGCGGCATGCACGAGGCGGGTGTCGCCCGATGACCTCCGACGAGCTCCTCGCCTACTGCCTGGCCAAGCCCGGCGCCTGGCAGGACGAGCCGTGGGAGGGCGACGTCGTCGCCAAGGTCGGTGAGAAGATCTTCGCGTTCGTCGGGTCCGGCGAGTCCGTCGGCGTCAAGTGCGGCCGCAATCGCGACGAGGCCGACGAATGGCTGGCCCGGTATCCCGACGACGTCGTCGTCATGGCTTACATCGGGCGATCCGGCTGGAACACACTCGCGATCGGCGGCGCCATCCCCGACGAGGAGATCTACCAGGCGGTCGACGAGTCGTACGCGATGGTGGTGGCCAAGCTGCCCAAGCGGCTCCGCCCGTCGTTCACCCCGTAGCCGGCCGTCCGCCACGTTTCTGCCGGGATTTCCTCAACGGCTAGTCACCCTGTGGACACAAACGCCGTTGCGGGGCGCTGGCGTGAGAGAATCGGCAATGCGTGGAGGGGAGTATTCCTTCGCGGCGGCGTCGTCAACACGGTTGCTCTACTCGAGTGCCCGGTGCCGCCGGCCCGATACACACGGGTGGGAGAGACCTCTGGTCGGTGCGTTGTGCCTGCAGTGCGCCGTAGCGACCGGAGAGGGGACCTCAGCCCGTGTTGGAACTGCCCGTCTGGTTCGAGATCGGCACGTTCGTATTCCTCACGGCGCTGTTGGCGGCCGACCTCCTGGTCGTCATCCGCAGCCCGCACGAGCCCTCAATGCGGGAGGCGACGCTGTGGGTGACGTTCTACGTGTCGCTGGCCGTGGTCTTCGGGTTGGTCCTGTTCGCCGTGAGCAGCGGGCAGGCGGCGGGCGAGTTCTACGCGGGCTGGCTGACCGAGTACAGCCTCTCGGTCGACAACCTGTTCATTTTCGTGATCATCATGGCGCAGTTCAGGGTGCCTCGGCGCTTCCAGCAATCGGTGCTGCTGTTCGGCATCCTGCTCGCGATCGTCCTGCGTGGTGTCTTCATCCTGGTCGGCGCGGTGGCGATCAACCAGTTCTCCTGGGTCTTCTACCTGTTCGGGCTGTTCCTGGTCTACACGGCCGTCCGGTTGGCCGATCAACAGGTGCACTACGAGGAGCACGACGACGAGTACGAGAACGCGATCATCCGGCAGGCACAGCGGCTCCTGCCGTTGAGCAAGACCTACGACGGCGTCCGGCTGCGCACGGTGGTCGACGGCAAGAAGCTCTTCACGCCAATGGTGATCGTCTTCATCTCGATCGCGTCGGCCGACATCCTCTTTGCGGTCGACTCGATCCCGGCGATCTTCGGCCTGACCCAGGAGGCGTTCATCGTCTTCACCGCGAACATATTCGCGCTGATGGGCCTACGACAGCTGTACTTCCTGCTCGGCGGCCTGCTGGAACGGCTGGTCTACCTCTCCGCCGGACTCGCGGTGATCCTGGGGTTCATCGGTATCAAGCTGGTTCTGACCGCTCTGCACGAGAACAACCTGCCGTTCGTCAACGGTGGTGAGCCCTTCGAGAACGTGCCAGAGGTGCCGATCTGGCTCTCGCTCACAGTGATCGTCGCGACCCTGGTGATCACCACTGTCCTGAGCCTCGCCAAGACCCGCCGCGACGACCGCCGTGCCCGCCGGATCGCGGTACCCGAACGCCCGGCCGGTCCCGACGCCTGAGCTAGGCCGCGACTGGTCACCACCCGCGGTCGTGCCACTCCGACAGGTGCGGGCGCTCGGTGCCGAGGGTTGTGTCGTTGCCGTGCCCCGGATAGACCCAGGTCTCGTCCGGAAGGCGGTCGAACAGCTTCGTGGACACGTCCGCGAACAGTCGCTCGAAGTCGTCCCTGGAGCCGTGCGTGCTACCGATCCCGCCGGGGAAGAGGCTGTCGCCGGTCCACAGGTGGGGCGAGCCGGCCGGGTCGTCGTAGAGAAGGGCGATGCTGCCCGGGGTATGGCCGACCAGGTGGACGACCTCCAACTCGCTGGCACCGACGCGCACCGTGTCCCCATCGCGAACCAGTTCGGACGTCGGCACGGGTATCGCGGGCGCGTCCTCGGCGTGGGCGACGGTTGCCGCCCCGGTCTGCGAGACGACCTCGTCGAGCGCCTGCCAGTGGTCGGCGTGCCGGTGGGTCGTGACGACGCGGGCGAGCGGACCTTCTCCGCAGAGCTCGAGAATCCGTTCGGGCTCCGCAGCGGCGTCGATGACGAGCTCCTCGCCGGTGTCACGGCACCGCAGGACGTACACGTTGTTGTCGGCCGGCCCGACCGATGCCTTGGTCACGATCAGGCGGGTCAGCTCCCGCACGGCCGGCGGGCCGCCGGGTACGACCTTGCCGTGGTACGTGCCCATCACGCCCACGGCGGAAGTGTGGGAAGGGGTCCGGGCGGCTCGACCTGCAGGCCCTCTCCGGCGGAGCGCCCGACAAGCCAGCCCAACATGGGTGCGGCGGTACCGGTGACCGTGACCTCACCACCGGATCCGACCCGCTCGGTCGATCCGTCGATGACGAGGGTCAGCCCGGGCGCGTCCACGCGGCGGCCGAACATCTGCACAGTCTCGGCCAGCGTCCGGGAGACGAACCAAGGGGCCCAGTCGGCCGGTGAGTAGCCGGCGTCGAGGTCGACGTGGTGGATCTCGACCTCCTTGAGCCGTTCCCACAGGACGCGGCGGCCCGGGATCACCCGGCCGCTGCCCCCCGGCCCCATCCGGACCTGCCGCTCCCACGCCTCGTCCGGGACCGATGCGACGGCCGCCGAGAACCGGTACGACGACGCGCGCAGGTCCTCCATGATCTCTTCCGGTCCTCGGGCGGAACCCGCCTCGATGTCCTCCTCGCGGGATTCCCAACTGGCGTACATCGGAGTCTCGCGGCCGGTACTGGCCCAGGTGAGCAGGTTGGTCAGCGCGTCGGCGTTGCGGGCGACGTGGCTCAGGACGTGCGCGCGAGACCAGCCGGCGCACCGGCTGGGTCGGCGCAAGGAGGCCTCGTCGAACTCGGCGGCGGTCCGCAGGATCCGTGCCGTCGCTGCGGAGACCGGACCGACGCCGGCCGGCTCGGCCTCGCTCGGCTGCGCGCCGTGTGGGTCCTGCACGATGTCGACGTTAAAGGCGGCGTCAAGCGATTCGCGTCAGTCGTCCTCGTCCTCGTCCACCTCTGCCGTGGGCACGCCGTCGACACATGTGATCTTCACCTTGACGTCCCGCTCGTCGGACTCGAACTCGATCTCGACGTCATGACCTTGCTGGTTCTCTGCCTGGACCCGGAAGCCTTGGGCGGCCGTCCAGGTCACGACCTGGGCGTCTCGGCCGTTGCATCGGGCGACGACGCTGCCACCGGCGCTGTCGAAGGCCTGCGTAGCCGAGGCGACCGGTGGGTCCGACGCAGGGGAGCCGGTCGCCGAGGGGGACCCGGTCGGCGGCGACGCCTGCTGCCCGCTCGCCGCCGGGGAGGACGCCAGCGCCGCCGCGATCTCGGACTGGTCCAGCGTGCGGGTGGAGTCGCCGAATATCCCCGACCCGATCGATGGCACGGCGGCAAGGGTAACGGCCGCGGCGATGACTGCTGCTCCGATCCAGCCGGCCGCGACCAGAAGGCCACGCGGCAATCGTGGCGGTCGTTCGCTCATGGGTCGAGCATTCCGGTCCCACTCATAACGGCAGGCTAAGGCCGTCGTAAGGTCCGCCGTGGTGCGGCACCGGCGAATACCTGCTCGGATACCGTTCGACCGTGGTCCACCTGCTCCTGATCGAGGACGACGCGACGATCCGCGCGGCGTTGATCCGTGCCCTCGGCGAACAGGGGCACGCGGTGTCGTCGGCCTCGACGGGCGGTCAAGGGCTCCAGATCGCCGTGCAGGAGCGGCCCGACCTGGTCGTCCTCGACCTGGGACTTCCCGATCTCGATGGCCGAAAGGTCCTGTCCATGCTTCGGGCCGTCACCGATGTCCCCGTGATCGTGGCGACGGCTCGCGACGGAGACCCCGAGATCGTCGCCGCGTTGGAGGCCGGCGCGGACGACTATCTGGTAAAGCCGTTCAGCGCGGTCCAGCTGCAGGCGCGGATCGGCGCCGTGCTGCGCAGGGCGGGCGGCAGTCCGGACGACGACCCGTCCGTCGTCGTCGGCGGACTGCAGATCGACCCGCGTTCGCGGGAGGCACTCCTCGACGGCGTGCCGTTGGAGCTGACTCCACGCGAGTTCGACCTGCTCCTCTACCTCGCGGCCCGGGCCGGGCAGGTGATCAGTAAGCGCGAACTGTCCACCGAGGTGTGGCAGGCACCCTACGGCGGCGCCGACAAGACTGTCGACGTCCATCTGTCCTGGCTGCGGCGCAAGCTCGGCGAGACGGCCCAGCAGCCGAGGTTCCTGCACACCGTTCGCGGCGTCGGGGTCAAGCTCAGCCCACCGACGGCATGAGCGGATCCGGGGTTCGGCGGTCGGGCCGATGAGGCGGTCGCTCGCGCTGCTGGTGGCCGCGACGACCTCGCTCGTCCTGGTCGCCTTCTTGGTTCCGCTCGCAGTGCTGGTCAGGTCGGCGACCGCCGAGCGCGCCGTGTCGGCGGCGAGCATCAGTGCGGCCGCCTTGGCCCCTATCGTCGCCACACCCGGGAACGACGAGGCGGTGGGGCGCGCGCTGGACCTCGCCCAGGCCGACAGCGGGCATCCGTTCACGGTGTTCTATCTGGACGGCACCAGTGCGGGAACGCCGGCGGAGCGGTCGGACGCCGTGGTGCTCGCCCTCCGGGAGGGCCGGACGCTGACCGCCGAGGCTGACGGCGGTCGCGAGGTGGTCGTCTCCGTCGGCCTTCCCGACCGAGGCACCGCGGCGATTCGCACGTTCGTCCCGGCGACGGAGCTCGGCAGCGGCGTGGCACGAACGTGGCTTGTGCTCGGCGCGCTGGGTGGTGGCCTGGTGGTCCTGGGCGTGGTCGTCGCCGATCGCTTGGCGCGCGGCCTGGTCGGACCCGTCGTGGAGGCTTCCCGGGTGTCACACCGGCTCGCTGCGGGTGAGCTCGACGCCAGGGCGGAGCCGGGCGGGCCGCCGGAGATCCGCTCGGTCGCCACCGGCCTCAACCACCTGGCCGGGCAGATCACCGCCATGCTGCGCGAGGAACGCGAGACGGTCGCGGACCTCTCGCACCGGTTACGCACGCCGTTGACGGCACTTCGTCTGGAGGCGGATGCGCTGCCCGACCCGGAACAGGCGCGGCGGATCGGCGACAGCGTCGACGCACTCGAGAGAGCCGTCACCCAGGTGATCAACGACGCGCGGTCCCGCGGCTTCTCCGGCGTCGGCGACGGAGCCTGCGACGCCGTCGAGGTCGTGTCCGAGCGCGTCCGGTTCTGGTCGGTGCTCGCCGAGGACACCGACCGGGAGCTCTCGACGTCGCTCGCCGCCGGCCCGCTGATGGTGCGGGCGACGGCGGCCGACCTCGCCGCTTGCGTCGATGCGCTGCTCGGCAACGTCTTCGCGCATACGCCGGACGGCTCGCCGCTCGCCGTGCGCCTGGCAGGTCGCACCGTCGGCGGCGCGATCCTCGTCGTCGCCGACGGTGGCGAAGGCTTCGCGGCGGCGGACGTGGTCGACCGCGGGTCCAGTCGCACGGCGTCGACCGGCCTGGGTATGGACATCGCGCGGCGAGCCGCGGAGAGCTCCGGCGGCAGGCTCTCGATCGGCACGTCGGATCTGGGCGGCGCAGAAGTCACCGTCGAGCTCGGCCCGGCGTCGCCTGCCTCGGCCGGCTGACCGGACTCGGCCACGGGTTGCGGCCGGCCTTTGCCGCCCCTTAACGCTCGTGTAGCGCGCCGCTAGGGCGTGCCTCGGCAGTCTCCGAGGTGTGGTGCCCGAACGGGCATCGGAAGCGAGGAGAATGCCATGTCTGCATCGAAGTGGCTGACAGCAGCCGGAGTTGCCGGAGCACTCGTGGTCGGCTGCTCGGCCGTGGTGGCCGTGGCGGGGGGCGATCCGTCCGGCGAGCCCAGTTCCGCGAGCACGGTGTCGTCGAGCCCGACGGCATCGCCGAGCACACCCGCGGCGAGTCCCAGTGACCCGTCCCGAGGTATCGCGACACCGCACACCACCGGCACACCTGAGGCCGTGCCGGAAGGATCCGGCGACATCATCTCCTCGGCGGAAGCCGTCGAGATCGCCCGCCGGGCGGTGATGGGCGGCGGGTCGTCACCGACCGTCGAGGAGCTTGACCTCAAGTTCGAGGACGGTCGCCAGATCTGGGACGTCGAGTTCGTCGGCGACGACGAGGTCGAGGTCCACGCCGTGACCGGCGAGGTCGTGAAGCTCGAGCTGGGCGACGACGACGACGACGAGGACGACGACAACAGCGGCCCCGGCAGCGGCGATGACGACGATGAGGACGGCAGCGGCAGTGGCCGCGGCGGTCACGACGACGGGCCGGAC
Source organism: Actinomycetota bacterium (assembly GCA_046727475.1). Lineage (GTDB taxonomy): Bacteria > Actinomycetota > Actinomycetes > Jiangellales > Jiangellaceae > DAIUDS01. The sequence goes on along the minus strand of JBKPCP010000011.1, from coordinate 36,428 downwards.
CACGACTAGAGCGAGCTCGACGGTGGCGGGGCAGCGGCTGCGTTCGGAGATTGTCGGCACCGCCACATAACCTGGGCGCCGTGGTGGACCAACTCGTCATCCGCGGCGCCCGCGAGCACAACCTCAAAGACGTCTCCCTCGACCTGCCCCGTGACGCGATCATCGTGTTCACGGGGTTGTCGGGCTCGGGCAAGTCGAGCCTGGCCTTCGACACGATCTTCGCCGAGGGCCAGCGCCGCTACGTCGAGTCGCTGTCCGCGTACGCTCGTCAGTTCCTCGGCCAGATGGACAAGCCCGATGTCGACTTCATCGAAGGGCTCTCGCCGGCGGTCTCGATCGACCAGAAGTCCACGTCGCGCAACCCCCGGTCCACGGTCGGCACGATCACCGAGGTCTACGACTACCTGAGGCTCCTCTACGCCCGGGCCGGGCGGCCGCATTGCCCCGAGTGTGGCCGGCCCATCGGCCGGCAGACGCCCCAGTCGATCGTCGACCGGGTCCTGGAGCTCGACGAGGGCTCGCGGTTCCAGGTGCTGGCGCCCGTCGTCCGGGCTCGCAAGGGCGAGTACGGCGACCTGTTCCGGACCCTGCAGACCCAGGGTTACTCGCGCGCCCGGGTCGACGGCATCGTCCACCAACTGACCGATCCGCCGAGGCTGAAGAAGCAGGAGAAGCACACGATCGAGGTGGTGGTGGACCGCCTCACTGTCAAGGACACGGCGAAGCGGCGGCTGACCGACTCGGTCGAGACGGCGCTGCGCCTCTCCGGTGGGCTGGTGACGCTGGAGTTCGTCGACCTTCCAGACGACGACCCGCACCGTGAGCGGGTCTTCTCCGAGCACTTGTACTGTCCCTACGACGACCTCTCCTTCGAGGAGCTCGAGCCACGGTCGTTCTCGTTCAACTCGCCGTTCGGCGCGTGTCCGGCCTGCACCGGGATCGGCACCACGATGGAGGTCGACCCCGAGCTGGTCGTGCCCGACCCGAGCCGGAGCCTCGACCAGGGCGCGCTGGCTCCGTGGTCGGGCGGTCAGAGCTCGGAGTACTTCGGCCGCATCGTGGAGGCGCTGGCCGAGACCATCGGCTTCCGTACCGACCTGCCCTTCGAGCGGCTACCCGCGAAGGCTCGCACGGCGCTGGTCCATGGGTATGACGGCCAGGTCCACGTCCGGTACCGCAACCGGTACGGGCGCGAGCGGTCGTACTACACGACGTACGAGGGCGTGATCCCCTGGGTGCAGCGGCGTCACGCAGAGGCCGAGTCCGACACCAGCCGCGAACGGTTCGAGGGCTTCATGCGCGAGGTCCCGTGCGCCGCGTGCGGCGGCGCGCGGCTCAAACCTGTGAGCCTGGCGGTTACCTTCGCCGGCAAGAGCATCGCCCAGTTGGCTGCGATGCCCATCGGCGACTGCGCCGTGTTCCTCCGCGAGCTTTCACTCACCGACCGGGAACGGCAGATTGCCGAGCGGGTTCTCAAGGAGATCAACGAGCGGCTGCGGTTCCTGGTCGACGTCGGCCTCGACTACCTGACCCTGGACCGGTCCTCTGGCACGCTGGCCGGCGGCGAAGCGCAGCGGATTCGGCTCGCCACCCAGATCGGTTCCGGGTTGGTCGGCGTGCTCTACGTCCTCGACGAACCGTCGATCGGCCTGCACCAGCGCGACAACCGCCGGCTGATCGAGACACTGGTTCGGCTGCGCGACCTCGGGAACACCCTCATCGTCGTCGAGCACGACGAGGAGACGATCCGGGTCGCCGACTGGGTCGTCGACATCGGGCCCGGCGCGGGCGAGCACGGTGGCCAGATCGTCGTCTCCGGCAGTGTCGACGACCTCCTGCGCCACCCGGGCTCGGTCACTGGGGCGTACCTGTCCGGTCGGCGCAGCATCGCGCTGCCGACCGAACGGCGCAAGCCGGATTCCGATCACGAGCTGACCGTCGTGGGAGCGCGCCAGCACAACCTGCGCGACGTCACCGTGAGCTTCCCGCTGGGCTGCTTCATCGGAGTCACCGGCGTGAGCGGCTCCGGCAAGTCGACTCTGGTCAACGACATCCTTTACAACGCGCTGGCCAAGCACCTCTACTCGGCCCGCACGGTGCCGGGCCGGCATCGCCGGATCGAGGGCACCGACAAGGTCGACAAGGTCGTTCACGTCGACCAGTCCCCGATCGGGCGCACACCGCGCAGCAACCCGGCCACCTACACGGGGGTGTTCGACAGCATCCGCAGGCTTTTCGCCGACACCCAGGAGGCGAAGATCCGCGGCTACCAGCCGGGCCGGTTCTCCTTCAACGTCAAGGGTGGGCGCTGCGAGAACTGTGGGGGCGACGGCACGATCAAGATCGAGATGAACTTCCTGCCCGACGTCTACGTCCCGTGCGAGGTGTGCCACGGGGCCCGGTACAACCGCGAGACGCTGGAGGTTCACTACAAGGGGCGGACGATTTCCGAGGTGCTGGAGATGCCGATCGAGGAGGCGCTGGACTTCTTCGCGCCGGTCGAGCGGATCGCCCGGCACCTGCGCACGCTGGTCGAGGTGGGCCTGGGCTACGTCCGGCTGGGCCAGCCGGCGCCGACCCTGTCCGGCGGAGAGGCGCAACGGGTCAAGCTCGCCTCCGAGCTGCAGAAACGTGCGACCGGCCGCACCGTCTACGTTCTCGACGAACCGACCACAGGCTTGCACTTCGAGGACATCAGAAAGCTCATCGGCGTGCTGCAGGGGCTGGTCGACAAGGGCAACACGGTCATCGTCATCGAGCACAACCTCGACGTGATCAAGACCGCCGACTGGGTGATCGACATGGGCCCCGAAGGCGGCACGGGCGGCGGCGCCGTGATCGCCACCGGCACGCCCGAGGAGGTCGCCGACGTGCCCGAAAGCCACACCGGCGTGTTCCTCTGCCGGGTGCTGGGCAGGCGGGCGCCGAGTCTGCGACCTGCGGCCGTCTGAACCGAACTGGTCCACCGGCCGTCTGAACCGAACTGGTCCACCGGCCGTGCCAATTACGACTGGCAGAGCGGACGAGAGGATCGCGATGACCGAGCGGGACCCGTCGAGCAAGATCGCGCCCGCGGTACCAACGGAGCTCGGGCGCCGGGTGGTGCTGCTGGGTGCCGGCGCCGTCGGTGTCGCCGGCGTCCTGGCCGCCTGCGGCGGCAGTGACGACCCCGGCGCCGGCACCGACACGGCCTCGCCCGAGGCGAGTCCGAGCACGCCGGCCGGGTCGCCGGCACAACCACCGAGCGCGGCGCCGTCCGAGACCAGCAGTGGCGGAACGCCGCTGGCTGCCACTGCCGATATCCCGGTGGGCGGTGGGCTGGTCGTGTCGGCCGAGCAGGTCGTCCTCACCCAACCGAGCGCCGGCGAATTCAAGGCGTTCACCAGCATCTGCACGCATCAGGGCTGTGAGGTATCGCGGGTCGAGGGCGGTGTCATCTCCTGCCCGTGCCACGGTAGCCAGTACTCGGCCGCCGACGGCTCGGTCTCGCGTGGCCCCGCGCCCGCGCCACTGGCCGAAGTCGCCGTCACGGTCGAGGGAGACCAGATCCTGCTGGGCTGAGGCCACCAGGTCCGGTACAGAACCTCACTCTCGCGCGGACGGCCGTAAGGCGTCTGACGCGTCTGATGCGCGAACTAGGCTGAGGAGTTGTGCCGGACCCGTCGACCTACCGTCCCGCGCCCGGGTCGGTTCCCGACGAACCGGGCGTCTACCGGTTCAGCGACGCCGCAGGTCGCGTCGTCTACGTCGGGAAGGCGAAGAGCCTGCGGTCCCGGCTGAACTCGTACTTCCACGACCTGTCCGCCCTCCATCCACGGACGCTCGCGATGGTCACGACGTCCGCGAAGGTCGAGTGGACCGTCGTCCGGACAGAGGTCGAAGCGCTCCAGCTCGAGTATTCGTGGATCAAGGAGTTCGATCCGCGCTTCAACGTGCGGTACCGCGACGACAAGTCATACCCCTACCTCGCCGTCACGCTGGACGAGGAGTTTCCGCGCGCCCTGGTCATGCGCGGTGCCAAGAAGCGGGGCGTGCGCTATTTCGGGCCCTATGCCCACGCCTGGGCGATCCGCGAGTCGCTCGACCAGTTGCTGCGGGTCTTTCCGGTGCGGAGTTGCTCGAAGGGTGTGTTCCGGCGGGCTTCGCAGGTAGGCCGGCCCTGCCTGCTCGGTTACATCGGCAAATGCTCGGCACCGTGTGTCGGGCGGGTCACGGCCGAGGAGCACCGGGCGATCGTCGATGATCTGGTCGCCTTTCTCGAGGGCCAGACGACCAGGTACGTCCGCCGGCTCGAGCGCGACATGCGAGCCGCCGCGAAGGAGCAGGACTATGAGCGGGCCGCCCGGCTCCGCGACGACATCGCGGCCTTGCAACGCGCGATGGAGCAGAACGCCGTGGTCCTCGGCGATGCGACCGACGCCGACGTCATCGCGCTGGCCGAGGACCCGCTCGAGGTGGCGGTCCACATCTTCTACGTGCGTGGCGGCCGGGTCCGCGGCCAGCGCGGATGGGTTGCCGACAAGGCCGACGACGCACCCACCGGTGAGCTGGTCGAGAGGTTCCTTCTCCAGCTCTACGGCGAGAACGGCGCCGAGGCCGTCCCACGCGAGATCCTGGTGCCCGCGCTCCCGGACGATCGGGACGAGACCCGCGCGCTGCACGAGCTGCTGGAGGAGCTCCGGGGCGGCCGGATCGACCTGCGTGTCCCACAGCGAGGCGACAAGCGCGCCCTCCTCGGCACGGTGACCCGGAACGCCGAGCAGGCGCTGGCGTTGCACAAGACCAAGCGGGCGAGCGATCTCACGACCCGTAGCCGTGCGCTGGAGGAGATCCAGCGTGCGCTGGAGTTGGACGAGGCGCCACTGCGGATCGAGTGCTACGACGTCTCCAACCTGCAGGGGACCGACGTCGTCGCGTCGATGGTCGTCTTCGAGGACGGGCTGCCGCGCAAGTCGGAGTACCGACGCTTCGCGGTCCGCGGTCATCAGGGCTTCGACGACCTCGCCGCCATCCGCGAGGTGCTGGGCCGCCGGTTCAAGCGGTTGACCGACGAGCGCGATCCGGACGCCGCCGCGCAGCCGCTCGACCCCGACACCGGGCGGCCGCGGAAGTTCGCGTATGCACCGGGCCTGGTCGTCGTGGACGGCGGAAAGCCGCAGGTCGATGCCGCCCGGTTGGCGATGGATGAGGCGGGGGTCTCGGACATTCCGGTGGTCGGCCTGGCCAAGCGGCTGGAGGAGGTCTTCGTCGACGGCTCCGACGACCCGGTGATACTCCCGCGGACCAGCGAAGGGCTCTATCTCCTGCAGCGGGTCAGGGATGAAGCACACCGGTTCGCGATCGCGTTCCATCGGCAGCGACGCTCCCGCTCCATGGTCGACAGCCTGCTGGATGGCATAGCCGGGCTGGGTCCGGCCCGGCGCCGGGCGCTCCTCGCCCGGTTCGGCTCACTCAGGCGGCTGCGTACGGCGGATGTCGACGAGATCGCCGCAGTGCCTGGGATCGGCCGACAGACCGCACAGGCCGTCGCCGAGGCAGTGGCCCAGCGGCGCCCGGCGTCCGCCGTCAACATGGCCACGGGTGAGATCCTCGACCCGGAGCCGAGCGACCAGGGGGGACCATGAGTGAGCCGACCGAGTTGTTGCTGGTCACCGGCATGTCCGGCGCCGGGAAGACCGCCGCGACGGCGTCGCTGGACGACCTTGGCTGGTTCGTCGTCGACAACCTGCCCCCATCGCTGCTGATGGAGCTGGTCGACACGGTTACGGCCCGCACAGACCACCGGCGTATCGCCGTCGTGGCCGACGTCCGCGGCGGTGTCTTCTTCGGTGAGCTGCGGGGTGCGCTCGATGAACTGGCATCACGTGGCGTACGCCCGCAGGTCCTGTTCCTGGAGGCCAGCGACGAGTCCCTGGTGCGGCGGTTCGAGTCGGCTCGGCGTCCGCACCCGCTGCAGGGGGACGGCCGGGTACTGGGCGGCATCACGCGGGAGCGCGAGGAGCTCGCCGAGCTCCGAGCCGGCGCCGACCTGGTCATCGACACCTCGCTGCTGAACGTCCACGAATTGGCCAGCCGGATCCGGACCGCGTTCGCCGGAGAGGAGCTCGGGCTGCGGGCCATCGTCGTGTCGTTCGGCTACAAGTACGGCCTACCGGTCGACGCCGACATCGTCGCGGACATGCGATTCCTGCCCAACCCGCACTGGGTGCCGGAGCTGCGCCCGCAGACGGGACGCGATGCCGACGTGAGGGAGTACGTCCTGGGGCAGCCCGGTGCCCCGGAGTTCCTGGACCGGTACGCGGAACTGATCTTGATGGCATCCGACGGTTACCTTCGCGAGGGCAAGCGGTTCGTCACCGTCGGCATCGGCTGCACCGGCGGCAAGCACCGCAGCGTCGCGATGTCCGAGGCACTCGCCGACCTTCTACGCCAGCACGGGATCGAGACGCTGGTCGTCCATCGCGACCTCGGCCGGGAGTGACAGCGCCGGTGACCGCTCCGCGCCTCGCGGGTCCCAAGGTCGTCGCGCTCGGCGGCGGTCATGGCCTGGCCGCCTCACTCTCCGCACTGCGCCGGGTCAGCGGTCGCCTCACCGCCGTCGTAACTGTCGCCGATGACGGCGGCTCGAGCGGCCGGCTGCGGCAGGAGCTCGGGGTGCTACCGCCCGGCGACCTGCGGATGGCGTTGGCCGCGCTGTGCGGCGACGACGACTGGGGCCGGACGTGGGCGCGCGTGCTGCAGCACCGGTTCTCCAGCAGTGGCGAGCTGCACAACCACGCGGCGGGCAACCTGCTGATCGTCGCGCTGTGGGAGCTGTTGGGCGGGCACGTCGAAGGCCTGGACTGGGTCGGCCGGTTGCTGGGCGCGCAGGGGCGGGTGCTGCCGATGTCGTCGACCCCGCTGGACATCCAGGCGCAGGTCGCCGAGCTCGGCGTCAGTCTCGGCCAGGCCCGCGAGATCACGACCGTCGTGGGTCAGAACGCCGTCGCGACGGTGGCGGGCACGGTGGTCGCGGTGGAGCTCGTGCCCAGCGATCCTCCGGCCTGTCCGGAGGCGGTGGACGCGATCGCCGAGGCCGACTGGGTCGTACTCGGGCCAGGGTCGTGGTTCAGCAGCGTCATCCCGCATCTGCTGGTGCCGGAGCTGCGGTGTGCCCTGGTCGAGACGTCTGCCCGCCGGATGGTCACGCTGAACCTGTCGGCGGAGGGCGGCGAGACCGAAGGGTTCACCCCGGAGATGCATCTGGAGGTCCTCGGTGCTTATGCGCCGGACATGCGGCTAGACGCCGTGATCGCCGACCGAGGCTCTGTTCCCGACGAGGTGATGCTGCGCCGGGTGGCTTCCGACTTCGGCGCCGAGGTCACCGTGACCGACGTCGCAATCGGGGATGGGACACCCCGTCACGACCCCGAGCGTCTCGCGCATGCGTACGCCGACACCTTCGGTCGTGGCAGGATCCCTCCATGGCGATGACCGCTTCCGTCAAGGACGAGTTGGCCCGCCTCGAGGTCACCAAGCAGTGTTGCCGTAAGGCCGAGGTGTCCGCGTTGCTGCGTTTCGGCGGTGGCCTGCACATCGTCAGCGGCAAGATCGTCATCGAAGCGGAGCTGGACACGGGTGCGGCGGCGCGTCGGCTCCGGCGTGACATCGCCGAGGTCTACGGACACGAGAGCGACATCGCCGTGGTGTCGGCCGGTGGCCTGCGCAAGGGCAGCCGGTACGTCGTCCGGGTGGTCCACGACGGCGAGACGCTGGCCCGTCAGACCGGGCTCATCGACGGAAGCGGCCGACCGGTCCGCGGTCTTCCGCCGCAGGTCGTCTCCGGCTCGACCTGCGATGCCGAGGCCGCGTGGCGTGGTGCCTTCCTGGCCCATGGGTCGCTCACCGAACCCGGCCGGTCGTCCGCGATCGAGGTGACGTGTCCCGGGCCCGAGGCCGCGCTCGCACTGGTCGGCGCCGCCCGCCGGATCGGCATCCAGGCCAAGGCTCGCGACGTCCGCGGCATTGACCGCGTCGTCGTGCGCGACGGCGATGCGATCGGTGCGCTTCTGACCAGACTCGGCGCCCACGACAGCGTCCTCGCCTGGGAGGAGCGGCGGATGCGGCGCGAGGTCCGCGCCACGGCGAACCGGCTGGCGAACTTCGACGACGCCAACCTCCGGCGCTCGGCGCGGGCCGCGGTGGCGGCCGGAGCTCGGGTCGAGCGAGCACTGGAGATCCTGGCCGACGACGTGCCCGAGCACCTACGGGTGGCGGGCCTGCTGCGCCTCGAGCACAAGCAGGCAAGCCTGGAGGAGCTCGGCCAGCTTTCCGATCCACCCATGACCAAGGACGCCGTCGCGGGTCGGATCCGGCGCCTGCTGGCCATGGCCGACCGCAAGGCGGCCGAGAACGGCATCCCGGGGACGGACGCGAACCTGACGCCGGACATGCTCGTCCCGTGAGCGTCCGTGCGTCACGGCTGCAGTGCGCACGACGCTCAGGCCGGTGATGGCGCCGACGTCGGAACCGACCCCCGCACGGGTCTACGGGTCGTGCGCCTTGGCCGCATGCTCACCAGCGACGACGTCCGCCGCCTGGACGACGAGCCGTGACGTTCCTGCGCGACGGCAACGCAGGGCACGCACCCTGACGGACACAGGCCGGGCGAGCATGCCCTAGGGTCGGGACACATGACCATTCGTGTAGGCATCAACGGCTTCGGGCGAATCGGCCGGAACTTCTACCGTGCGGTGCTCGCCCAGAGCGCCGACGACATCGAGCTGGTCGCCGTCAACGACCTCACCGACAACAAGAGCCTGGCCCACCTGTTCAAGTACGACTCGATCCTCGGCCGGCTGCCCGCCGAGGTGAGCTATGCCGGCGACGAGATCACCGTGGCCGGCAAGAGCTTCAAGTCGCTGGAAGAGCGCGACCCGGCGAAGCTGCCCTGGAAGGACCTCGGTGCCGACATCGTCATCGAGTCGACCGGGTTCTTCACCGACGCGACCAAGGCCAGGGCCCACATCGACGCCGGCGCCAAGAAGGTGATCATCTCGGCGCCCGCGAAGAACGAAGACGTCACCGTCGTGATGGGCGTCAATCACGAGACCTACGACCCTGCGGCGCACACCATCATCTCGAACGCGTCGTGCACGACGAACTGCCTGGCGCCGCTCGCCAAGGCGATCAACGACGCGTTCGGCATCCAGCGTGGGCTGATGACGACGATCCACGCATACACGGCCGACCAGAACCTCCAGGACGGCCCACACAGGGACCTGCGGCGGGCCCGTGCGGCCGCACTCAACATCGTGCCGACGAGCACCGGTGCCGCAAAGGCGATCGGCCTGGTGCTGCCCGAGCTCAAGGGCAAGCTCGACGGCTTCGCCCTTCGGGTTCCGACGCCGACCGGCTCGGCCACCGACCTCACCGCCACGGTCAGCCGCGAGGTGAGTGTCGACGAGGTCAATGCCGCGATGAAGGCTGCCGCCGACGGCTCGCTCAAGGGCTACCTCACCTACACCGAGGACCCGATCGTCTCGACCGACATCGTCACCGACCCGTCGTCGTGCATCTTCGACGCCGGTCTCACCCGGACCATCGGCGACCAGGTCAAGGTCGTCGGCTGGTACGACAACGAGTGGGGCTTCTCGAATCGCATGATCGACCTGGTCCGCCACGTCGGCGCCTCGCTCTGACCGATGCGGACGATCGACGACCTGGGTGACCTGCGCGGCAAACGGGTCCTGCTCCGCTCGGACCTGAACGTTCCACTGGAGGACGGCCAGGTCGCCGACGACGGCCGGATCCGCGCGAGCGTTCCGACGATCATCCGGTTGGCCGATGCCGGCGCTAGGGTGGTCGTGACGGCGCACCTGGGCCGTCCGGAGGGCAAGCCCGATCCGCAGTACTCCCTGCGTCCGGTGTGTGCCCGGCTGGCCGAGCTCATCCCCGATCGCGAGGTCAGGTTCGCCGAGGACACCGTGGGGCCTAGCGCGACGGCAACTGTCAAGGCGCTGCCGGCAGGAGGGGTCGCGCTGCTGGAGAACCTGCGGTTCGACCCGCGGGAAGCGTCCAAGGACGACGCCGAGCGCGGTGAGTTCGCCGACGAGCTCGCTGCGCTGGCCGACGTCTTCGTGTCCGACGGATTCGGTGTCGTCCACCGCAAGCAGGCCAGTGTCTACGACGTCGCCCAGCGGCTACCGCACGCCGCCGGCGATCTCGTGCTGGCCGAGGTGCGTGCCTTCGCGAAGGTGCTGGACGAGCCGGACCGACCGTACGTCGTCGTCCTGGGCGGCTCGAAGGTGTCGGACAAGCTCGGAGTGATCGACAACTTGCTCGGAAAGGTGGACCGGCTGCTGGTCGGCGGCGGGATGTGCTTCACGTTCCTCAAGGCTCGGGGCCACGAGGTGGGCGGATCACTGCTGGAGGAGGACCAGGTCGACACCGTGCGCGGCTTCGTCGATCGCGCCGCCCATTCCGGTGTCGACCTCGTGCTTCCTGTCGACATCGTGGTCGCACCCGATGTCACCGAGGATGCGCCGACCGACGTCGTGTCCGCCGGGGCCATACCGGGCGACCAGAAGGGCCTCGACATCGGGCCCGCCACGGTGCGGGTCTTCCGGGACAAGCTCGCCGACGCACGGACCGTCGTGTGGAACGGCCCCATGGGCGTGTTCGAGCTGTCCCCGTTCGCCACGGGTACCCGCGAGATCGCCGAGGCAGTCGCCGCGATCGACGGCACCAGCGTGGTCGGAGGCGGCGACTCCGCTGCGGCGGTTCGCCAGCTCGGGCTCGACGAGTCGGCGTTCACCCACATCTCGACCGGTGGCGGAGCCAGCCTCGAGCTGCTCGAGGGCAAGACGCTGCCGGGCCTCGCGGTCCTGGAGGACTAGATGGCGATTCCGACCCGCCAGCCGCTGATGGCGGGGAACTGGAAGGAGAACCTCAACCACCTCGAAGCGATTGCGCTGGTGCAGAAGCTGGCCTTCTCGCTGACCGACGACGACCTCGATGCGGTCGAGGTGGCCGTGCTGCCACCGTTCACCGACATCCGTTCGGTCCAGACGATGGTCGATGGCGACAAGCTGCGGATCCGCTACGGCGCGCAGGACGTATCCCAGCACGATGCCGGAGCACATACCGGCGAGATCTCCGGCGGGATGCTCGCCAAGCTGGGCTGCACGTACACGATCGTGGCCCATTCGGAGCGGCGTCAGTTCCACCACGAGGACGACACCGTCGCGAACCTCAAGGTTCGGGCCGCGTTCCGGCACGGCCTGGTGCCGATCCTGTGCGTGGGCGAAGGGCTCGACGTCCGGCGGGAAGGTCGTCACGTCGAACACACGCTCACCCAGCTCGACGGGGGCCTGCGCCAGATTCCGGTCGAGCACGCGGCGCAGATCGTCATCGCCTACGAACCGGTGTGGGCCATCGGCACCGGCGAGGTCGCCACGCCCGAGGACGCCCAGCAGGTGTGTTCGGCTATCCGTGCTCGGATCGGCGAGCTGTACACCTCCGACGTGGCGGACAGTGTACGGGTCCTGTACGGCGGCTCGGTCAAGGCCACCAACATCGGCCCGATGATGGAGCAGCCCGACGTCGACGGCGCCCTGGTGGGCGGTGCGAGCCTCGATGCCGACGAATTCGCGGTGATCTGCCGCTACCGGGACCATCCACCGCGATGATCCGGCCCCCCGGGTACGATCGGACGGCGCCGGGTCGGGAATTCGCGCCGTGACCGCGTACTCTTGTCCTGCGCCTGCCGGCTGAGGCGGCCGACCGGAAGGAACTGCTCACCACAGTGAAGATCGTATTTACGCTGCTGCTCGTCATCACCAGTCTGCTGATGATCGTGCTCATCCTCCTGCACAAGGGCAAGGGCGGCGGGCTGTCCGACATGTTCGGCGGGGGAGTCTCGTCGTCGCTCGGCGGATCCTCGATCGCCGAGCGAAACCTCGACCGGATCACGCTCGCCATCGGAATCCTGTGGGCGGCCAGCATCATCGGGCTCGGGCTGATCGCCAAGACCGCTGTCTGACCGTTCCGCCCCGCACGTCCTACGAGGGAGTCTCACCCGTGGCAAGTGGCAATGCCATCCGCGGCAGCCGCGTCGGCGCCGGCCCCATGGGCGAAGCCGAACGCGGCGAGTCCGCCCCGCGGCAACGCGTGACGTTCTACTGCGCCCAAGGACACGAGACCGCGACGAGCTTCGCGGCGGAGGCGGCGATCCCCGAGTCGTGGGACTGTCCACGCTGTGGGCTGCCGGCCAGCCGCGACCGTGAGAACCCGCCCCCGGCACCCCGCAACGAGCCGTACAAGACGCACCTGGCATACGTGAAGGAGCGGCGCAGCGACGCCGACGGCGCGGCCATCCTCGAAGAGGCCCTGCAAGGCCTGCGAAGGGTCCGCGGCAGCTAGGGCTCGGACACACCCAGGTCGTCAGCGTTGGGCCGGGATGCGTAGACGACGACGGTTCCGAACGCCAGGTCGATCAGGCCGCGGCGGCGGGCGTCGACGAGCACGAGCGCCATACCGAGAAGCCAGATCGGCGCGAACGCGAGACCGAACACGGCACGCAGGAGCGACCGCGGAAGGCCAAGCGGCTGGCCGTCGCCGTTCCGCACTGCAATACCCATCGCCATCCCCCCGGGCGTCTGGCCGACGATCCACCAGGATGCGGAGAAATAGACGACGGGGAGCAGGCCGATGACGACACCCACGACCGGCCCGACCCAGCCCGGCGTTTCCCGGATCATCATCTGCGATCCCCCGACCGCAAGCCCGACCGCGACGGCTGCACCAAGCGCTACGGCCGCGATGTCGACTGCCAGGGCGACCAGCCTGGAGACCAGGCCGGCGTAGGCCTCATGAGGAAGGCTCATGGCGAGCGAGCATTCCGAACAGCCGGTGGACCCTCGCCTCCAGTCGAGCGTCGGCGCCCGCACTTCGATGGCGCACCTCTCGTGCCGCGTCGCTGAGGGCGCCATGAGCCTGCTCGACGGCCAACTCGCGGACCTTCGGGTCGGAGACGAGATCATCGATGATGGTTGGGAGCACCTCGCCACGCACCCATGCCATACCGCTGTCCGACTGCGCTCGCAGGAAGGCGAGCGCGTCGGCGCGTGCGACCTCGGCCACCAACCGGCCGCGTACCACCGTCGCATCCACTCGATGGGCCAGCGCGGACCCGGCCCATGTGACCGGCGCCGTCGCTCGTGCCACTCCAGGCTGCTCCAGGAAGATTCGGCCGGCCCACACCGCGCTCGAGGCAGGTCGCCGTCCGAGAGCCACGGCGCGTTGCGCGGCCGCTCCGGCCGCTCGACGGGCCGCCGACACCGCGGCGTCGCCCATACCGATTGCGAACGCTCCCACCGCACCGACCGTCGGCGGGGTACGGACGCCCAGGTCGGCCCGGAGACGCTCGGCCAGCAGGACGGCCAGTCCCAAGGGCACGCGTGCTGCGTCGACCACGACTGACAGCCTCCCAGCCTCGACGGTGTACGACATCACCTGCTACGGGTGAGACGGTGCCGCCGCGATCAGCCGGCTGCCGCGACAGACGGCCGGACGACACAACGGAAGCCGAGGTGGCAGGTGGAGGTGTCGATCGGCTGAGGTAGCCGCGCTGCCGGTCTGTAGCGGCGGCAGTAGTTGGGCGCACACAGATACGAGCCGCCCTTCATCACCTTTCGGGGGATCGATGCCCCGGCTTCGACGCTGGCGGCGTGCGTGCCACCACTGGGGTTGGCCGGCGGACGCGGCGGGCCGCAGCACGATGGCCCGGCCCCGGCGGTCGCGGGATGCGCCGAGTACCAGTCGGCGGTCCACTCCCAGACATTGCCGATCATGTCCACGAGCCCATACCCGTTGGGCTTGAAGGAGCCGACCGGCGATGTCCACTCGTACCCGTCGGCCGCGAGGTTCACCAGCGGGAAATCGCCCTGCCAGACATTTGCCCGGTGCTCTCCGCCGGGAGTCAGTTCGGCCCCCCACGCGTACTCGGTGTCATCGCCCCCGCCCCTTGCCGCGAACTCCCACTCGGCCTCGATCGGAAGCGCCTTTGCCGCCCACGCGGCGTAGGCCGCGACGTCCGGCCAGGCCACATGGGTCACCGGATGCGCGCCCAGGCCGGCAATCGACGAGCCAGGGCCGCGAGGATGCCGCCACTGACTGCCGGGCACCAGTGACCACCACTCGTAGGCGTTGCGAAGGTCAACACGGTGGTTCGGCGGTGTGAACACGGCCGACGCCGGTACGAGCAGGGAGGGGTCGGCGCCCGGGTAGTCGGCGGCGTCCGGTGGCAGTTCGGCGACGGTCACGTGTCCCGTCGCCTCGACGAACGCGGCGAACTCGTCGTTGGTCACGGGATGGACGTCCATCCAGAACCCGTCTACCGCCACACGATGGGCCGGCGCTTCTTCCGGGTAATGGCGTTCGGAGCCCATCGTGAACGCCCCACCGGGAACCCAGGTCATCCCCGGCGCCGGCGCCGGACCAGACGCGGCCTTGGACGGGTCCGGGCGCGACCTGGCATCGATCCCGTCGGTCACGCCGTCTCCTACCCGACACGGTCGCGTCAGTCCGGTAGCTGACGCATCTCGATGACCGTAACCCCGAGCTCGTCGAACCGCGCGAGCAGGCCGCGCAGATGAGCCTTGTCGCGGATCGGACCGAACAGGGCGGTGCCACCGGTCGGGGCCTCGGCGGCCTCCAGTTCGGGGAAGGCGGCTCGGACGGTCTCGGAGATCCGGCCCCGCAGGAGAAACTCGTAGCGCACCTGGACGACACCTCCAGCCTGCCTCGAGCCACGCACATCTCGAGTTTCGGTGCCGCCGGTGATGAATGCCTCACCCGGCCAGGGTGAGACGGGCGGAGTTCCATGATCTAGCCGAAAACGATCTCTGTGGGATACCGTGCCCGCGTGGTGGCTGCTCCGTCGGGGGCGCGAGCAACGGTCCCTCGAGCGAAGCTGCAGGTGCCGCGCCTGACTGACGGCGTGGTCCTGCGGACCCGCTTGCTCGACGCCATGGCCGCCGACGAGAACGGCGAGGTGCGGGTGACCTCGGTCGTGGCACCTGCCGGTTCGGGCAAGACCATGCTCATGGCCCAGCGCTACGCCGAGCTGACCCGAGCTGGACGCCCGGTGGCCTGGGTGTCGCTCGACGGGGACGACAACGACCCGTTCGTCCTCTGGTCGGGCATCCTGCTCGCGACGGCGAGGGTTGCCGATCACGGCGACGTGACCGCCGCACTCCGTGGCCTGAGCCCGCCGGTGCGGGCGACCGACACAACCTTCGTGACGGCCTTCGTGGATGCGCTCAACCTCTCTACGGACGCGCTCTGGCTGGTCCTGGACGACGTGCATCTGATCGACCCTGGGCCGGCGCTGGACAGCCTCGCAGCACTGCTTCGCAACCTGCCGCCGCACCTTCGGATCATGGTGGGCGCACGTCACGACCCTCCGCTTCCGCTGGCGCGGCTGTTGATGGAGGGACGCGCGGCCGAGATCCGGTTCACGGAGTTGGCCTTCGATCGCGGCGAGACCAAGGAGTTGCTGGCCCGCCACGATGTCCGGTTGGCCGAGCCCGAGCTGGGCCTCCTCATGGAACGCACCGAGGGCTGGGTGGCAGGGCTTCGTCTTGCAGCCCTCTCCCTGGCTCGGACGGACGACCCGGCCGAGTTCGTCGCGAACTTCGCCGGCGATGCTCGGGCGGTCGCCGACTATCTGGTGTCCGAGGTTCTCTCGCGCATGTCCCCGGACATCGAGGACTTCCTCCTGACCACCGCCGTGCCCGAACAGATCAGCGTCGATCTCGCCCGCGAGCTCTCGGGCCGCGACGACGCTGGCATCCTGCTGGACGGCTTGGAGCGCGCCAATGCCATGATTCAGCGACTCGGCCAGAACGGAGACTGGTACCGCTACCACTCGCTGCTGCGAAGCTACCTTGTCGCGGAGCTTGCGCGGCGCGACGGCCGGTCTCTGCGTCGTCTGCACGCCACGACCGCGGACTGGCTCGACGAGCAGGACCTTCCCGGGCCCGCGCTGGACCACGCTGCTGCCGCACGGGACTGGGACCAGCTCGCGCGGCTGGTCGACCGGCACGGCCTGCGGCTGCTCCTGGCCGGCGACACCGGGAGCCTACGTCGCGCACTCCGACTCCTGCCTGGCGACGTCGGGGCGCATGCCGTACCGGGGCTGGTGGCGGTCCTGCTGGCTCTCGACGACGGCGATCTCGCGACAGCCCGGGATCACCTCGACCGGTTCGGACGAGTGCACCACACTCACGACAACACGCGGCTCCGGGTCATGCACGCGACGACCCTGTTGTACGAGGCGAGGTTGCGCGGAGATCCGACGGCTCCCGTGCTCGACCTCATCGCGACGGCCAGCACACCGGTCGACGACGATCCCGACCTCGAGTTGCTCGCTACCGCGAATCGTGGAATCGCGTATATCGGACTGGGCGAATACCACCAGGCAGAGGCGGAGCTGGTGACGGCTCTGCGCGTGGCGCGCCGGCACGCTCGTGACTACATCGAGCTCGATTGCCTGACCCACCTGTCGGGGAACGCGGCCGATCTCAACGACTTCCTCGGCATGAGGAGGTGGGCGGAGCAGGCCATCGCCTTCGCCGAGGCGCGTGGATGGGCGAGCTCGCCGAAGCTGGCCGACGCGTACGTCGTCGCCGCATGGGCCGCGTGTCAGATGCTCGACCACGAGACCGCCGCCCGATACGTGCTGCTCGCCGACACAGCTCTGATCGGCGACCGGGAACCCGAGGTCGAGCTCGCGAACGGAGCGATTGCGGCGATCGTCGCGTTCGACGGTGGCGTGGACCGCCGGAGTGCGCTGACCAGGCTACGGGAGCACTGGCGCAGCCTCGACGGTAAGCGCTTGTCGCCGGCATTGGTGGCCTTCGTCTGCGGTGCGGAACAGCACATGGCGTTGCAGGTGGGCGAGTTCGGCTGGGCGACCGACGTGGTGGAGCGAGCAGGTCGGTATCTCGGGGAGTCCGGCGACACCCACGTGTTCCGCGCGGTGATGCACGCGCACGACGGCCGCGAGGCCGCCGTCCGCAAGACGCTCGCACCGGTGCTCACGGGCGAAGCTCGCTGCCACGGGGTGACGTCGGACATTACTGCGTGGTTGCTGGCGGCCCACCAGGCCGACGCCAACGACGATGCACTGCGCGCACACGAGGCGCTGACGCGTGCACTCGATCTCGCCGCCCCCCGGCATGCGAAGCGCGACCTGTCCCACGCGTCGACGCGAGTCGTCAGGCGCCTGATCCGCAACCGCGGTCGGTTCGGCGCGCACGAGGCGTTCGTCGACGAGGTGCTCGCCGCCAGGTCAGGCGATACCCGCAGGTCCGGGAACGGGATGGTGTGGGGCGACACGTTGACCAGCCGTGAGCTGAGCGTCCTTCGTGACCTGCCGTCGCTGCTCTCGTTGGAGGAAATCGCCAAGGCTCACGTTGTGAGCGTCAACACTGTCAAGACCCACCTCAAGGCGGTATACCGCAAGCTGGGCGTCAATGACCGCCGAAGCGCGGTCGACCGTGCCCGAGAACTCGGCCTGCTGTAGAGGTGCTGCTTGCCGATCATCGCCGCCGTCCAGTCGGTCGAATCGTTCACGCCGGTGCGCTCCCTGGGTACGGCGATTGTCCTGTCCGGCGTCAACCCGAAGAACCTTCTCCTGACGCTCGGTGCCGCGGCCGCGATCGCGCAGGCGGGATCAGCGGCGGCCGGCGACATCGGCCAGGTGAAGCCGCCGAGGACCTCGACCACATGGTGAGCCCGGAGGAGCGCTACAAGATCGCGACTACTCGGCAGTAGAGGGCCCGCGCCGCCCGAGCATCGACCGGCCGTCGCCGCGTTCGTCCGCGACGGCGGCCGGTGAGTCAGCTGCGGTGGTGTCCGGTCCGGGTCCCGGGTCGCGCTAGTCCTCGAACCCGAACGTGGCCAGCCCCCAGATCACGAAGATGCAGAGCGCGATGATGAGTATCGACCAGATCGGGTAGTACGGGATCCAGAGGAAGTTGGCGATCGCGGCCAGCACCGCGAGGAAGATGCCGACCGCCCTGGCGGCCACGTTGCCGGAGAAGATGAACAGGCCGGCGAGGGCCACGACGGCCCCGAGGATGAGGTGGATCCATCCCCACGTAGTGACGTCGAATTTGAACGTGTAGTCGGAGACGGCGACGTAGAACTCGTCTTCGACCAACGCGACCAGGCCCTGGATGGCCTGGAAGATCCCGACCATGAGCATCAGGGAGCCGGCGAAGACGGTGGCGACGGCGGCCCCGGTTTGGCGGGAATCGTCGGACATGGATCCTCCTCGAGCGTCGTGACGGTGCCCGGTCAGGCCGGCCCGACCGGGCTGGTGTTCCGCGCCCGGGTGACGTCAGCCTCTAACGCCTTTCCCACCGAGCGCACTGCGAAGGCACCGAAGATCTCGGTGAAGCCGTAGACAAGCAGGTAGAAGCCGATCAGATTGACGAAGAGCAGTACCTCACGCCCAGGAGAGCCGATGGCCCACGCGCCGAGGATGAACATCAGGGCGCCCAGCATGATGCGCAGCCACCACCAGTCGTGCTTCGGGCCGAGGAAGGCGTCGACCACGGTGAGGATGCCCCCCAGCACCAGGTACCAGGCGAGGAAGACGGCCAGCACGTACAACGTGCGGTCAGGCCACACGAACGCGGCGATGCCGGCGACGATCGCGAGCACGGCGCCGAGGTAGAACAGCCACTGCCAGCTTTCGGCTCGGCGCGCCGCAAGGATCTGGGTCAGGCCGCCGAAGATGAACGTGATGCCGGCCAGGATCGCCAGGGACGTGACCGACCCTGGACGCAGGCTCAGCACGAACAGGCCGTAGAGCACTGCCAGGATGCCGGCGACCAGGCCGAGCCACCACAACCGCGCCATCTCGCGCAGCGCCCCATCGTTGTCGTCGTAGACGGTGGACATCGGACCCCCTCGGTCGAGGTTGGTTCCATTATCGCAACGAAGATCGCATCGGACCCGGCCGATCGGCATCACCCGTTGCGGGTGATCCGAGATGGCGACGTGGCGGACCCAGATCGGGCTACGGAGAGGCGATGCGTTCGAGGCCGGGCGGCAGCTGAGCAGCTGCCGCCCGGTCGAGCAGCCACAACGTGCGCTGGCGGCCCTTCGCGCCCGCGGCGGGCACCTGCACCTGTCCGGCTCCGGAGAGTGCCATCCGTACCGCTGCGGCCTTGTCGTCGCCGGCGACGACGAACCACACCTCCGAAGCGGCCTTGAGCGCGGGCAACGTCAGCGAGAGCCGGATCGGTGGCGGCTTCGGCGCGCCGCGGACAGCGACCACCGTCTGTTCCTCCTCGTAGAGGGCCGGTTGGTCGGGGAACAGCGAGGCGACGTGGCCGTCCGGGCCCACCCCGAGGAGCACCACGTCGAAGCCGGGGACGTCGGCATGGTCCTCCGGCCGGGCGGCTTCGGCGAGTTCGGCAGCATAGTGTCGCGCGGCGGCCTCGGGGTCGTCGGCGAGCCGGCCGTCGGCGGCCGGCATCGGGTGCACCCTGGCCGGGTCGACCGGCATGGTGTCCAGCAGCGCCGCACGAGCCTGCGTCTCGTTGCGCTCCTCGTGCCCTGAGGGCAGGAACCGCTCGTCACCCCACCAGACGTCGAGACGGGCCCAGTCGACCGCTGCGTGGGCCGGTGAGGCAGCGATCGCCGCCAGCGTCGCAGTGCCGATGCGCCCGCCGGTCAGCACCACCGACGCTGTCTCGCGCGCCGCCTGGACGTCCGCGATCCGGGTCACGAGGCGAGCCGCGACTGCCTGGGCGAGCACGTCGGCGTCATGGTGCACGACCACGACCGGCGTGGTCATCGTCGGGCCGCCGCACGCTTGGCCGGACCTTTGACCCGCGTGGTGCGCCCAGTCGTTCGCAGCCGCTCCAGGCCGTCGGAGAGCACGTCGCCGTAGACCTCGTCGGGGTCCAGGCGCCGGAGCTCCTCGGCCAGGCAGTCGCGGTCGAGCCGCTTCGGCAGGGCAACCCGCCGCTCGTCGCGTCCGGGCACGGACAGCGTCGCGATGTCCTCGCCGGGCCGGTCGAGCACGAGGGGACCCGACGCGCGGTCGAGGCGGACGTTGACGAGCCCGTCGACACCGCTCGACTTGGTGCGGGTGACCGGGCAGCGCAGGGAGAGGGCGAGCCAGCCGGCGAGCAGGTCGGCGCTGGGGCTGTCGGGTGCACCGACCACCCGGGCGGCGGTGATCCGCTCGACGGGCGGCTGGTCGAGCGCCGCGGCCAGCAGTGCCCGCCACCCGGTGATTCTCGTCCAGGCCATGTCGGTGTCGCCCGGCCGGTACGTCTCCGCACGGTCGGCGAGCGCTGCCGCGGGGCGGCGGCACGCGGCGGCATCGGTGATCCGGCGCTGCGCGAGCCGGCCGACGGGGTCTTCGGCCGGGACGCTGGGCGCCTCGCCCGGCCACCACGCGACGACCGGCGCATCGGGCAGGAGGAGCGGGAGGACCACCGACTCCGCATGTGCGGTCAGCGGACCGAACGTCCGCAGCACGATGACCTCGCCGGCCCCGGCGTCGCCGCCGACGCGGATCTGCGCGTCCAGACGGGCCGAGCCGCGCGACGTGCCACGCACGACCGCAAGGACGCGGCACGGGTGCTCGTGGCTGGCGTGGTTGGCCGACTCGATCGCAGACTCGGCGTGCTCCTCGTCGGCGACCAGGATGAGCGTCAGGACACGCCCCAGGGCGACCGCGCCGTGCGTCTCGCGCAGGTCGACCATCCGCTTGGCCACCCTGTTCGCAGTCGTCGACGGCATGTCGATGATCACGGCGTCCTCCGCTCCGTCACGGCCTTCTCCAGTTGCGTCCGTCACGGGCCAGCATCTGGTCCGCCGAGTCGGGCCCCCAGCTGCCTGCCGGATACGCCTCGGGCGCACCGTGGCGCTCCCAGTAGCGTTCGATCGGGTCCAGGATCTGCCAGGACAGCTCGACCTCCTCGTGCCGAGGGAACAGCGGAGGGTCGCCGAGGAGGACGTCGAGCACGAGCCGCTCGTACGCTTCGGGACTGTCCTCGGTGAACGACAACCCGTAACCGAAGTCCATGGTGACGTCGCGGACCTCCATGGCGGTGCCAGGCACCTTGGAGCCGAAGCGCATCGTGACGCCCTCGTCCGGCTGTACGCGCACTACGAGGGCGTTCTCACCGAGCTCCTCGGTGGCCGTCGACTCGAACGGCAGGTGCGGTGCTCGCTTGAACACCACCGCCACCTCCGTCACTCGCCGTCCGAGCCGTTTGCCGGTGCGCAGGTAGAACGGCACGCCTGCCCAGCGACGGGTGTCGATGTCCAGCCGGATGGCGGCATATGTCTCGGTCCGCGATTCGGCCGGGATGCCCTCCTCGCCCAGGTAGCCGCGTACCCGGACACCGCCGGCCCAGCCCTCGGCGTACTGGCCACGTGCGGTGTGCCGTCCCAGGTCGCGTGGGAGACGGACGGCGGACAGGACCTTCTCCTTCTCGGCGCGCAGATCGCTCGCGTCGAAGGACACCGGCTCCTCCATGGCGACAAGGGCGAGCAGCTGGAGCAGGTGGTTCTGGATCACGTCGCGGGCGGCACCGATGCCGTCGTAGTAGCCGGCGCGGCTCTCGATGCCGATGTCCTCGGCCATGGTGATCTGCACGTGGTCGACAAAGTTGGCGTTCCAGATCGGCTCGAAGAGCTGGTTGGCGAAGCGCAGCGCCATGATGTTCTGGACGGTCTCCTTGCCCAGGTAGTGGTCGATCCGGAAGACCGAGTCCGGCGGGAAGATCGCCTCGACGGTGTTGTTGAGCTCGCGGGCGCTGGCCAGGTCGTGTCCGAACGGCTTCTCGATCACCACCCGGCGCCACTGGTCGGCGTCCTCGGGCTCGGCCAGCCGGGACCGGGCCAGCTGCTTGCAGACGACGTCGAAGAACTTCGGCGGGATCGACAGGTAGAACGCGTGGTTGCCGCCCGTTCCCTGTGAGTCGTCGAGGGCGTGAACGGTTTCGGCAAGCCGGTCGAAGGCGTCGTCGTCGGAGAAGTCGCCGGGCACGAACCGGAAGCCCTGGGAGAGCTGGCGCCAGGCGGCTTCGCGGAACGGCGTGCGCGCATTTTCCCGGACGGCCTGTTTGACCTGCTGGCCGAAGTCCTGGTCAGCCCAGTCGCGGCGGGCGAATCCGACCAGTGCGAAGCCCGGCGGCAGCAGCCCGCGGTTGGCCAGGTCGTAGACGGCCGGCATCAGCTTCTTGCGCGCCAGGTCGCCGGTGACACCGAAGATCACCAGGCCGCACGGGCCCGCGATCCGGGGAAGCCGCTTGTCCCGGGGGTCGCGCAGCGGATTCTCTCGCGTGTGGCCCCGAGGACTCACCGCAGTACCTCCAGCAGGCGCGCGACGCCGGCCTTCCGGTCGCTCAGGTGCAGCCTGAGCACGGGCCGGCCGTGGTCGGCGAGCACCTGGGCGTCGCCGGCCGCCTGGGCCGCGATCAGCTGGCCGAACGTGAAGGGCCGCTCGGGCACGCGCACATCCTCGGTGGACGCGCCCGTGACCTGCAGATAGACGCCGTTGGCAGGTCCGCCCTTGTGGTACTGGCCGGTCGAGTGCAGGAAACGCGGCCCCCAGCCGAAGGTCACCGGTCGTTCAGTCCGCAAGGCAAGGGGACGGCGAACGCCGGCCAGGGCGGAGTCCTCACCCTCGCGGTCCAGGTAGGCCATGACGGCCAGGTAGCCCCGGTCGCCCAGGGCGCCGACGAGCGCGTCGACCGCGCTGGCCAACGAGTCGACGCCGTCGAGCAGCCCAGTGGTGCCACGCACCTCGACTACGCCGTCCACGAAGGCGGGCGGCTCCGGCTCCGGCCGGGCGTCGAGCAAGCCTCGGGCCGCCTTCTTGGCGCTCTCGACGTCGGGTTGGTCGAACGGATCGATGCCGATCAACCGGCCGGCCACGGCCGTGGCGTACTCCCAAAGCAGGAACTGGGCACCGAGCGGACCGCTGACGCTGACGCCGTCGTCGGGTATCTCCGTGGCCCCGACCAGTACGGGCAGGACATCGGCGGCCGGCCACCGGATCTCCGGTTCGTCGCGCCCCGCGAGGGCCAGCGGCAGCAGCCCCTT
The DNA here is from genome assembly GCA_046727475.1 of Actinomycetota bacterium. Lineage (GTDB taxonomy): Bacteria > Actinomycetota > Actinomycetes > Jiangellales > Jiangellaceae > DAIUDS01. The sequence continues at coordinate 13,304 of JBKPCP010000011.1, read as the reverse complement.
ACCCTGCTTGCCGGTGGACTCCGCGATCAGCTGCTCGGCCCAGTCGGCGAACCCGACGATTCCGGAGCCCGCGTCGGCGATCGCGACCTTGTCGCGCCCGGCTGCGTGACCGCCGCCGAGGGCGGCGCCGAGTACCAACGCCGGGTTCGCCGGGTCGTCGGCCAGGATCACCGGCGCGGCGGCCGCGGCATCGTCCAGCAGCGCGGACACGTCCGCGCCGGCGAGCGCTGACGGCACCAGCCCGAAAGCCGTCAAGGCGGAATACCGGCCGCCAACCGTCGAGTCGGCTAGGAACACCCGGCGGAAGCCTGCCGCGGAGGCAAGCTCGGCCAGCGCCGACCCGTCGTCGGTGACGGCGACCATCCGGGGGCCGGGGTCGATCCCCGCTTCGCGGAACGCGGCCTCGAAGGCGCGGCGCTGGCTGTCGGTCTCGACCGTCGAGCCGGACTTGCTCGATACCACGACGACGGTTCGATCGAGCCGGTCGGCCAGCGCCCGGCGGATCGGTCCGGGATCGGTCGTGTCAAGCACGGTGAGCTCGACGCCGGCGGTGCGGGTGATGACTTCGGGTGCGAGCGACGAGCCGCCCATTCCGCACAGCACAACCCGGTCGATGTCCTCGGCTCGTAGGTCCGCCACCAGTGCCTCGATCTCGGCGAGCAGCGGGCGTGAGGTCTGGTAGAGGTGGACCCAGCCGAGCCGGATCGCCGCCTCCTCCTGTGCCGCGGCGCCCCACAGCGTCGCGTCGGCCGCCGCGATCCGGGAGGCGACGCGGTCGTCGACCAAATCGCTGACGAGGTCGTGGTCCGCGGCGGCTACCTGGACCGCGATGTCTTCCATCACCGGCCGGCCTGGAGCTTTGCCTCGACCGACCCGAGCAGGTCGACCCAGCTGGTCGCGAACTTCTCGACGCCCTCGTCCTCGAGCACACGCCCGACGTCGTCCATGTCGACGCCGACGCGCGCGAGCGCGTCGAAGACACCCTGCGCCGCCTGGTACGACCCGCGCACGGTGTCGCCACGGATCTCACCGTGGTCGGCGACAGCCTCCAGCGTCTGCTCGGGCATCGTGTTGACCGTCTGCGGTGCGACCAGCTCGGTGACGTAGAGCGTGTCGGGGTAGTCGGGGTTCTTCGTCGACGTCGACGCCCACAACGGCCGTTGACGCGCTGCTCCGGCGGACTCCAGGCGGCGCCACCGATCGGTGCCGACGATCTGTTCGTAGGCCTGGTAAGCGAGCTGCGCGTTGGCGACGGCCGCCTTGCCCCGCAGTCCCAGCGCCGGCTCGGCGGCGATGGTGTCCAGCCGCTTGTCCACCTCGGAGTCGACCCGGCTGACGAAGAACGACGCCACGGACTCCAGGCCGGCCAACGAGGATCCCGCCGCGAGCCGTTGCTCGAGCCCGGTCTGGTAGGCATCCATGACCTCGCGGTAGCGCTCGATCGAGAAGATCAGCGTCACGTTGACACTGATGCCGTCGGCGATCGCCGCCGTGATCGCGGGCAGGCCGGCCCGGGTCGCGGGGATCTTGATGAACAGGTTGGGCCGGTCGACCTCGGCCCAGAGGTCGCGGGCCTGTGCGAGGGTCGCGTCGGTGTCGTGAGCGAGCCGGGGGTCGACCTCGATGGAGACCCGTCCGTCGAGGCCGCCGGTGTGTTCGACCACCGGTGCGAGCAGGTCGCACGCGGCGCGTACGTCGTCGGTGGTGAGGTCGCGCACCGCGGTGTCGGCGTCGGACCCGGCCTGCGCGTGGGTGCGGAGCTGGTCGTCGTAGAGGGTGCTCTTGGTGATCGCAGCCTGGAAGATCGTCGGGTTGCTCGTGACGCCGACGACCTGCCGCTCGTCGATCAGCCACTGCAGGTTGCCGGTCGCCAGCCGCTCCCGGGACAGGTCGTCGAGCCAGATCGCCACGCCCTGCTCTGCGAGCAGGCGAAGCGGGTCGGTCGTCGCTTCTATTGCCATGGTGGTCCTCCGGACGGATCGGTGGACGGTTCAGCGTGCTGCTTCGATGGACTCCTTCGCGGCAGCAACGACGGCCTCTGGGGTAATCCCGAACTCGCGGAACAGCGTCTTGTAGTCCGCCGAAGCGCCGAAGTGCTCGAGGCTGACGCACCGGCCGGCGTCGCCGACGATCTCGCGCCAGCCCTGCGCGACGGCGGCCTCGACGGAGACCCGGGCGCGTACGCGAGGAGGCAGAACGCTGTCGCGGTACGTGGCGTCCTGCAGGGCGAACCACTCGCGGCACGGCATCGAGACGACCCGGGCGCGGATGCCGTCGGCGGCGAGCGCCTCTCGGGCGGCGACGGCCAGCTGCACCTCCGACCCGGTGCCGACCAGGATGACGTCCGGCTGGCCGTCCGCATCGACGAGCACGTATGCGCCACGGGCAACGCCTTCGGCGTCGGCGTAGCCGTCGGTGCCGCGAGGGAACGTCGGCACGTTCTGACGAGTGAGGCAGATGCCCGCTGGGCGGGCGTCGGCCGTGGCGTGGTGCTCGAGAACGGTGCGCCAGGCGACCGCGGTCTCGTTGGCGTCGGCGGGACGGACGACGTCGAGGCCGGGTATGGCACGCAGCGCGGCAAGGTGCTCGACCGGTTGGTGGGTCGGACCGTCCTCGCCGAGACCGATGGAGTCGTGTGTCCAGACGTACGTGACCGGCAGGCCCATGACGGCGGCCAGCCGGACGGCCGGGCGCATGTAGTCGCTGAAGACCAGGAACGTGCCGCCGTACGGACGGGTGAGACCGTGCAGCGCGATGCCGTTGAGGATGGAGCCCATCCCATGCTCCCGAATGCCGAAGTGGAGCACCCGGCCGTACCAGTCGCCCTCGAACTCCTTGCTGGACCGGTCGGGCGGCAGGAAGGAGAGCTGGTCCTTCGGCGTGGTGTTGTTGCTGCCTGCCAGGTCGGCCGAGCCGCCCCACAGCTCGGGGAGGACTGGTGCTAGCGCGGACAGCACGTCGCCGGACGCCTTCCGGGTCGCGACGTCCTTCCCGGGCTCGAACGTGGGCAGGGCTTCTGCCCACCCTTCCGGGAGCTCCGCTGCGGAGAGGCGGGAAAGGAGCGCAGCCCGCTCGGGCTGCGCCGCCCGCCAGGCCGCGAAGCGTTCGTCCCACTCCTTGCGAAGAGCGGCACCGCGCTCGCGGACCTTGAGGGCGTGTTCGCGTACGTCGTCGGCGACCTGGAACGTCTGGCCGGGGTCGAACCCGAGCACCTTCTTGGTGGCGGCGACCTCGTCGCCGCCTAACGCGGAGCCGTGTGCGGTGCCGGTGTTCTGCTTCGTCGGCGCCGGCCACCCGATGATCGTTCGCAGCGCGATGAACGACGGTCGGTCGGTCTCGTCGCGGGCCGCCTGCAATGCGGTGTACAGCGCTTCTACGTCCTCGTGGTAGGGGCCCTCCGGCCGATCGCCGCCGAGCCAGTCGACGGTCTGGACGTGCCAGCCGTAGGCCTGGTAACGGGCCTGGACGTGGTCGGAGAAGGCGACGCTGGTGTCGTCCTCGATCGAGATCTGGTTGTCGTCCCAGATCAGCACGAGGTTGCCCAGCCGTTGCGTGCCGGCCAGCGAGGACGTCTCGCTGGACACTCCCTCCTGCATGTCGCCGTCGGAGGCAATGCACCAGATCGTGTGGTCGAAGACGCTCTGCCCCAGTTCGGTGTCGGGGTCGAGGAGGCCGCGGGTGCGCCGAGATGCCATGGCCATGCCCACGGCGTTGCCCACACCCTGGCCGAGCGGGCCGGTCGTGGTCTCGACACCCGGGGTGTGGTGCACCTCGGGGTGTCCGGGCGTGGTCGACCCCCAGGTCCGCAGCGCCGCGAGGTCGTCGAGCGTCATCGGATAGCCGGACAGGTAGAGCTGGATGTAGAGCGTGAGGCTGCTGTGCCCGGCGGACAGCACGAATCGGTCGCGGCCGAGCCATTCCGGGTCCGCCGGGTCGTGCCGGATGAGACGCTGGAACAGGAGGTACGCCGCGGGTGCCAAGCTCATGGCCGTGCCCGGGTGACCGTTGCCGACCTTCTCCACGGCGTCCATTGCGAGTACCCGGATGGTGTCCACAGCGCGCCGGTCCAGGTCGGTCCAGCCGAGATCGGTCTTGTCCGTCACCGGGGTCTGGCTCCTTCCGAGCTACGGATCGTGGGCAAGGGCGCGGTGATCAGGGCCCGATGGCGAGCCTACCCACCGGCCGACCAGGCACTCCGCTGCGCTCTGGGCCGAGATGCCCCCACTAGACTCGCGACGTCCTTCGCCGGCCTGGTCGGCCGGCGCTCCTGCGGCATCCGAGGTAGGTCGTGACGGCCGTCGAGCCCCGAATCGCGACGGATGCACCACCGGCTGCTCCTACCTCGTGGCGCCGGACTCTCCGCAGCTATGTGTCGCTGATGAAGCTGCGGGTCGTCGAGCTGCTGCTCGTGACGACCCTGCCGGCGATGGTGCTCGCACAGCGAGGACTGCCGCCGCTGGGCCTCGTCGTCGCGACCCTCGTCGGTGGCACCCTGGCGGCTGGCAGCGCCCATGCCTTCAACCAGGTGCTCGAGCGCGACATCGACGCCGTCATGCGCAGGACCCGCAGGCGGGCCGTCCCGACCTCCGTCATCTCCCCCCGAGCCGCTGCGCTCTTCGCCGCGGCCCTGCTGGTCTTCGCCGTCGTGTTGATGCTCGCGTTCGTCAACCCGCTCGCCGCCACGCTGACCGTTGCGGCGAACGTGTTCTATGTCGTGGTCTACACCGTGCTGCTGAAGCGGCGGACGTCACAGAACATCGTCTGGGGTGGGGTGGCCGGCTGCCTGCCCACGCTGATCGGCTGGGCCGCTGTGACCGAGTCGCTCGCGTGGTCACCGGTCCTGCTCTTCCTCATCGTCTTCTTCTGGACGCCGCCGCACTACTGGCCGCTCGCCATGCGCTTCCGCGACGACTACGCCCGCGCAGGGGTTCCGATGCTGCCGGTTGTGGCGTCCGCACGGGTCGTGTCCGCCCAGATCCTCGCTTACTCCTGGGCCATGGTCATCACGACACTCGCGCTGTGGCGGGTGGCCGATCTGGGCTGGCTCTACGGAGTGTTGGCGACGCTGGCCGGTGTCTGGTTCCTGGCCGAGGCGAATCGGCTCCGCCGGCGCGCGAAGGCCGACGGTACCGGCGCCGGACTGCGGGCGATGCGGCTGTTCCACGGCTCCATCAGCTATCTCACGGTGGTCTTCGCCGCCGTCGCCCTCGACGTCCTGCTGGTCACGTGATGATCCCAGCCGGCGTGGGGGATCGGCTGCTCGGCCTCAGCGGTGTCGCGGTTGTGCTCGGTGCCGCGGTCTGGGCGTGGGCAGGCGGCTCGACGGCGCCGGTCGTCACGCTGGTCGCCATCGGCTTGGTGCTCACGGCGGCGGACGCGCTGGTGTGGGCCACGGCGGGGAGCGCCGGCGAGCCCGACCTGGCCGTGCCGGAACGCAGCCGGTTGGTGCAGCCGCGATGGGGGACGCTCGTCGCGCTCGCGGCGGCGCTCGGCGTCGCCGCAACGGTCCGGGCCGGCTCCGCAGTGGCGGCTGTCGGTGCGGGCGTCGTGCTCGGCGTCGCGGTGTCGAGCATGCGCCCGCCGCGGTCGGAGGTGCCGGCCCGCGTCGTCTCGACCGCGCGGCGACTGAGGCGCTTCGCGCGGGTGCACGGCACACCTCGCGGTGAGGCGGCGGACGGGTACGTCACCTCGGTGGGGGAGTCCGGTGCGAGGCTCTTCGTGGTCGCTCCGGACGGCGCTTGGGCCGATGCCATGGTGGCGTTCGGCGACGTGGCCGCCATCGCCGGCCTGGCCAGGATCGAGGTCCGGGACCCCAACGACCCCGGCGCAGCACGAGGGATGCGGATCGGCCGCACCACCTGGGAGCAGATGGCGAGATCCTGGTGATGCGGGCGTCAGCGAAGCCAGCGCGCGGCGAGCCACGCATCGACGGCCGCGACCACAAGGAGCGCCGCGCCGAGCATGTGCAGTCCAACGAGCAGCTCGGGCAGCTCGAGGCGGTACTGCGTGACGCCGACCAGGCCCTGGACCCCCTCGACGACGAGCAGCGCGGCGGCGGCCCGGGTGAGCCGACCGGGTGAACCTAGCGCCCTGGACGCTGCGTACAGCCCGACCGAGAGCCCCACCAGCAGGAAGACCGCGTCGGCGTGCAGGTGGGTCACCGTGGCCAGGTCGAGGCCCGTGCGCCGCGCATCGGGATCGCCCGCGTGCGGACCGCTCGCCGTCACGACCGTGCCGAGATAGACCACGCCGCCGGCGGCTACGAGCATCGCGAGGGCGAGCCGTTCCAGCCAAGGCGACCCCAGCCGTGGCGGCACGGCGCCCAGCGGACGCCCCGACCGCCGCACCAGGACGGTGGCGACGCCGACCAGCCCGGCCGAGCACATGAAGTGCAGCATCACGACCCACGGGTTGAGGTCGGTCCAGACCGTGATGCCGCCGATGACGGCTTGTGCCGGGACGCCGGACAGGAGAACGGCCGCCGGCAGGACCAGGTCACGCCGCGGCCGTCGCGAGCGCAGTGTGCGCAGGATCGCCAGCAGTGTTGCGGCGGCGATGGTGCCGAGCACGAAGGTCAGCAGCCGGTTGCCGAACTCGATGGCGCCGTGCAACCCCATCTCCGGTGTGGTGGCCAGCGAACCCTCGGTGCAGTGCGGCCAGTCCGGGCAGCCCAGCCCGGAGCCGGTGAGCCGCACGGCTCCGCCGGTGACGACGATGACGATCTGGGAGACGAGCGAGGCCATCGCCAGGAGCCTGATGGTCTGCTCGGACGGAACAGGCAGCCGCTGCCAGCCGCGTCGCGACGACGCAGGGTGGGTCGAGCGCGTGTCGGCAGCGGTCACGGGGCCATCGTAGGGATCATTCCCAGCGGAACCACCGAGCCGCCGCTGCGAAACCGATGGCGACCCAGCCCGCCAGGATCGCCAGGTTCGCCCAGGGGACGCCGGACCCGTCGAGCAGCACGGCTCGCAGGCCTTCGGTGAGCGCACCGGTCGGCGTGGCGCCGAGGATCGGGCGGATCGCCTCGGGGAAACGGTCCAGCGGAGCGATTACACCGCCGCTCACGAGGAGCAGCACGTAGACCAGGTTGGCCGCGGCCAGCGTGACCTCCGCCGGAAGCGTTCCCGCCATGAGCAGCGCCAGTCCGGCGAAGGCGAGGGTCCCCGCCGCCAGCAGACCGGCGACGACGAGCGCCGAGCCCTGCGGACTCCACCCGAGCGCGAGGCCGAGGCCACCGACCAGCGCCACCTGTACCGCCTCGATTCCGACAACCGTGACCGCCTTGGCCGCGAGCAGGCCCCATCGGGGAAGCGGCGAGGCGCCGAGCCGCTTGAGAACGCCGTACCGGCGCTCGTATCCGGTCGCGATCGCCAGCGACGTGAAGGCCGTCGACATCACCGAGAGCGCGAGCACGCCCGGGACGAGGACGTCGACAGCGTGGCCCGGGCCGGTATCGACGACAGGAACCGCAACGAGCAGGCCCAGCAGACCGAGCGGTATCGCGACCGTGAGCAGCAACTGCTCGCCGCTGCGGAGGAGCAGAACGGCCCCGAAGCGCGCGTGGTCGAGAACCATCCGGTGGACGGGCGCCGCGCCCGGCGCCGGCGCGAACGTCACGGCCGATCCTCGCCCGTCAGCTGCAGGAACACGTCCTCCAGCGTCCTGTGGCCGAGCTGCAGACCTTGCGGGAGGACGCCGCGAGACGCGCACCACGAGGTCACGGAGGCCACCAGCTCGGGAGTGACCGGGGCTTGGACGCGATACCGCCCAGGGGCGATCTCCTCGACCGTGGTGGCGGTCGGCAGCACCGTGCGCAGAGACGCCAGGTCGAGGCCCACGGGCGCGTCGAACCGCACGAACCCGGCAGCTCCGGTCAGCTCCGACGGCGAACCCTCGGCCACCCGCCGGCCCCGGTCGACGATGACGACCCGGTCGATGAGGTGCTCGGCCTCGTCCATCAGGTGCGTCGTGAGCACGACCGTCACGCCGTCCGTCCTCAGGTCTCGGACGAGCTCCCAGGCGGCCATCCGGGCCCGCGGGTCGAGGCCCGAGGTCGGCTCGTCCAGGAAAACCAGCTCGGGCCGGCCGACCAGCGCGGCAGCGAGGGCGACCTGCTGCCGTTGGCCGCCGGAGAGCCGGCGGACCGGCGTCCGTCCGGCCGGTCCGAGCCCCAGCCGGTCCATCAGAGCCCCGACGTCCAGCGGATGGGCATGGAGGTTCGCCAGATGGTGCAGCAGTTCGGCCGCCCGTGCTGCGGGGTACATCCCACCGCCTTCCTGGAGCATCACGCCGACCCGCGGGCGCAGCGCGGCGCCGTCGTGGACGGGATCCAGGCCCAGGACGCGGGCGTAGCCGGAGTCCGGCCGCCGGTAGCCCTCGCAGCACTCGACAGTGGTCGTCTTGCCGGCGCCGTTGGGTCCGAGCAGCGCCGTGACCGAGCCGGCGGGCACCACAAAGCTCAGCGAGTCGACCGCCACCGTCCGGCCGTACCGCTTCGACAGGGCATGAACCTCGACGGCGGGCGTGGCGCTCACGCCGGGAGTGTCGCAGCTGTGCTGTCCGGCCGAACTGACAGCCCGATCCGCGACGTGCATGGAGGCAAGGCTTACCTGCGTGATGGACGCCACTGAGGGTGAGTTGTGACCCGGACAGAAATAGACCACGATGGTGTTGTGAAAACCATGCGGGACGTCCTCTCTGTGGCGGCGGACACGCCCGCCGCCGACGATCCGCACGCGGGTACCCGTGAGCGGGTGGCCCGGTCGATCCTCGAGAACGGGCCGTCCACCGCCGCCGCTCTGGCAGAGCGTCTCGGCCTCACCCCGGCGGCCGTTCGGCGGCACCTCGACGCGCTCCTCGCCAACGGCCTGATCGAAGCTCGCGAGCCGCGGGTCTACGGCCAGCGCGGCCGTGGCCGTCCGGCCAAGGTCTTCGTTCTGACCGAGGACGGCCGTGACCGGTTCGAGCAGGCGTACGACGACCTGGCCGTCGGGGCAATGCGGTTCCTCGCCGAGACGGGCGGGGAGGCCATGGTCGCCGAATTCGCCCGACGGCGAGTCGCCGACCTCGAGGAGCGCTACCGGGTCGTAGTCAAGGCGGCGAAGCCGGAGGCACAGGCGGCGGCGCTGGCCACGGCTCTGACGGCCGACGGGTACGCTGCGTCGGCGCATGCTGCGCCCACAGGTGCCGGCGAGCAGCTGTGCCAGCACCACTGCCCGGTCGCCCATGTGGCCGAGCAGTTTCCGCAGCTGTGCGAGGCCGAGACCGAGGTCTTCGCCCGGCTGTTGGGCACACACGTCCAACGGCTGGCGACGATCGCGCACGGCGACGGCGTCTGCACCACGCACATCCCGCGCGGAACGGCAATGTCGGACCGCGCTGTCAGCATCAACTCAGACAAGCCCACCCCGGAGGGGATCTCCCGATGACCACGACCGCTCATCCCGAGCTCGAGGGTCTAGGCCGGTACGAATACGGCTGGGCCGACTCGGACGCCGCAGGTGCGATCGCGCGCCGAGGGCTGTCCGAGGACGTCGTGCGGGAGATCTCGGCGCTGAAGAACGAGCCGGAGTGGATGCTGCAGACCCGCCTCAAGGCGCTGCGGCTGTTCGACAAGAAGCCCATCCCCACCTGGGGTGCGGACGTGTCGGACATCGACTTCGACAACATCAAGTACTTCGTCCGCTCGACCGAGAAGCAGGCCGCGAGCTGGGACGATCTACCCGACGACATCAAGAGCACCTACGACAAGTTGGGCATCCCGGAAGCGGAGAAGCAGCGCCTGGTCGCCGGTGTCGCCGCGCAGTACGAGTCGGAGGTCGTCTACCACAAGATCCGCGAGGACCTCGAGGAGCAGGGCGTCATCTTCCTCGACACCGACACCGGGCTGCGCGAGCACCCGGAGCTCTTCCAGGAGTACTTCGCGACGGTCATCCCGGCCGGCGACAACAAGTTCTCGGCGCTCAACACCTCGGTGTGGTCCGGCGGGTCGTTCATCTACGTGCCGAAGGGCGTGCACGTCGAGATCCCGCTGCAGGCGTACTTCCGGATCAACACCGAGAACATGGGCCAGTTCGAGCGCACCCTGATCATCGTCGACGAGGGCGCCTACGTGCACTACGTCGAGGGGTGCACCGCGCCGATCTACTCCTCGGACTCGCTGCACAGCGCGGTCGTCGAGATCATCGTGAAGAAGAACGCGCGCTGCCGGTACACCACGATCCAGAACTGGTCCAACAACGTCTACAACCTGGTGACCAAGCGGGCCACGGCGGCCGAGGGCGCCACCATGGAGTGGATCGACGGCAACATCGGCTCCAAGGTGACGATGAAGTATCCGGCCGTCTGGCTGATGGGCGAGCACGCCAAGGGCGAAACCCTGTCGGTGGCGTTCGCCGGTGAGGGCCAGCACCAGGACGCCGGCGCGAAGATGATTCACATGGCGCCGCACACGTCGTCGACCATCGTGTCGAAGTCGGTGGCGCGCGGCGGTGGCCGGACCTCCTACCGGGGCCTGGTCCAGGTCATGCCGCGAGCAACCCACAGCGCGAGCACGGTCAAGTGCGACGCGTTGCTGATCGACACGATCTCGCGGTCGGATACCTACCCATACGTCGACGTTCGCAACGACGACGTGTCGATGGGCCACGAGGCCACGGTCTCCAAGGTCAGCGAGGACCAGCTCTTCTACCTGATGAGCCGGGGCCTGAACGAGGACGAGGCGATGGCGACGATCGTGCGTGGCTTCGTCGAGCCGATCGCTCGCGAGCTGCCGATGGAGTACGCCCTCGAGCTCAACCGGTTGATCGAGCTGCAGATGGAAGGCGCGGTGGGCTGAGCACCCATGACGACACTGGAGAAGACTGCTCAGCACGGACTCATCGAGCACTCCCACGGCGCCGGCGCCGGGTCTGTGAAGGGGCATGGCGGCAGTTCCCTGCACCGCTTCGCGTCGCACGACGTCGACGAGCATGTGGTCCCGCGTGGACGCGAGGAGGCCTGGCGGTTCACCCCGATGGCGCGGCTGCGCGGCCTGCACGTCGATGTCCCGCTCGACGGCCACGACTACGAGGTCAGCATCGACGCGGATCCGGCCGTAAAGGTGGAAACCGTCGACGCGGACGACCCCCGACGCGGTAGTTCGGGCTACATCCCGATCGACCGGCCGAGCGCCCGGGCCTGGGCCGCTGCCGATCGAGTCCTGGCTGTCACGGTGCCACCGGAGGTGGTCGCCGAGCGGCCGACGTTCGTCCGCCTGCGCGGCCTGAGCGCCGAGAAGGCAGCAGCCGGGCACGTCGTCGTCACGGCCCAGCCGTACAGCCGGGCCGTGGTGGTCCTGGAGCACGAGGGGTCGGCAGCCTTCCTCGACAACGTCGAGGTGGTCGTCGAGGAGGGCGCGAACCTGACGGTCGTCGCGCTGCAGGACTGGGCCGACGACGCCGTCCACCTCTCGCACCACCATGTCCGGGTCGGCCGTGACGCGACCGTCAAGCATGTCGTCGTCACCTTCGGGGGCGACGTCGTCCGCACCGGCACCTCGCTCGACTACGCCGCGGCCGGCGGCGAGGCCCAGCTGCTCGGGCTGTACTTCGCCGACGCCAGGCAGCACATCGAGAACCGCTTGTTCGTCGACCACAACACGCCGAACTCGCGCAGCAACGTCGAGTACAAGGGCGCATTGCAGGGCAAGGACGCCCACGCGGTCTGGGTGGGCGACGTGCTGATCCGGCCCGAGGCCGAGGGCATCAACACCTATGAGCTCAACCGCAACCTCGTGCTCACCGAAGGCGCACGGGCCGACTCGGTCCCCAACCTGGAGATCGAGACCGGCCAGATCAAGGGAGCTGGTCACGCCAGCGCCACCGGCCGCTTCGACGACGAGCAGCTGTTCTACCTGCAGGCACGGGGCATCCCCGCGAAGGAGGCCCGCCGCCTGGTCGTGCGCGGGTTTTTCGCGTCACTGATCAGCCATATCGGCGTGCCCGAGCTCAGCGACCGGCTCGTCGACACTGTCGAACGCGAGCTCGCCGCCTACGACGCGGGCACCCCATGACCACCCGCACCGTCACCCCGGCCATTCGACCCCAAGAGGCACCACACCGATGAGCACACTCGAGATCCGCGACCTGCACGTCTCGGTCCAGACCGACACGGGCCCGAAGGAGATCCTCCGCGGGGTCGATCTCACCGTCCGACCGGACCAGATCCACGCGATCATGGGCCCCAACGGGTCCGGGAAGTCGACACTCGCCTACTCCATCGCGGGCCATCCCAAGTACACCGTCACCCGCGGCAGCGTCACGCTCGACGGCGAGAACGTGCTGGCAATGACGGTCGACGCACGGGCGCGCGCCGGGCTCTTCCTGGCAATGCAGTATCCCGTCGAGGTTCCGGGCGTTTCGGTGTCCAACTTCCTACGCACCGCGAAGACGGCCGTCGCCGGCGAGCCCCCGAAGCTGCGTACCTGGGTCAAGGAGGTCAAGGCCGCCATGGACGACCTGGCCATCGACCCGGCGTTCGCCGACCGTGACCTCAACGCCGGCTTCTCGGGCGGCGAGAAGAAGCGGCACGAGATCCTGCAGCTCGAACTGCTCGACCCCAAGGTCGCCGTCCTCGACGAGACCGACTCCGGGCTCGACATCGACGCGCTGCGGGTCGTCGCGCAGGGGGTCAACCGCTTCCACGAGCGGGGCGGAAAGGGTGTGCTGCTGATCACCCACTACACCCGGATCCTGCGTTACATCCAGCCCGATTTCGTGCACGTGTTCGTCGACGGCCGGATCGCCGAGGAGGGCGGCCCGGACCTCGCCGAGAAGCTCGAGGCCGAGGGCTACATCAGCTACGCCGGCGCGTCGGCCTGACACCGGCAGGAGGTACGACGGTGTACGACCTGGAGAGCCCACTCGACGTGGAGAGGGTCCGCAAGGACTTCCCGATCCTCGAGCGTCGACTGGCCGGCGACAAGCCGTTGGTCTACCTCGACTCTGCCAACACCTCCCAGAAGCCCCGCGCTGTCCTCGACGTTCTGGCCGACCACTACGAGCGCCACAACGCCAACGTCGCCCGCGCCGTGCACCAGCTGGGCGAGGAGGCCACGGCGGCGTACGAAGGCGCGCGCGACAAGGTGGCCGCGTTCATCGGGGCTCCGAACCGTGCCGAGGTCATCTTCGCCAAGAACGCCTCCGAGGCCCTGAATCTGGTGGCGAACACACTGGCCAGTGGCCTGGCCGCCGATCCGCGCTACCGCCTCGGTCCCGGTGACGAAGTCGTCATCACCGAGATGGAGCACCACTCGAACATCGTGC
>JBKPCP010000010.1:0-11268 GCA_046727475.1 Actinomycetota bacterium | reverse complement strand
GTGCGGGCCGCCCACTGAACGATCTCGTGCGCACTTGCCCCTTCGAGATCGCGGGCTGCGTCCTGGGCGAGCCCCTCGAGGCTGTCGTTGACGGTGAGCGTCATGAACGACTCCCTGGATCGGGGTGACCGGCGAGCGCCGCCACCTGCGGCGAGAGTCCGACGACCTTCACGCTGAAGACCCGCAGGCAGGACCGGCACTCCCAGCTGCCGTGCTGCTCGACCGGATGGAGGTCCTCGTCGGCGCAGAAGGGGCAGTACATGACGGCCGACCGGATCTCGCTCACTGCAGTGCCTCCTCGGGAGCGCGGGCCGCCCACTGGGCGAAGCGCTCATGTGGTTCACGTCCGGACAGGAAGCGCCGGACGAGCCGTTCGACGTAGTCGGGGAGCTCGGCGGTCGTGACCTTGAGGCCGCGCAGCTTGCGTCCGAACCCGGCGTCGAGCCCGAGCCCGCCGCCGAGGTGGACCTGGAAGCCGTCCTCGCCCTTGACGATCTGCCCCTTGAGCCCGATGTCGGCGACCTGGATGCGCGCGCAAGAGTTCGGGCAGCCGTTCACGTTGAGCGTGATCGGGACGTCGAGCTGGGCGGCGACGTCGGCCAGCCGGTCCTCGAGTGCCGCCACCGTGGAAGAGGCGAGGCCCTTGGTCTCGACGATGGCGAGCTTGCAGAACTCCAGCCCGGTGCAGGCCATGGTGTGGCGCCGGAAGGCGCTCGGCCGCGCCTGTAGTTCCAGGGAGTGCAGCGTCGCGACCAGCGGCTCCACCTGGCCCGGTTCGACGTCGAGGACGACGAGCTTCTGATGCGGTGTCGTCCGGATCCGACTCGAGCCATGTGCCTCGACCGCATCGGCCAGCTTGCCGAGAAGCGACCCGGACACCCGTCCGACCAGTGGCGCGACCCCGACGTAGAAGCGCCCGTCCTTCTGCGGATGGACGCCCACATGGTCGAACGGTTGGGTGGGCACCGGTGGAGCCGGGCCGTCGACCAGCTGCCGGCTCAGGTACTCCGTTTCGAGCACCTCACGGAAGCGCTCGACACCCCAGTCGTCGACCAGGAACTTCAGCCGGGCCCGCGTCCGCAACCGCCGGTATCCGTAGTCGCGGAAGATCCCGACGACGCCGGCCCAGACGTCCGGGACCTCTTGCAGCGGGACCCAGGCACCGAGCCGCTGGGCAAGCTTGGGGTTGGTGGACAGCCCGCCACCGACCCACAGGTCGAGGCCGGCGCCATGCCGGGGGTGCACGACGCCGACGAACGCGACGTCGTTGACCTCGTGCACGACGTCGGGCAACCCGCTGATCGCGGTCTTGAACTTGCGCGGCAGGTTGGAGAACTCGGGCGAGCCGATGTATCGGCGCTGGATCTCCTCGATGGCCCAGGTCGGGTCGAGCACCTCGGCGGCCGCGATACCGGCGACGGGCGAGCCGAGAACCACGCGAGGTACGTCGCCGCACGCCTCGGTCGTCGACAACCCGGCAGTTTCGAGCCGCCGCCAGATCTCGGGAACGTCCTCGATCCGGATCCAGTGCAGCTGGATGTTCTGGCGGTCGGTCACGTCGGCCGTGTCATGGGCATACGTGGTCGAGATGTCGGCAACGACGCGCAGCTGCTCGGTGCTGAGCTGCCCGCCGTCGATGCGGATTCGCATCATGAAGTACTCGTCGTCGAGCTCGTGGGGCTCGAGCACGGCCGTGCGTCCCCCCGGAATCCCCGGGCGGCGCTGGGTGTAGAGGCCCCACCAGCGGAAACGCCCGCGCAGGTCGGTGGGGTCGATGCTCGCGAAACCACGCCGGGCGTAGATGGTCTCGATCCGGCGGCGCACGTTGAGGCCGTCGTCGTCCTTCTTCGTGCGCTCGTTCGGGTTGAGCGGCTCCAGGTGACCCAGAGCCCACTGGCCCTCTCCGCGCCGGCGCGGAGAGGCGGCTGTGGCGGCTGGCATGGGTGCGGGGTCCTCGCGGAGATCGAGGGCACGCAGGAGAGCGACGGTTTTCGTCAGATCGCTGACGACGTCGGCCGGCGCTTCCGCGCGCCCGGCCGACGTTGGGTCGAATGGGGCGCGGTCAGGCCGGCCGACACATCATGCTGCGCACCAGGCCGTAGTCCACGTGGCGGCGGGCCACGAGGAAGAGCTGGATCGCAGACGACATGGAACGCATGGTGGCACGTCGGCGGGGATCGGGCCGACCCTGCGTCCAGCATGCGGACGGGAGTCTCATCATCCGATAGGCATTGTCTGACGCCGTATGGCGGCCCCTGGCCCGAGCGAATCGGTCGGCCCGTACGATCACGCGGATGCGCAGACTTCTACCTGTTGTAGCCGCCGCAATCCTCGCTGTCACCGGATGTTCGGAGATCGGGGAGGAGATCGACCAAGCCACAGACGAAGCCGCGGCAGAGGCGCTCGAGTCCGCCGTGCGGGATCAACTGAGCGAGGCCGGCATCGAGCTCGAGGGCGACCCCGAGTGCGACACCGACCTCAGCCGCGACGGCACGACGCTCACCGGGACCGCCGACTGCACGGGCACGACCGTCGACGGCCAGAACGCCACGGCGACGTTCGACGGCGCGCTGTCGACGGCCGGCTGCGAGGGATCGCTCACCATCGAGGTGGACGACCGCCAGGTCGTCGACCTGGCCGAGGTACCCGGCTGCTCGGTCGAGCTCTGAGCGGGTCTGTCACGGGGACGGGTGGCCGGTCGCGGGCTCGACCGGCTGACCGGCCGACTGGTGTTGACAGTCGCACCACGACGCCCCCTTGAGCCGGGCTGGGCACTCCTCGTGCCGGTCGTCGCGGCAGGCGGAGCAGATCACGACCGCTCCGGTGTGGCCCGGTCGAGGACGGCAACGACGTCCAGGCCGGTCGGCAGCGCCCCGAAGGTACCCTCCATCCGGTCCAGCCGGGTGGCGCAGAACAGGTCGGCGACGGCCGCGGGCGCGAATCGGGCCAGCAGCGACCCCTGCAGCAACAGCGCCATCCGCGAGGCGAGCCGCCGCGCGAGGTGCGTGGTGCCTGCCGGGTCGCGTCCGACGTCGCGAAGCAGGGTCTCGGTCTCGTGCAGGCACGCATCCAGCCGATGGTCGGCACCCTTGGCGGCCTCGACCTCGGCGTGCCACGCGGCCACCGCGTCGGGTTCACGTGCGAGCACCCTGAGCAGGTCGAGCGCCTGGATGTTTCCCGCGCCCTCCCAGATCGAGTTCAGCGGGGCCTCCCGGTAGAGGCGCGGCATTCCGCTCTCCTCGACATAGCCGTTGCCTCCCAGGCACTCGAGGGCCTCACCGACCAGCGCCGGAGTGCGTTTGCACACCCAGTACTTGGCCACGGGCAGCCCGATCCGGCGCAGCGCGTGCTCCAGCGGGTCGTGGCCGCCGTCGACGGAAGCGGCGAGGCGCATGGCCAGTACCGTCGCCGCCTCCGACTCGACGGCCAGGTCAGCGAGGACCGCCTGCATCAAGGGCGCCTCGGCGAGCAGACTGCCGAACGCGGACCGGTGCGCGGCGTGCCAGGTGGCCTCCGCGACGGCCCGGCGCATGAGGGCCGCCGATCCCAGCACGCAGTCCAGGCGGGTCGCCGCCACCATCTCGATGATCGTCGCCACGCCTCGACCCTCGTCTCCGAGACGCATCCCGAGGGTCTGGTCGAACTCGACCTCGGCCGACGCGTTGGCCCGGTTGCCGAGCTTGTCCTTCAGCCGCTGGAGGCGGAACGGGTTGCGGACGCCGTCGTCGAGGACCCGCGGGACGACGAAGCAGGTCAGGCCCGCGCGCGTCTGCGCGAGAACTAGGAACACATCGTTCATCGGCGCGGAGCAGAACCACTTGTGGCCGGTGAGCGCGTACCAGCCGTCGTCGCCGGTGTGCTCGGCCAGGGTGGTGTTCGCCCGGACGTCGGACCCGCCCTGCTTCTCGGTCATCGCCATCCCGGCCAGGCAGCCCTCCTTGTCGGCAGGGCGGCGCAGGCCCGGGTCGTACGTCGTGGCGGTCAGCCGTGGCTCCCAGGTCGCGGCCATGCCAGCATCCGTCCGCAGGGCGGGTACGGCCGCGTACGTCATCGAGATCGGGCACAGGTGGGCCGACTCGACCTGGCTCCACACCAGGAATCCTGCGGCGCGGGTGGCGTGCGGCGCGGGCTCCGGGGCCGACCAGGGCGCGGCGTGCAGCCCGAACTCGACCGCCGTCGTCATCAGCAGGTGCCAGGCCGGATGGAAGGTGACCTCGTCGAGCCTGCTGCCGTAACGGTCGTGGGTCCGCAGCTGCGGAGAGTTGGTGTCGGCCTCGATGGCCCAACGCTGGACCTGTCCGGAGCCGGCAAGCACACCAAGCTCGTGCAGCCGGGGGAGTGCCGTTCGGGTTGCGTGGCGGCGTGTGGCCTCGACCAGCGCATGGTCGTCTGCGAAGACATCTCGGTCGACCAGCGGTGGCGGCTGGTTGGTGACGATGTGCGTGGCTGCCACTTCCACACCGTACGCGCCGCCGAGCCGCCGTACCCGCCCCGTGCGGTGGAAAAGACGTCGCGGGAGCTCTTCGGCGGCAGGTAGCCTTACCCGGACGTCGAGAAACGGCGCCGAGGAGTGCCGAAGGAGGTGGGCCACGTGACCTTTGCATTCGCCTGCTCCAGCCAGCCCATCTCCCGGTCCTTCCACGGCTGACGCTCTGCCGTACACGACGAGGCCCGGGTTCACCGGAAGGTCCTCGATCGTGACTCCACTCGACTTCGCATCCCTGACCGATCTCGGCTGGGACGCCTCGTTTGCATCGGCGTTCGCCCCGCTGGCCGGGGACCATCTGCCCGCTCGGGTCAGCCGGGTCGACCGCGGTGGCGCCGATCTGCTCGGGGCCGACGGACTGGTGCGGGCATCCCTCGGTCGTGACGTGCTCGCGGCCCTCGCCACCGACCGGACGGCGGCGCCCGCGGTCGGCGACTGGGCGGCTGTGCGTCGTTGGCCCGACGACCGCACCACGGTCGAGGCGCTGCTGCCCCGGCGCAGCCGGGTGATCAGGGACAGCGCGAATGCGACGTCCAACGCTCAGGTTCTCGCTGCGAACGTGGACCTGGTGGTCGTGGTCGAACATCTCGACCCGGAGCCCGAGATCGGTCGCATCGAGCGCCTGCTCGTCCTGGCCTGGGGGAGTGGTGCGCAACCGCTGGTCATCCTCACCAAGGCGGATCTGGTGCCCGATCCGGACGGGATGCGCCAGGAGGTGGCCGCCGCAGCACCGGGCGTCGAGGTGATCGCCGCCAGCGCAACGACCGGCGAGGGACTCGACGCCGTCCGGGCACACCTGGCACCGGGCCGCACCCTGGTGTTGCTCGGACCCTCCGGCGCCGGCAAGTCCACCCTGACGAACTTTCTCGCCGGCGAGGCGGTCATGGCGACGGGTGCCACCCGGCCGGTCGACGGCAAGGGCCGCCACGTCACCACCCATCGCGAACTGGTCCTGCTGCCGGGCGCAGGTGTCGTGCTGGACACGCCGGGCCTGCGTTCGGTGGGGCTGGTCGCCGACGAAGCCGCGGTGGCGAGCGCCTTCCCGGAGATCGACGAGCTCGCGGAGTACTGCCGCTTCCGCGACTGCGCACACGAGACCGAACCGGGCTGTGCCGTGCTGGCCGCTGTCGACGACGGTGACCTCGACGCGCGCCGACTGGTGAGCTGGCGCAAGCTCGGCCGCGAGGCGGCGTTCCAGGCCCGTCGGGCCGATGCCCGCCTGCGCGCTCAGGAGCTCGCCGGCTGGAAGCAGCGGTCCATGGAGCTGCGACGGCACTACAAGATCAACCCGGGGAAGAACAGTCCGGGTAGCCGCTGACGGCGGGCCACCGCTCGTGCGTGACGTCGTACAGGTGGTGAACCGAATCGTGGAGGAGGTACCGCGCGAACGACTCGACGGTGAACTGAGCGCCGTCGCTGCGGCGACCGGTGCGAGCCCATTGCCCCGCGACGACCCCGTCGAGATGGTCCGCGATGACGCCCGCTGCGTCTTCGAGCTCGACGGCGACGGTGCCTGGATCCTGCTCGCCGTAGCGTTCGGCGACCGCGGTCGCGTCCTGGTCCCAGTTCGGGAACAGCGGCGCTTCCTGCGTGAGCATCAGCACGAGCCGTCGGTCGAAGACCCGGTAGACGTCGCGGACGTGGCAGGCGTACTCGAGCGTGGACCACATATCGGGTGAGGGGCGTTCCCGGACGGGCTGGGCGCCGTTCAACAGTGCGCGCCAGGCAACGGCATTGGCGCGGATCAGCGCCGGAATGTCGGTCGGTTCGACCTGCCGGGTGTCGAGACCGCACTCCGGGCAGGCGCGTTCGAGGACCCAGGTCCAGTCCTTCGTGTCCGGAACGATAGCCACGCGTGGTGACGATAGCGGCTGCGAGGGGGCAGACTAAGGCCATGAGTCATCGCCCCATCCGGCGTCCGGTACTCCCTGCGAGTCCCTTCAACGTCACGGTCGCCCCACCCCCCGTCGAGCGCCTCTCGGTCGACGACCTGCTGACCCACGACCGCCACGGCCTCGGCCGGGTGATCGGATTCGAGAGTGACGACATGGTGCTCGTCGCCTTCGGTTCGGAGGTGCGCCGCGTGGCGTACCCGAACGCCAAGGTGACCAAGCTCTAACAGCCTTTCCCGGCAACGGGTGGCACGTGTCCGGTGCCACCCGGTCGGTCGGCTGCGGCCGTCAGCAAGCCGAGCGACGTCCGGACACCGGTTCGCACCGCATCGCGGGTTGGGTAGTTTGCACCGCGTGGCCGGGTTGGACGTCGCAGGCGAACTACACCATTACCTGCAGCAGGCACGGGACGGAATGCTGTCCAAGCTGGACGGGCTGGGCGACTACGACATCCGCAGGCCACTGACACCGACCGGCACCAACCTGCTGGGGCTCGTCAAGCACGTAACCGGCATCGAGTTCGGTTACCTGGGTGACTGCGTGGGCCGGCCGTCGCCCATTCGCCTGCCATGGGTCGACGATGGCTCGATCTGGGACAGCGCCGACATGTGGGCCACTGCGGAGGAGTCGCGAGACGGCCTGGTCGGGCTCTACCAGTCGGCGTGGCGGCACTCCGATGAGTCGATCAAGGAGCTGGACCTCGCGGCTCCGGCGCGCGTGTCGTGGTGGCCGGAGGAGCGTCGTGAAACCACCTTCGGCGCGTTGCTGATCCGAGTGCTCGCCGACACTGCTCAGCACGCCGGGCATGCTGACATCGTGCGCGAGTTGATCGACGGGCGGGCCGGTCCAGACCATGACGACGCGGGGGACGCCAAGTGGTGGGCGAACCATCTGGCCCGCGTACAGCGGGCGGCCGACACATTTCGAGCCGATTGATGTGGACGAGCAGCGTGCGCTGAAGGCGCTGGAAGAGTCCGGCCTCAGTTACCAGATCGTGCGCCACGGGCCGGTGCACAGTCTGGCTGAGGCGGCGGCGGCGCGGGGGGTCGAGCCGTCGGCGGTCGTCAAGACGATCGTCGTGCGCCGAGGAGACGACGACTACCTGTTCGTGCTGGTGCCTGGCGACCGGGCGATCGGCTGGCCCAAACTGCGCGGCCTGCTGGGCGTGAGCCGGCTGTCGATGCCCGACGCCGCGACGGCAAAGGACGTCACGGGCTACGAGCGGGGCACGATCACACCGTTCGGAGCACTACGGGCGTGGCCCGTCGTCGCAGACGAGCGCATCTGCGGCCGCACGGTGTCGATCGGCGCCGGCGCGCACGGGGTGTCGGCCAGCGTGGCCGGCGCCGAGCTCGTGAGTGCCCTCGACGCGACAGTGGCCGACGTCACCGAGCCCGAGGGGTGACCCCTTGCCTCAGTGAGCCGGACTGGCGGCGAACTGGGCGAGCAATGCCTTCATCCGGGCGATCTCGATGCTCTGGTCCGAGTCGATGTGCTGTGCGAGCTGGAACACCTCGGGCTCCTGACCGCCGCCCCCCTCTTCGGACAGCAGGTCGGCCACCATGATGCGCGCGCCCTCGTGGTGGCGGATCATGTACTGAAGGAAGAGCGTGTCGAACTCGGGGCCGGTCGCCTGCTCGAGCTGGGCCAGCTCGTCGTCGGTGAGCATGCCGGGCATGAGCTCCGCAGCGCCGTCGCCGTGACCGTGGTCGCCGGACGCGTCGGGTACGTCCTCGCCGCGGTCCTCCAGCCATTGCTCCATCAGTCGGATCTCATCGCGTTGAGAGACGTCCATCCGCTCGGCCATCAGCGGGAGATCGGGGCTGGACGCGCGGTCGGCGACCATGGCCGTCATCGTCAGGGCCTGGGCATGGTGCGGGATCATGCCTTGGACGAACTCGACGTCTCCATCGGTGTAGTCAGGCGTATTGAGGTTGCTCACCTCTTCGTCGGTGAGCGTCCGGTTCGGCTCACCGGGTGAGCCGAGCTGGACCACGGGCGGCGAGTCGGGCTCGTCGTCGTCGGACGTGCAGCCCGTGAGGACGAGGAGAGCGCCCACCGTCGCAGCGAGCGTGCGGCGGAACGGCCCCATCCGAATTCTCCGATATATCCGATTCAGGCAAGGTAGGTCACGTAGCAGGCTATAGCCATACGCGGCCAAGATCAGTAATCTCTGTCGCGATCGTACGGTCGTGGCCGAGGCGCACCACCGTGTCGTTCGGCCAGACCGCAATGACCGGAGGTGGAACCGTGGCATCGAGGCCAATTCTTTCCACAGGCGGCAGACGGCGGACCTGGGCGGTGATCGGGGCAACACTCCTGTTCGCCAGCGTCCTTCCGGCGGTCGCCTCGGCCCAGGACGATCCCCGGGTCGGTCTAGCGCCCGGGTATTTCCCGTGGTCGGAAGCCAGCAGCAACATCGAACTGCTCGACAACGACCCACGAGTAGCGCCGTTCGACGCACCGCCGGGCAACTTCGGGTTCGTCAACTCCGACCTGGCCTTCACCGGCAACCACGCGATCGTGGGTAGTTTCAACGGCTTCCAGATCTACGACATCTCCGACCCGACCGACCCGGTCCTGCGCAGTTCGTTCGTGTGTCCCGGCGGTCAAGGTGACCCGTCGGTGTACGGAGACCTGCTGTTCATGTCCGTGGAGGAGAACCGCGGACGCATCGACTGCGGTGTCCCGCCGCCCGGGCCACCCTTGGCCGTCGACCCCAACCGTTTCCGTGGGGTGCGCATCTTCGACATCAGCGACATCGACAACCCGGTGCAGCTGCCCGGCGTACAGACCTGCCGGGGCTCGCACACGCACACGCTGGTCACCGACCCGGACGACCCGGACAACATCTACGTATACAACTCGGGCACCGCTGGCGTGCGGTCGCCGTTGGAGCTGGCTGGGTGCGAGAACGCCGCTCTCACCAAGGAGCCGGTGACCACCGGGAACCCGACCCAGTGGCGGATCGACGTCATCAGGGTTCCGCTGGATGCCCCGGAGACGGCATCCATCGTCAGCCAGCCGCGGATCTTCACCGACCCCGACACCGGTGCGTTCAACGGCCTGCAGAACACGCTGCCGGTGCCGATCACGGATCCACCCACGACCCCGCAGCCCGATCAGTTGCATCCGTCCGGCACGGTGTACTCGCCGCTGCCCAACACCAACACCTGCCATGACGTCTCGGCCTTCCCCGAGGTCGGCCTACTCGCCGGTGCGTGCCAGGGCAACGGCATCCTGCTCGACATCTCCGACCCGGTGAACCCGGTGCGGCTGGACGCGGTGTCCGACCCGAACTTCTCCTACTGGCACTCCGCGCAGTTCAACAACGACGGCACCAAGGTCATGTTCACCGACGAATGGGGCGGCGGCGTCTCGGCACGCTGCCGGGCCACCGACCAGCCGGAGTGGGGCGCCGACGCGCTGTTCGACATCGTCGACGGGAAGCTGGAGTTCAAGAGCTACTACAAGATGCCGGCAGTGCAGACCGTCAACGAGAACTGCGTGGCGCACAACTCGTCACTCATCCCGGTGCCGAACCGCGACATCTACGTGCAGGCCTGGTACCAGGGCGGCGTCTCGGTCGTCGACTTCACCGACACCGCGAATCCGGTGGAGATCGCCTTCTTCGACCGTGGCCCGATCAACAGCCCGTTCCCGATCCCGGATCCGACCAACCCCAACCGGATCAACCTGGGCGGCCTCTGGTCGACGTACTGGTACAACGGTTACGTCTACGGCACCGAGATCGCGCGCGGCTTCGACACCTTTGGTCTGCTGCCGAGCGAGCAACTGTCGGCCAACGAGATCGAGGCGGCCTCCGAGGTGCAGCTGGACCAGTTCAACTCCCAGCTGATGTCTGAACTGGTTGCAGCGCCGAGCTTCGCCGTGGTCCGCGCCTCCTTCGACCAGGTTGTCAGGGCCGGCGACATAGCCGCGAAGACGGCTAACAAGGTGCGGGAGGACATCGACAAGGCCGAGAAGCTGGTAGCCAACGGCGAGACCGCATCGGCCGTGGAGCAGCTGACCACGGCTGCCCGCCGACTCGACGACTCCGCGGGCCAGGCCACGCTCAAGCAGGCGCTACTCGACCTGGCGGGCACGCTGGGCTGACGTAGGGCGTAAGCATGCCGGCCTCGGGACTCCCCGGGGCCGGCATCCTTTGGGTCACGCGTTCCGCCGATGTGTGACAACGGGAGACGTTGATGGACGAGCACACCAGCAGCGCGATGTCCGAGCGGCTGTTCGGGCAAGCGGTGGTCGCGATGGAGGCCGCCTCGGTGTGGCTGGGCCACCGGTTGGGCTGGTACGCGGCGCTGCACGAGTTCGGTCCGGCAACGCCCGACGAACTGGCTGAACGGACCGGAACGCAGCCAAGGTACGCGCGGGAGTGGCTGGAGCAGCAGGCTGTAGCAGGCATCCTCATCCTCGACGGGGAGCGGTTCAGCCTGCCGTCCGGACACGCCGAGGCGTTGCTGGACGCCGACAGCGGCCAGTGGACCGAACCGCTGGTACGGCAGATCGTGACCGGCATCCTTCGACTGCCGGCGGTGGCCGAGGCGTGCAAGCGCGGCGGCGGTGTTCCGTGGGAGTCGTTCGGTCCGGACATGTCGATCGCCCAGGGCGATGTCAACCGTCCCGCGCTGCGTCATTCCCTGCCGGAGGACTGGGTGCCGCAGATCCCGGACCTGCGGGACCGCCTCGCGGGACACGCCCGAGTGGCGGACGTGGGCTGCGGTCATGGCTGGTCAGCGGTCGGGCTGGCCTCGACGTACCCCGACATCGAGGTCGACGGGTTCGACCTGGACGCCGCCGCCCTGCAGGCAGCAACGCGGCTCGCGGCTGAGGCCGGCGTGGCCGATCGGGTGCGGTTCCACCGGGCCGATG
>JBKPCP010000009.1:0-15174 GCA_046727475.1 Actinomycetota bacterium | reverse complement strand
GCGAACTGCGTGCGGTAAAGCTCGGCGTAGAGGCGGCCCGCCATCAGCAGCTCGTCGTGGTTTCCCGCCTCGACGATCCGGCCGTCGTCGACCACGAGGATTCGGTCCGCGCCGCGGATCGTCGACAACCGATGCGCGATCACGAGCGACGTCCGGCCCGACAGAGCGGTGTCCAGGGCTTGCTGCACGGCCGCCTCCGATTCGGAGTCGAGATGGGCGGTGGCCTCGTCCAGCACGACCACCCGCGGTGCCTTCAGCAACAGGCGTGCGATGGCCAGGCGCTGTTTCTCGCCCCCGGAGAGCCGGTAGCCCCGGTCTCCTACGACGGTGTCGAGACCTTCGGGAAGCGACGCGACCAGATCGGCTATCTGCGCCGCTCGCAGGGCGGTCCGCATCTCGGCTTCGGTCGCCTCCGGCCGGGCGTAGGCGAGGTTCGCGCCGATCGTGTCGTGGAACATGTGAGCGTCCTGGGTGACGACGCCGAGCGCCTCA
Organism: Actinomycetota bacterium; assembly: GCA_046727475.1. Taxonomy (GTDB): domain Bacteria; phylum Actinomycetota; class Actinomycetes; order Jiangellales; family Jiangellaceae; genus DAIUDS01. Next base: position 14,682 of record JBKPCP010000009.1, on the reverse strand, counting down.
TGTACGGACTCGAGGGTGAGCTCGCGCAGATCGTGCCCGCCCAGGCGCACAATGCCGCCGGTGGGGTCGTAGAGCCGCGAGACCAGGTGGGTGATGGTGGACTTCCCCGCTCCGGAGGGGCCGACCAGGGCCACCAGCTGGCCGGGCTCGACTCGGAAGGAGACGCCCTTCAGGACCTCGTCGGACTGGCCGGGGTCAGGACGGGCGACAGCCTCCAAGGACGCCAGCGACACCTCGTCCGCCGACGGGTACCGGAAGCGCACGTCGTCGAACTCGACGCCCAGCGGGCCGGTGTCGGCCGGAAGCGGGCGAGCATCCGGCCGGTCGCGCACCATCGGCTCCAGGTCGAGGACCTCGAAAACGCGCTCGAAGCTCACCAGCGCCGTCATGATGTCCACCTGGACGTTGGACAGGGCCGTGAGCGGCCCGTAGAGACGAGTGAGCAGGGCAGCCAGGGCGACCAGGGTTCCGACCTGCAGCGTTCCGTCGACGGCCAGCAGGCCTCCGACGCCGTACACGAGAGCCGTCGCGAGCGACGCGAGCAGCGTCAGGCCGGTGAAGAAGTAGCGCGCGTAGAGCGCCTGTATGACGCCGATGTCGCGCACCCGGCCGGCCGCCACCCCGAACCCGATGGTCTCGCGGTCGTACCGGCCGAAGATCTTCACCAGGAGCGCCCCGGCGACGTTGAACCGCTCGGTCATCGTCTGGCTCATGTCGGCGTTCAGCTGCATGGACTCCCGTGAGATGTCGGCCAACTTGCGCCCGACGAAACGCGCCGGGAGGAGGAACAACGGCACCATGATCAGCACCAGGAGGGTGATCTGCCACGAGAGCACGATCATCGCTCCAGCGGCGAGCACGAGAGTCACAGCGTTGCTGACGACCTGCGAGAGTGTCGAGGTGAACGCCTGCTGCGCGCCGATCACGTCGGTGTTCAGCCGCGATACCAACGAGCCGGTCTGGGTCCTGGTGAAGAACGCGACGGGCTGGCGTTGCACGTGGTCGAACACCTGGGTGCGCAGGTCGTAGATCAGACCCTCCCCCACCCTGGCCGATGCCCATCGGCCCACCAGGCCGAGCGCCGCGTCGACGATTGCCAGCCCGGCGACCGCGAGCGCGCCCAGCACCACGAGGTCGCGGCGGCCAGGCGTGACACCGTCGTCGATGACGAACTTCAGCAGCAGCGGGACGGCCGCCGCAGTGGCCGCCCCGATCACGGTCGTGACCAGGAAGACTGCGATGAAGCGGCGATATGGGCGCGCGTACCGCAGGATCCTGCGCGCCGTTCCCTTGGCCAGCCGTTGGCGGGTGACACTCCGGTCGCGCGAGAACGACCGCGAGGCAAAGTATCCGCCCGAATGGCCACCCATCGACACCGGCTACAACCTCCCACTCATCGTCACCGTCGCAGCACGGCGCGACCCGCGCAACGCCGGCCGGGGCGTGTTTCTTCCGCCGTCCGCCGGCACTTCGCTGTAGGTGAATCAGGAGTAGGTGCTGATCTCTACGAGGTTGCGGTCCGGATCGCGGACATAGACACTTCGAATCGGCCCCAGCGCGCCGGTACGGGTCACCGGACCCTCCTCGATCCGGACGCCGTTGCCTTCGAGCTCGTCGACAACCGCATCGAGCGTGCCGTCGGCGATCAGGCAGATGTCGGCGCTACCGGGTCGAGGGTCCGCCGCCTTCGGCTCGAGCTCCTGTCGCGCCCTGTGAAGGTTGATCTTGCTCTTCCCGAAGGTCAGTGCCCGGCGCCCGTCGCCGAACGTGATCGCCTCCATGCCGAGGATCCGGCTATAGAAGTCGACGGTCGCCTCGATGTCGTTGACGGTCAGCACCAGGTGGTCCAGGCGGTCGATGCGCATGCCGTCATGGTCGCAGCGCGTTGGCCAGCTCAGCCAGGCAGCGTGCCTGAGCGGCACGCTCGGCCGCGAGCTGAGCCTCATCGGAACGGTGCCCGGCGTGGCGCAACAGCGCCTTGGTCTCCCGTAACGCGCCCGCTGGTGCGGCCAGCAGCGCAGCGACCAGGTCGTCGACGGCGGCCGTGAGCTCGGCGGCAGGCACCACGGCGATCGCCAGACCCAGGTCGACGGCCTCCCGGGCGCCCACCCACCGGCCGGTCGCGCAGATCTCCAGAGCTCGCGGGTAGCCGACGGCCTCGGCCAGGCGGGCGGTGCCGCCCAGATCGGGCACGAGGCCGAGCGACGTCTCCCGCATGGCGAACCGCGCGTCTTCGGCGCACACGACGAGGTCACAAGCGAGCGCCAACTGAAAGCCCGCGCCGACGGCATGGCCGGCCACGGCAGCCACGGTGACGGCCGCCGACCGTCGCCACCAGGTGAAGGCGGCCTGGAACTGGGCGATCGTCCGGTCGAGGGCGTGCGGATCGAGTGCGGCGAGGTCGGCCAGGCTCGGCTCGCCGGGAATGCCGGCGCCGTCGAACATCCTGCGGTCGAGGCCGGCCGAGAACGACGGGCCGTCGGCGTCGAGGACCACGACACGCAGGCCAGCATCCAGTGACGCTCCCAGGTCGGCCAGCGCCCGCCAGGTCGCAGGCGTCTGGGCGTTGCGCGTCTCGGGGCGGGTGAGAGTGATACGGCCGAGCGGCGGTTCGGCCGAGAAACGGAGCCCACCCGTCGCCAGCGTCTCGGCCGGAATCCGGTCGGTCAGGACCTCTTCTTCCGACCCCGGGTCGCGCCGCCGCGACCGCGCAGCTCGACGCCGGACTCGGACAGCAGGCGGTGCACGAATCCGTACGAACGGCCGGTCTCGCCGGCGAGTTCCCGGATGCTCTTGCCGCCTTCGTACTTCCTCTTCAAATCGGAGGCGAGCCTGTCGCGCACACCGCCACTGATCCGTGCGCCTTTTGCCAGTTTCTCAGCCACGCATCCTCCTACGAAGATCGTCAGTTCACGGCTGACGACCATGATCCGCCGCATTTCCGCTTCACGCCAGCCGAACGCAAGATCCGGCTCGAGAACCGATGCCGTGCTCCGGCTACGCGAGTGCAACGAGGTCGGAGTAGTCGGGGTTCCATAGATCCTCGACGCCGTCGGGCAGCAGGACCACCCGCTCGGGCCTCAGCGCCTCCACCGCACCCTCGTCGTGAGTGACCAGCACGATCGCGCCGGCGAAGGATCGGAGTGCGCCGAGCACCTCTTCGCGGGACGCCGGGTCGAGGTTGTTGGTCGGTTCGTCCAGCAGCAGGACGTTGGCGCTGGACACGACCAGCGTCGCAAGCGACAGACGTGTCTTCTCTCCCCCGGAGAGCACGCCGGCCGGCTTGTTGACGTCATCACCAGAGAACAGGAACGACCCGAGGACCCGCCGGGCTTCGACCTCCGGAAGGTCGGGTGCGGCCGTGCGCAAGTTCTCCAGGACGGTGCGCGAGGTGTCGAGCGTCTCGTGCTCCTGGGCGTAGTAGCCGAGCTTGAGTCCGTGGCCAGGCGCGACGACTCCGGTGTCCGGGTCCTCGATGCCGCCGAGCAGACGCAGCAACGTCGTCTTGCCCGCACCGTTGAGTCCGAGGACCACGACCCGGCTTCCCCGATCGATGGCCAGGTCGACGTCGGTGAAGACCTCCAGCGAGCCGTACGACTTCGACAGGCCGGATGCCGTCAGCGGCGTGCGGCCGCACGGAGCCGGGTCCGGGAACCGAAGTCTGGCCACCTTCCCGGTTCGCGGCGGCTCGTCCAGGCCGGCCAGCAGGCGGTTCGCCCGGCGTTCCATGTTCTGCGCCGCGGTCGCCTTCGTCGCCTTGTAGCGCATCCGGTCGGCCTGGGCCTTGAGCGCTGCCGCCTTCTTCTCGGCGTTGGCGCGCTCGCGGTGCCGGCGGCGCTCATCGGTCTCCCGTTGCTGGAGGTACGTCCGCCAGCCCACGTTGTAGACGTCCAGGGCGGCTCTGGTGGCGTCCAGATGGAAGACCTTGTTGACCGTCTGGTCCAGCAGCGCCACGTCGTGGCTGATCACTACGATGCCGCCCGCGTACGCCCGCAGGAAATCCCGCAGCCACACGATCGAGTCGGCGTCGAGGTGGTTGGTGGGCTCGTCGAGCAGCAGTGTCTCGGCGTCCGAGAACAGGATCCGAGCGAGCTCGACGCGGCGCCGCTGCCCGCCCGACAACGTGCGCAGTTGTTGTCCGAGCACCCGGTCCGGGAGCCCGAGGCTCGCCGCTATCGTGGCCGCTTCGCTCTCCGCGGCGTACCCGCCATTTGCGAGGAACTCGTTCTCGAGCCTGGTGTAGCGGCGCATACCGCGTTCGTGTTCGTCCGGTTCGGTGGAGGCCATCTGCTGCTCGGCCCGCCGCATCCCGGTCACGACGGTGTCGAGCCCCCGGGCACCGAGGATCCGATCCCGGGCGAGCACGTCCGGGTCGCCTGCGCGGGGGTCCTGCGGCAGATATCCGACCGGCCCGGTCCGGGTGACCGATCCTGCGCCGGGTTGCGCCTCGCCCGCGAGGATGCGTGTGAGCGTCGTCTTGCCGGCACCGTTGCGCCCGACCAGGCCCACCTTGTCGCCGGAGGCGATCCGGAAGCTAGCCCTCTCGAGGAGGACCTGCGCGCTGACACGCACCTCGAGCTCGATGGCAGTGATCATGTTCGAAGGGCTCCGTGGCCTCGGGATGACAGCGGTGATCATTCGTCGGAGTGGACCGGCACGGTGCCGAGCGGGCCGGAGCTCGACCCGACAAACCGCTTACGATCAGCTCGCCACGGGCATCATGGGAGCATTCTAGGGGTCCGACATCCGAACTTCGGCAGTCGGCACATGGTCGGGCGAGGAGGCCGGACGGTGAAGTTCAACCGCAGAGCGCGTCTGGACACCTCGCAGATCTCCGATCGGCGCGGCTTCGGCCGGGGCGGCAGCATCGCTGCGGGAGGAGGCCTCGGCGCGGTCGCCCTGCTTCTGCTGGCGTTGTGCACCGGCGCCAACCCCGCGAGCCTGCTCGACGACAGCACCAACCAGATCCAGGCCCAGCCCGGCTCGATCGACGGGCTGGAGAGCGAATGCCGCACCGTCGCCGACATCGAGGAGAACGCCGACTGCCGTTTCGTGCTCTACGTCAACTCGATCCAGGACTACTGGACCGACGAGTTCGCTCGGCGCGGCGCCGACTACCCGATGGCCGTGACCACGTTCTTCACCGGCTCCGTGACGACGGGTTGCGGTACCGCATCGTCACAGGTGGGCCCGTTCTACTGCCCGGCCGACCGTGGCGTCTACCTCGATCTGGGGTTCTTCGACGAGCTGAGGACAAGGTTCGGCGCCAGCGGAAGTGACTTCGGCGAGGCCTATGTGCTCGCGCACGAGTACGGCCACCACATCCAGAACCTCACCGGGCAGATGCAACAGGTCCAGCCAGGCTCCGGTCCGACCTCCGGCGCCGTGCGTCTCGAGCTGCAGGCCGACTGCTACGCAGGCGTGTGGGCACGACACGCCGAGAACAACCCGGTCGAAGGCGGTGAGCCGCTGATCACCGACATCGACGCCCAGGACCATCGCGAAGGCCTGGAGGCGGCCGGAGTGGTCGGTGATGACTACATCCAGGAGCGCTTCCAGGGCACGGTCAGCCCCGAGTCGTGGACCCACGGCTCGAGCGAGCAACGGCAGCGGTGGTTCGACACCGGATTCGACAGCGGCCGCCTCGAGTCGTGCGACACCTTCTCGACGAGCCAGCTCTGACGACCCCGACTGTTACAGGCACCTGCTCGTACCGATGATCGTGATGTGAGGGCCGGACACGTGGGGGCCGAGGACGTTGTCCGCCGCCTACATGCGCGTTACCCGCCGGTCGCCCCTACGGTTGGCGCGTGGACCGACGCCTCTCCGCCGCGGACCTGGCCCGGGTGGCCGTGTTTGCCGGCCTCATCGCCGCCCTGAGCCTGCCGGGGCAGTTCTACCTGTTCGGCAGCAGCGTGCCCGTCACCCTGCAGACGCTGGGCGTCATGCTCACCGGTCTACTGCTCGGTGCCCGGCTGGGAACGCTCGCCGTCCTGGTCTATCTCGCCATCGGCGCCGTGGGCGTCCCGGTCTTCGCCGGCGGCGCGGCCGGGCTCGCGCCGTTCAGCGGGCCCACCGGCGGTTACCTGGTCGGCTTCGCCGTCGGCGCGTTCGTGATCGGACTCATTGCCCGCAGGAGCCGGCAGTTCCGGCCGGTGATCGGCTTCGTCGCCTGCGTCGTCGGCGGGATCCTGGTCGTCTATGCGATCGGTGTGCCGGTGCTCGCCTGGCGGCTCGACCTCGACTTCGGCACCGCGCTCCGCACCGGGGCCACGATCTTCCTGCCCGGTGACCTGATCAAGGCGGTCCTCGCCACGGTCGTGGCGGCCGGCGTCTACCGCGCCTATCCAGCGCTCGCCCGCGACACCGCACCACGCGAGGCCGCCACCAGTCGCACGTGATCGAGGTCCGCGACGTCACCCATGCGTACGGCGACCGGGTCGTCCTGCGCTCGGTGACGGCGCGGCTGACCGAGCACCGGGTCGCCGTCATCGGTGCCAACGGGTCCGGGAAGTCGACATTCGCACGCCTACTCAACGGGCTGGTCGTGCCCGACCGGGGCGACGTGCTCCTCGGTGGACATTCGACTCGCTCGGACGGCGCGGCAGTCCGCCGGATGGTCGGGTTCGTCTTCACCGATCCCGACGCCCAGATCGTCATGCCGACCGTCGCAGAGGACGTCGCGTTCGGCCTACGCCGACGCCGCCTCGGGCGCACAGAGACGGCACGGCGGGTCGCCGCCGCTCTCGCCGAGATGGGCCTGGAGAGTCTCGCCGAACAACCGGCACACCTGCTGTCGGGAGGTGAGAAGCAGCTGCTCGCTTTGTGCTCGGTGTTGGTGACGCAGCCTCGGATTCTGGTGTGCGACGAGCCGACCACATTGCTCGATCGGCGAAACACCCGGCGCGTGCTCGAGATCCTTGCCGAGATTCCGCAGCAGGTCGTCCTGGTCACGCACGACCTCGACTCGATCACGGACTACGACCGCGTGCTCGTGTTCGACGAGGGCCGGCTGGTTGCCGATGGTGCGCCGACGCTCGCCGTCGACCATTACCGGACCCTGGTCGGATGAACACATACCAGCCCGGTGGGTCCTGGCTGCACCGGCTGCCCGCCGGCGCGAAGCTGTTTGGGCTCGCGGTCGCCATGGCCGCGGTCATCGGGGTCGGCTCCCCGCCCGGGATCGCCACCGCGGCGGCAGGGACGGTTGCGCTGTATGTCTCGGCCGGACTCGGCCGGGCGCTGTCGGCCCAGGTCCGGCCGCTGCGGTGGCTGGTTGTCGTCCTGGCCGGCTTCCAATGGCTCACATCCGGCTGGGCGAATGCCGTCCTGGTGACGGGCCGGCTCGTCCTGGCCGTGGCCCTGGCGGCACTCGTCACCTTGACCACGCGCGTGGTCGATCTGCTCGATGTCCTCGAGCGGCTATTCGGTCCATTTCGTCGCCTGGGTGTCGACCCCGAGCGGGTTGCGCTCGTCCTGGCCCTCGCCATCCGAGCCGTGCCGGTCGTCGCCGGGCTTGCCGGCGAGGTCCGCGACGCCCAGCGGGCCCGCGGCCTGGCCGCCAGCCCGCGGGCCTACGCCGTTCCGCTGGTCGTCCGAAGCCTCCGGCACGCAGACGCGCTCGGTGAGGCGCTGGTCGCCCGGGGCCTCGACGACCCACCAGCACGAGCGGCCTCGCCAGGCTGAGCGCGCGCGGTCAGCCCAGGTCGATCGGATCGACGCGGACCCGGACCGTGCCGCCGGAGCGGTGTACGGCACGTTGTCCCGTGGCGGCCTTCACCGCGGCGGTCAGCATCGGCGCGGAAGCGCGCGGCGCTCTCAGAACCGCACGCGCCCCGTCGGAACCCGTGGGAACGGGGCCCAGGATCTGGGCGTCACCCGGGAGCTCGAGCAGGCGCAGCAGATCCGCCAGGTCGGCCTCCGCACCGGTGAGCTCGACGGTGCGAGCGACTGGAGGGAACCCCAGCGATGCGCGGTCCGCCAGCTCGCGGGCCGCGAAGCCCGCCGGGTCCCAGCGGACCAGAGCCTGGACGGCTGCAGCCGCGGCGTCGGCGACCACGACCACGTCGCCACCTGCGGGGCCCGGGCGGACCAACGCCGCCGCCCCCAACCACCGTCGCAACGCCTCCTCGGCCGCTCGAAGGCCGGAGCGCGAGAGCAGGGCGTCACCGTCGACCAACAGCGCCGCTGCGTAGCCGTCCTTTGCCACGGGCTCGGCACCGGGCGTCGCCACCACGAGGGCCGGCTCGGCGGACACCTCTCCGAGCACCTCTCCGCGACCGGAAATCCGGACGGTCACGCCCGGGAAGGCGCGGCCGAGCTCCTCGGCCGTCCGACGGGCGCCGAACACGGCACCACGGACTGTCGAGCCCCTGCAGACCCGGCAGGACCACCCGGTCGCCACTGCACCGCACCAACCGCAGGTGGGTGCGCCGGCAGCACCACCCACGCCGAGCGGCCCCTGGCAGGTCAGGCAGCGTGCTGGGGAGCGGCATCGGCCGCACACGACCGCCGGTACGTAGCCCGACCGCGGCACTTGGACCAGGACCGGTCCGCGCTCGAGCCCGGATCGTGCCGCCCGCCAGGCCACGGACGGCAGCCGCGCACTCCTGGCGGCTTCGTCGCGGCCACGCTCGTAGTCATCGCCCGAAGCTCGAACGCGGGGAGCCAGCCGTCGCACGTGGGCGCGCGACGGCGTGACGGCCCGCGCCCAGCCCGTCGATACCAGCTGCTCGGCTTCGGCGGTACGGGCGAAGCCGCCCACAACCGCGGCCGTCCCCTCCAGGTGGGCGCGGAGCAGGAGGACCTCGCGCATGTGCGGGTAAGGAGCCCGCGGCTCGGCGTGCAGGTCATCGCCGTCGTCCCATATCGCGACCAGGCCCAGGCCGGTCACCGGCGCGAACGCCGCCGAGCGAGTACCGAGAACCGCGCGAACCGCCCCACGGCGCACCGCCAGCCAGCGCCGGTAGCGTTCGGCCGGCCCGAGGTCGGCCTCGAGGACGACATGGCGTCCGGCCCCCACGAGCCGGGTCAGAGCGTGGTCGACGCGGGCCACGTCGCGGGCGTCGGGAAGGACGACCAGCGCGCCCCGCCGACCGGCAAGCGTTGCCGCGGTGAGTCGGGCCAGCAGGTCGGGCCACGCCCCAGCCGGTCCGGGCTGCCATGCGGCGCGTGGGGCACCTCCAGACGACAACGCCGCCAGCAAGGCGCCCCCGTCGACGTGGTCGCCCCAGCCGGCAGGTTCCGGGACGGCCACGTCCGCGAGGCCCGATCGTTCGGGTTCACCGTCATCCGAAGGAGCCGGAGCCTCTCGCTCGGCCGCTGCGTGACGAGGCGGCACCGCCAGCCGAAGCACGTCGGCGACCGTCCCCGCGTAGCGGTCGGCCACGGCACGGGCCAGCCGGGCGACCTCCGGGGCCAGCACGGGTTCGGCCGAGACCACGCGCCGGAGCCGGGCCAGCCGGCCTTCGTGCTCGCTCCGCTCGACGCGATCGAGGACGAACCCGGCGACGTTCTGCCCGGAGAACTGCACCGCGACTCTGACGCCCGGGACGGCCGTGGCCGCCATCGACGCGGGAACCACGTAGTCGAACGGGCGGTCCAGGTGCGGAAGCGGCACATCGACGAGTACGCGCGCCACCGGCCGGTCGTCGGCCGCAGGCTCGGACGCGCGCCTTGGCCGGCGTCGTGGTGACGGAGGCCGGGCCAGGGCCAGCTGGTCGGGCTCGTCGGGACTGCTCACGCCCGCGTTTCTACCCCACGCGGTCGCGGGCGTCGGCACATGTCGCCCCCGCGCGTGCCCAGGGAGGTCAGCGCACAGCCGCCTGCAGCTCCGCGACCCGGTCGGCTCGCTCCCAGGTGAAGTCGGGAAGCTCGCGGCCGAAGTGGCCGTACGCCGCGGTCTGGGTGTAGATCGGGCGTAGTAGGTCGAGGTCGCGGATGATCGCCGCCGGTCGAAGGTCGAACACCGATGTGACGGCGTCCTGGATGCGGTCGACCGGGACCGTCTCGGTACCGAAGCACTCGACGAACATGCCGACCGGGTGTGCCTTGCCGATCGCGTAGGCGACCTGTACCTCACACCGTCGGGCAAGGCCGGCCGCGACGACGTTCTTCGCCACCCAGCGCATCGCATACGCAGCCGAGCGGTCGACCTTCGAGGGATCCTTGCCGCTGAAGGCTCCGCCGCCGTGGCGAGCCATGCCACCGTAGGTGTCGATGATGATCTTGCGGCCGGTGAGGCCGGCGTCGCCCATCGGTCCGCCGATCTCGAACCGGCCGGTCGGGTTGACCAGGAGCCGGTAGTCGTCGCTGGGTATGTCGAACCCGGCCAGGACCGGCTCGACGACCTGCAACTTGACGTCGGGGCTCAGCAGGCCGTCGAGGTCGATGTTGCTGGCGTGCTGGGACGACACCACGACGGTGTCAAGGCGGACCGGCCGGTCAGCGTGGTACTCGATCGTGACCTGGGTCTTACCGTCGGGTCGTAGGTACGGCACTGCACCGGACCGTCGTACCTCGGCCAACTGCTGAGCCAGCCGGTGAGCCAGCATGATGGGCAGAGGCATCAACTCGGGCGTTTCGTCGCAGGCATAGCCGAACATCAGCCCCTGGTCGCCGGCACCCTGGCGATCGAGCGGGTCGTCGGACTGCTCTTCGTCGGAGCGTCGCTCCCAGGCCTCGTCGATGCCCTGAGCGATGTCGGGCGACTGTGACCCGATCGACACCGAGACGCCGCACGACTGCCCGTCGAACCCCTTCGTCGACGAGTCGTAGCCGATTCCGAGGATCGTGTCACGCACGATGCCCGGGATATCTGCGTAGCCAGCCGTGGTCACCTCGCCGGCGACGTGCACCTGGCCCGTGGTCACCATCGTCTCGACCGCGACCCGGCTCGCCGTGTCGTCCTTCAGCAGATTGTCCAGGATGGCGTCGCTGATCTGGTCACAGATCTTGTCCGGGTGCCCTTCGGTGACGGACTCGGACGTGAACAGGCGACGGGACATGGCTTCCTTCGGAGACGAGCAAGATGCTCGGGACACTGTAGGCGATCGCGGCGACGATACAGGTCAGGTGTCCACGAGTCGAGCGGCGACCAGGTCCCACACCACGTGGGCGAGAGTGGCCTTCGGTCCACGCGGCACCGGTGTCGCCGACCCGTCGGACCCGATCACGACTGCCTCGTTGTCCTCGGTCTCGAAGCCCCGATCGGCGCCCACCTCGTTGACCACGAGCAGGTCGCAGCCCTTCGCCGCGAGCTTCGTCCGGCCGTGGTCGAGGACGCTTCCGGACGCGTCACCGGTCTCCGCCGCGAAACCGACGACGACCTGGCCCTCACGGCGACGCGACGCCGACAACTCGGCCAGGATGTCGGCCGTGCGCTCGAGCTCGACATGGGGAACGCCGCCGTCGGATGTCTTCTTGATCTTGGACTCGGCGTAGGTCACCGGCCGGAAGTCGGCGACCGCGGCCGCCATGACCACGGCATCGGCAGCGGACGCGGCATCGAGGACGGCCTCGCGCATCTGCGCGGCCGATCCGACCCTGATGACATCGGCGCCGGCGGGATCGGGCAGGGCGACGTTCGCCGACACCAGCGTGACCTTGGCTCCGCGGCTGACAGCCGCTCGGGCCAGCGCGTAGCCCTGGCGGCCGGACGATCGGTTGCCGAGGAAGCGCACCGGATCAAGGTGTTCACGCGTGCCGCCCGCCGAGACGAGGACGTGCCGGCCCGTGAGGTCTGGTTCCGACGGCGCTCCGGCCAGCACGTCGCGGGCGAGCGCGACGATCTCGTCCGGTTCGGGCAGCCGGCCCTTGCCCGAGTCGGCGCCGGTGAGCCTTCCGACCGCGGGATCCACCACGACGGCGCCTCGTGATCGGAGCAGCGCGACATTGTCGACGGTGGCCGGGTGCTCCCACATCTCGGTATGCATGGCAGGGACGTACACCAGCGGGCAGCGGGCCGTCAGCAACGTGGACGTCAGCAGATCGTCGGCCAGGCCGTGTGCCGCTCGGGCGAGGAGGTCGGCCGTCGCCGGGACGACCAGGACAAGGTCGGCCTCCTGGCCGAGCCGCACATGCGGCACCTCGTGCACGTCGTCCCAGACCTCGGTGGAGACCGGATGGCCCGACAGCGCCGCCCAGGTCGCCGCGCCGACGAAGCGCAGCGCAGCAACCGTGGGCACGACCAGTACGTCGTGGCCTGTCTCGGTCAGCCCGCGCAGGACCTCGCACGCCTTGTAAGCGGCGATCCCGCCGCTGACCCCGAGGATGATTCTCGGGGGCCGCGGCCCGGCCATCGCGTTACTCCGGTTCTGCCTGCTCGGCCGTGAGCAGCCCCTTGTCGATCTCGCGCAGCGCGATCGACAGCGGCTTCTCCTGCACGTGGGTCTCGACCAGTGGGCCCACGTATTCCAGCAGGCCCTCGCCGAGCTGGGAGTAGTAGGCATTGATCTGACGGGCGCGCTTGGCCGCGTAGATGACCAGCGCGTACTTGGAGTCGGTTTTGGCCAGCAGGTCGTCGATGGGGGGAGAGGTGATGCCCTCGGCCACGCCGTGGGTACCGGACACGTTCATGCCTCCGGGCTGGGGATTGTCTGGGGGGAACCCAATAAGGCTACCAACTCCCGGCACACCTCTCCGACATCGGAGTTGACCATGGTCCGGTCGAACTCCGGTTCAGCCGCAAGCTCTGCCCTGGCGACGGCCAGCCGACGCTCCACCACCTCGGGTGGTTCGGTACCGCGGCCGGTCAGCCGCCTAACCAGCTCGTCCCACGTCGGCGGACGCAGGAACACCAGCTGCGCGTTAGGCACCCGCTCTCGCACCTGCCGTGCTCCCTGAAGGTCGATCTCGAGCAGGACGCTCTGTCCGAGGGCCAGCCGGGCCACGACCGGCCCGGCCGGTGTTCCGTAGAGATTGCCGTCGAACTCGGCCCATTCGAGGAACTCGCCGTCGGTGGCACGGCGCTCGAACTCGGCGCGCGTGACGAACAGGTAGTGGACGCCGTCGACCTCACCCGGCCGGGGGAACCGGGTGGTCGCGGACACCGAGATCCAGACCTCCGGATGACGGGCCCGGAGCATGCGGACGACGGTCGACTTGCCGACGCCAGACGGACCGGACAGAACGACCAGGCGTCCTGGCCCTCCGCCGTGACTCCCCGAAGTGGTCAGACTCTGCCGCCGAACTCACGCTCGAGCGCGGCCACCTGGTTCGTGCCCAGGCCACGCACACGCCGGGTCTCGGCGATCCCGATGCGCTCCATGATCTGGCGGGCACGGACCTTCCCGACCCCGGGCATGGCTTCGAGCAACGCAGAGACCTTCATCTTCCCGACGGTCTCGTTCGACTCGCCCTCCTTGAGCACGTCGGAGAGCGACGCGCCCGAGTGCTTGAGCCGGTTCTTGATCTCCGCACGCTCCCGGCGAGCTTCGGCGGCCTTGGCCAGTGCGGCCGCGCGCTGTTCGGGGGTAAGGGGTGGGAGCGTCACTACCGTGTCACCTCGGCTGGTCGACTGGGAACTCGGACACCAACGGAACCTAGCGACTCCGGGGACCCCTCAGCAACGCAAGCCGCCTGTCCCGGCGTGATCAGTCCCGCAGCAGGGCCTCGCGACAGGCCTCCGACGTTCGGGAGGCAGCCTCCCGGAGCGATGCGGGATCGGGGCCGGCACGGAGTACGCCCCGAGACGTGGACGGCAGCACGTAGTGTGCGGCGCCACCGAAGATCCGGGCCACATCCTGGGGCGTTCCGCCCTGGGTGCCCAGCCCGGGCGCAAGCAACGGTCCGCCGACGTCGACGTCCTCGTCGGTGGCGCCGATGGTGGCGCCGACGACACATCCGACGCTGCCCATCGGCGACCACCCGGAATTTGCGCGCCGGACATGATCGAACATGGCGCCGGCCACGGTCCGGCCGCCTGACGTCCGTGCGGATTGCACCTCGGGCCCTTCCGCATTGGAGGTCAAGGTGACCACGAACACGCCGTTGCCGTGGGCCAGCGCGGTGTCGAGCAGGGGCCGCAGCGACTCGAAGCCCAGGTACGGCGTGGCCGTCACGGCGTCGGCACACAACGGGGAGGCCGGATCGACGTAGGCGTCGGCGTAGGCCTGCACGGTCGAGCCGATGTCGCCACGCTTCGCGTCCAGGAGCACGAGCGCACCGGCCGACCGGGCGGTCGCGACGACGCGCTCGAGCACCGCGACGCCGCGGGAGCCGTGCCGTTCGAAGAACGCCGACTGCGGCTTCAGGACCGCCAGCTGGCCCGCCAGCGCCTCCACGGCGGTGAGCGCGAACCGTTCCAGGCCGGGCGGATCGTCGTCCATTCCCCAGGCGTGCAGGAGCTGCGGGTGCGGGTCGATGCCGACGCACAGCGGGCCTCGCTCACGCATCGCCCGGTTCAGGCGGGCCCCGAACGGCTCCGCGGGTGTCATGCCGCGACCTCCTCGGCGTTGGCGCGGATCAGCTGGGCCAGCTCGGCCTGGAGCCGGCACGGCCAGAGTGGGCCGCCGTAGACGAAGCCGGTGTAGGCCTGGACCAGCGTCGCGCCGGCACGCAGGCGCTGCCACGCGTCGTCGGCGTTGGAGATGCCGCCGACCGAGACCAGAACGAGCTGATCACCCACTCGCTCGCGCAGCAGCCGCAACACCTCCATCGACCGCGCTCGCAATGGTTCCCCCG
>JBKPCP010000008.1:0-25917 GCA_046727475.1 Actinomycetota bacterium | reverse complement strand
CAGCACTCGCAGCGTTCCGGCGGCCAGCTCGGTGCCGAGGGGCAGGAGCATCCGCGCCGCCCAGAGCGAGTCACGCCCGAACAGTGTGAAGTACCAGGGCGCACCCGCCGCGAGGAACGTGTCGTCGGGGCGGTCGGGCGTAGTGAGCCGGAGGCCGGCCAGGTCGTCCATGGCCTGGGCGAATAGCGCGGATAGCCGCCAGTCGTCGGCGCGGACCTCAGGGCGGGACCATTCCGTTCGTTGCCGCGCCGGGGCGGCGACGACCGCGGCGGCGTCCGTCACCTCGGTTCGCCAGCGCAGCTCGACCGGCTGGCCGGGATGGATGGTGACGTCCCACAGCAGCGCGGGCCGGCTCGGGTCACCGACGTCGGCGCCGGCCTCGTCACCGGACACGCGGACCGTCACCGCGTCGTCGCTCCATCGCAGGGAGCCGGCGCCGGCCGGTCCGGCGGGCAGCGCCGGGCTCGTGCGCCCGGCCCGCACCGCCTCCATGGGTGCCAGGTCGCTGGCCAGGTCGATCCGCACGACCGCGTGGACCGGGGCCTCGGTGGCGGCAGTCAACGTGATCTGCTCGGTCATCGTTCCGGGCTCGACATGTCGGCGGCGCTCGACCCGAACCGTGGGATCCCGGGTCGGATCGTCGACGTCGCGTGCGATCGACACGATCACGATCGATCCCGGGCCGTCGGTGGCGGACATCAGCGCATCCGGCTCCACTCCGGCGAGGCTGAGCCGCGCCTGCGTCAGGACCCGCACGTCGCCCTCGTAGACGCCCTGCGCTCCCTCCGGCCGGATCTGGCCATCGTCGCCGGACCACGCCTGGGTCGGCGCCTGCAGGCAGACGAGCAGGTCGTGGAGCACCGGGTAGCGGTTCACGCTCGTACTCCCTCTCGATCCCGAGGTTTGTTGCTCGCCGCCGACGCTGCGGGTGTCTTCATCATGGAGCAGTGCGTCCGAGGGTGCCGTGAAGGGCTGAGGGTCGCCGTCAACCGACGTGGCACGCCAGACGGTTCCACAAACAGCACATCTTGGGCGCGCTAGTAGCCGTCTGGCGTGCCAGGTGCAGCCATCCGGCGTGCCACGTGGCCTGATCGGCACACGTGGGTGCGTTGCTGTCCAGCGGGCCCGGCCCCCAGCCCTAGCCGAACGCTGTCAGCCACGGGCGACGCGCGTGTAGATGAGCTCGAAGTCGAGCTGCCAGTCCTCGCCGGGCTGCCCCGTCTCCCACCGCCCGCGGATCGTGTTCCCGCCGTCCTCAAAGGCCCCGACGTAACGCTGCGTGAAGTGCAGCGGCGAGAAGTCCGCGGCCTCGCGTAGCAGCGTCCACTGCCCGTCCTGCAAGGTCATCGCGTACAGACGGACGACGCCTCGCGAGTCGAAGTAGTGCTGCCGGAAGCCGTCGCCGTCGGGGGCGATCACGCTGAACCCGTCGGGTGCGTCTGGGTGATCGGCGCCCGAGCGCTGGAGCAGGAAACGCCCGCCCAGGATCCACTCGAAGACGGTCCACCCGCGGACGCCCGCGGGCGCCGCGCCGGGAATCATGGCCCGCACCTCCCACTCGCCGACAAACGGCGCGAGCGGCGCGACCTCGGAATGCGGTGTCGTCTCGTTCAACTAAAGGCCCTCCGTACCTTCCAGCCCGACCGGGCAGCTGACGCCGGTGCCGCCAGGTCTTCCGCCATGTGACCGGTCGCCGCAGCCGTCACGGAGGTCGAGCCGCCGTTCTACGTCGCGGCCTGGGCGGCGGCGGCCCGCCCTACCACGTCGTCGACGGCGAGTCCGATGCCTCGACACAGTGCAGGCAGGTCGAAGAAGAGCTGCTCGCCCTGCATGCGCCCGTTGTGGAAGGGGACCACGTTGACAAACGCGCAGGTGAACTCCCGATGCGTGGGCTCGAAGCCGAGCCAGGGCCCGTCCATCGTGCCGTGAACGGTGCCCCAGGTGACGAAGACGTCGTCCGCGTACGCCTCGCCTGACGACGTCGGCGAAAGGTCGGGAAACGCCCGGAAGAGGGCCTCGTAGGAGCGCCGAACTTCGGCACGGCCGCGCGCTCGTGACTTGAGAGCGACGTTCTCCAGGAAGCAGTCCTCGTCGAAGGTCGCGACAACGGCGTCCAGGTCGCGGGCTTCCTCCACCTCGCGGTGCTCGAGGTACAGGCGCTTCATCTCGTCGGGTTGCACGGCACCTCCGCCTTCTCCATCGCCAGTGTCCACCGGACAGGAGCGAACGGGAACCCAAGGACCGACCGGCAGCGACCGGCCTAGAAGCGCCCGTCAGCCCTCGCCGGAGCGGGAGTCGATGCCCATGCCCACCGGACAAGTCACGCCGGTGCCGCCGATGCCGCAGTAACCATTCGGGTTCTTGTGCAGGTACTGCTGGTGGTAGTCCTCGGCATACCAGAACTGCTGAAGCGGCAGGATCTCGGTGGTGATCGCCCCGTATCCGGAGTCGGCCAGCCGCTTCGCGTACACCTCGCGCGAGGCCTCGGCTGCGTCGCGCTGCGCCGGCGTCGTCCAGTAGATGGTCGAGCGGTACTGCGTGCCGACGTCGTTCCCCTGCCGCATGCCCTGAGTCGGGTCGTGGCCCTCCCAGAAGGCCTTGAGCAGGTCGGCGAACGTCACACGTGAGGGGTCGTAGACCACCCTGACCACCTCCGTGTGCGCCGTCGCGCCGGAGCAGACTTCCTCGTACGTCGGGTTGGGGGTGTGGCCGCCGGCGTAGCCGACGGCGGTCGTCCAGACGCCAGGCAGCTTCCAGAAGATTCGCTCGGCGCCCCAGAAGCAGCCCAAGCCGAAGACCGCCTCCTCGTATCCCGTGGGGAAGGCGCCCTCGATCGGCGTGCCCAACACCGCGTGTGTGCCGGCCAGCGCGAATGGCCGGGTGTCGCGGCCGGGCAGGGCGTCGGAGGCGCCGACGAGGCGCGACTTGGTGGCGCGGTCGAAAAGGAACATGGACCCTCCTGGGTGTCTGCTTACGCGAACGCCACCACTGGGGCATCCTGTTCCGCGGCCCGGCCTTCCGTCACCGATCGGTAAGCCGTGGCGAGCCGACCGGCGGCGTCGACGAGGACGTCCACCGGGTAGGTGAACGGCAGCCGGACCCGGCGCTCGAACGCGCCGTCGACGCCGAACCGTGGCCCGGCGGCGAGGCGGAGGCCGTGCCGCTCGGCCGCACCGACCAGCGCGCTGCTCACGGGCGCGCCGAGGTCGCACCACAGGACCAGGCCACCATCGGGCACTCGGACGGTCCATTGCGGCACGTGCTGGGCGAGAGCCGCCACAAGAGCGTCACGGCGCTTGTGGAGCGCGCGGCGGCGGGCCGGGAGCACGTCGTCGGCATGGGCGAGCAGATAGGCGACGGCGAGCTGCTCGAGGATGGGAGAGGCGTTGTCGATCGTGGCCCGAACCGCCGCCAGGCGCTGCACCGTGGCCCGGTCGGCGCGCAGCCAGCCGACTCGCAGCCCGCCCCAGAACGACTTGCTGACCGTCCCGATAGTGACGACCTGTGAGTCCGCTGCGTACGACGCGAACGGCGGCGGTTGGTCGCCGCCGTCCAGCCTGAGTTCGACGAGCGTCTCGTCGACGACGGTGAGGGTGCGCGACGTGGCGAGCTGCCGGGCGAGGGCGGACCGTTCGTCGACCGTGGCGAGCAGCCCGGTGGGATTGTGGAAGTCGGGAACCAGATAGGCAAGCCGCGGAGCGGTCTGCCGCAGTGCCGCCGCCGTCGCCTCGACGTCCCACCCCTCGTCGGTCAGCGCGACCGGCACCAGCCGGGCGCTGGCCCGGCGCGCGGCGTCCAGCGCGTTGGGATATGTCGGGTGATCGACCAGCACCCGGTCCCCGGGGCTGATGGCGAGCGCGAGCACCAGGGAGAAGGCGTGCTGGGCTCCGGCTGTGACGAGGATCTGGTCCGGTGTCGTCGGCAGACCACGGCTGGTGAATCGTTCGGAGACGACTGTTCGCAGCTCGGGCAGGCCGTAGAGCTCGTACCCGTGTCCGGGCAGGTACCGGGGGAGCTGCTCGAGGGCGGCGTCGTAGGCCTCGCGCAGCACGTGAGCCGGCGCCTCGGGTGCTGCATGCGCCAGGTCGAGCAGATGGGCGCCCTCCGGTTCAGCCGGTGCCCAGGGCGCCGCCGAAGTGTCCCCGCAGCGTGACGCCGGCAGTGCGGTCCACGTTCCGGAGCCGTGTCGGCTGGTCGCGTATCCCGCGGCGCGCAGGAGGTCGTACGCGGATGTCACAGTCGTACGGCTGATGCTCAACGCCGCCGCCAGCTCGCGTTCGCCGGGCAGCCTGGTGGTGAGGGCAAGCCGTCCGTCGAGGACGAGCAGCCGCACTGCCGTGGCGAGCCGTGCATAGGCCGGGCCGGAGTGGCCTCGTGCCGACCAGTCGCCGAGCAGCCGCGCTAGACGCACACCGTTGATCGATGTCACGAAGGCCACTTTCTCACAAGTGGCTCTTGTGGAACAGGCCATTTCTCAAACAGGGTTGGCGATCGTGATGATGCGACGCCTTGCTCAGCTCTACGTCGGCCTGGTCCTCTATGGGGCCAGCATGGCGCTGATGATCCGTGCCAGCCTCGGCCTGGACCCGTGGGACGTCCTGCACCAGGGCCTGGCCGAGCGGGTGCCCTTGTCGTTCGGCGAGGTGACGATCGTCGTGGGCGCGCTGGTGCTGCTGGCCTGGATTCCGCTACGCCAGTGGCCTGGGTTCGGCACGGTCAGCAATGTCGTCGTGATCGGCCTCGCCGTGGACGCGACGCTGGCAGTCCTTCCCGCGCCGGATGCGATGCCGTTGCGGATCGGCTTCATGCTGGCCGGTGTCGGGCTCAACGGTGTCGCATCCGCGGCGTACATCGGCGCACGGCTCGGGCCGGGGCCACGCGACGGCCTCATGACCGGGCTGGTGCGCCGGACCGGGCGGTCGGTGCGACTGGTTCGCACGTCGATCGAGGTCACCGTCCTGGTGGCCGGCTGGCTGCTCGGCGGCACGGTCGGTGTCGGCACGGTGGTGTACGCGGTGGCGATCGGCCCGCTGGTCCACGTGCTTCTGCCGCCGTTGACGGTACCGGTCCGCACCCGCCAGCCGGCTCACGGCGTAGCGCTCGCAGCGGAGTGCTAGAGGGGCAGGCCGCCTCGCCCGCACCATCTTGTGGCGGGAAGAGCACGCCATTCCCGTCCACATGACGTGCAGAACCCGCCACAAGACGGTCAGGTTGAGCGCACGTCGGCCCGGAGTTGCGTAAGCCCCTCACGAGTGGTCGGCTCGGGCCGTGCCTTGGCCTCGGGTGGACGGGTTGCGGACCCTCGAGCTCGGCCTGCCGGGCCCACTCCGCAAGCGGCTCACCGACCTCGTCGTCCACGGACACAAGCGCGCGACGGCCGGGTTGCTCGCGGAGTACGCCGTCGACCGCGAGGAGGTCGAGCGGGTCGGTGAGCGCCTCGTCCTGGTAGGCAACGACGGCGAGAGCCTCGCGTTGGTCGAGGTCAGCCGGGTCGATATCGTGCCATTCGGCCAGGTCAGCTGGGAATTCGCGGACGCCGAGGACGAGGGCTTCGCCGACGTCGACGACTGGCGGGCGTCGCATCGCTGGTACTGGGAACGCCACACGGTCGGCCCCGTACGCGAGCACACAGGGGACCCGAACTGGTCCCTGACCAGCGAGACCGACGTGGTGTGCGTATGGTTCCGGGTCGTGCACGGATTCGAGACACTCGCCATCCACGCCGGCCAGGAGCCGGACCCGACCACCGGCGCCGTGGTGCCGCCGATCTACGCGACGAGCACGTACGCCCAGGACGGCATAGGCGGCCTCCGGGCCGGCTACGAGTACAGCCGGACCGCCAACCCCACGCGCACTGCCCTCGAGGAGTGCCTGGCGGCCCTCGAGGACGGTTCCCGCGGACTTGCGTTCGCCAGCGGCATGGCCGCCGAGGACACGCTGTTGCGCACGGTGCTGAGACAGGGCGACCACGTCGTGATCCCGGACGACGCGTATGGCGGAACCTACCGGCTGGTCAGCAACTTCGTGGAGCGGTGGGGCGTGTCATGGACGCCGGCCCACGTCAGCGACCCGGAGTCCGTGCGCTCGGCGCTGCGACCGGAGACGAAGGTGGTGTGGGTCGAGACGCCGACGAACCCGCTGCTGGGGGTCGCCGACATCGCGACGCTCGCCGGCCTGGCGCACGACGTCGGTGCATTGCTGGTCGTCGACAACACATTCGCGACGCCCTACCTGCAGCAGCCGCTCTCGTTGGGGGCCGACGTCGTCGTGCACTCGACGACGAAGTACTGCGGTGGACATTCCGACGTGGTCGGGGGAGCGCTCGTCGTCTCGGACACCGGGCTGGGCGACGAATTGGCGTTTCACCAGAACGCGATCGGTGCCGTGGCCGGCCCGTTCGACGCCTGGCTGGTGCTGCGTGGCCTGCGCACTCTCGGAGTCAGAATGGACCGACATTGCGACAACGCGGAGCGCGTCGTGGCGCTGCTGTTGGCCCATCGCCGGGTCACCGAGGTGTTCTACCCCGGGCTGCCGGGGCACCGCGGGCACGAGGTGGCCGCCAAGCAGATGCGCCGGTTCGGCGGCATGGTCTCGTTCCGGGTCGACGGCGGCGAGGCGGCTGCGGTCGAGGTCTGCAACCGGGCGCGCCTCTTCATACTCGGTGAATCGCTGGGCGGCGTCGAGTCACTGATCGAGCACCCCGGCCGGATGACCCACGCCAGCGCGGCCGGGAGCCCGCTCGAGGTTCCGGCCGATCTGGTGCGGCTCTCGGTCGGAATCGAGAGCGTCGACGACCTGCTCTCCGACCTCGGTCAGGCGCTGTCCGGATGAGTGCCAACCAGCCTGCCGGCGGCGGTCCGTCGTGGGAGAACCCGGCCGTCGCCTACTACCCGCCGCCGGGAAGCGGGCGAAGGTCGCTTCGAGGGCTGGCGACTGCCCTGACCGTGCTGCTCTGCATCATCGCCGCCGTGGAGCTGATCGCGGCGATCGTCTTGTTCTACCGGTCCTCGCTCTTGTTCGATGCTGCCGACGGTGACTTCCCGGGTAGCTCCGAGGCCGATGCCGTCGACGCGGGCGTAACCGCGTCAGTAGTGCTGCACATACTGCTCGCCCTGGCCATCGCGGTCGTGTTCATCGTCTGGCAATACCGGCACGCGAAGAATGCCCAGTTCCTCGGTCAGTCGCGGGGCCTGGGGCCGGGCTGGGCGATCGGCGGCTGGTTCGTCCCGCTCGCGAACCTGGTGCTGCCAGCGGTCCAGATCTTCCGGTCCGGTCAGGCGTCGTATGATCGGCCGGGCCGCGGGCCGGTCATCGTCGTCCCCTGGGCGATCCTGCTCGGGCTCGCGTGGCTCTTGCAGGGGGTCGAGGCCGGGTTGTCCCCGACCGACGAGTTCCTGACGACACCATCCGACATCGAGGCAGCAGCGACCTCCGACGGCGTCGGGGGTTTCGCGATGCTGGTGCTCCTTGCCGCCGCCATCCTGTGCATCGTCATGGTGCGCTCGCTGACGACCCGCCAGGAGCGGGCGCTGGACGCGAGGGCAACGGTCCCGCAGGGCTACGGTGCTGCTGCGCCCTGGGGCCAGCCGTCGTGGAACGCGCCGGCGCAACCGTGGGCCGGGCAACCGTCGACTGCGCAGCCGTGGACCGCCAGCTCGGCGGAGGCGGCCGAGCCGATGGGCGGCCAACCGACGGAGGCAGCGCCGGCCGGTGACCAGTCGACGGACGAGCCATCCGACGACGCCGACCCGTGGCGGCTGCCCCCGCGCTGAACGGACGACGCCGGGCGGGTGTGAATCCGAGTCCGCCTAGGGGCGGGACACGCCGGCAGCGAGGGTCCGCAACTCGGGCAGGATCTCGGAGCCGATCAGCCCGATCGTGCGCTCCGGGTCGACGCTGGCGACCTGGACGGCCACGTAGTCCGCGCCGACGTCCTGCACCAGCGGCCGGTACGCCGCCGCGAGTTGGTCCAGGTCGCGCACGATCGTGTACTGGCCGAGGATCTCCGACCGTTCCATCTCGTCGGCCCGCTGGCGAAGGATCATCGGGTCGGCCACCTCGAGCCGGCCGGGTGCGCGAAGTCCGCGCATCGGCGCCAACGCCTCCCATGCCTCGTCGTCGTCGCCAGCCAGGACGCACCACCGCGTGGCCATGATCGTCGTTGCTGCGCCTCTGGACCGTGCCGCCTCGCGGTACGGGTTGATGACCTTCTCCAACGTCTGCGCGGGGTCCTTGACGCTGGTGATGAGCCCCTCCGCGACCTCGCCGGCGAAGGTCGCGGATCGAGGCCCGCCCGCAGCCATCCAGACCGGAACCGTGCCGAGCGGGGGGCTGTAGAGCCTCGCGGCGTGGGCGGCGTAGTACGCACCCTCGACATCCAGCTTCTGACCGTCGAGCAGACCGTGGATGATCCGCAGCGCTTCCTCCATGCGGGCGATCCGCTCGCCGTAGCCGGGAAACGCGAGTCCCAGCGGAGCCTCGTTGATCGCCTCGCCGGTTCCGACACCGAGGACGAACCGGCCACCGGAGAGCCGGTCCACCGTGGCAGCAGCCTGGGCGATCACTGCGGGGTGGTAGCGGAACAGCGGCGCGGTCACGCTGGTGGCGAGCTCGACCCGGGACGTCGCATGCGCGACGGCTCCGAACCAGCTCCAGACGAAGCTCGCCGCACTGCGGTCGTCGACCCAGGGGTGGAAGTGGTCGGCACCGGTGACCATGTCGAAGCCGGCCTCTTCGGCGAGGACGGCATGCCGGAGCAGGACTTCGGGCTGGTACGACTCGTGGCTGCACAACCAGGCGAACTTCACGGCAGACTCTCCCCGCTCTGATGGGTCGTGATCGTCAACCTAGTGCGGCAGCGCGAGCGTGACGCCTGAGCTACTCCATCGCGAGAGCCGGCTCGGCCGGAGCCTCCTCGTCGCTCACACCGGTCTTCAGCGTGAGCTCGGGGATGAAGAATGCCGCGACGAATGCGATGACGACGAACGGGAGCGCCACCAGGAACACGTCGTGCAACGCCTTCACCCACGCGTCGACGACGACGGCGTGCGCGTCGGCCGGCAGCGCCTGGATCTGCTGGACGTTGTTGGCCGACACGTTCAGGTCCGCGGGCAGCCCCCCGCCCCCTGCGGCGTCGGCGAGGTAGACACCGAGCCGGCTGGTGAGCACGGCGCCGAAGATGGCTGTGCCGAACGCGCCGCCCATGGAGCGGAAGAACATGACGCTCGACGTGGCCGAGCCCATGTCCCGCCGCTCGACGGAGTTCTGGACGACGGTCACGACGATCTGCATCGTGAACCCGAGTCCGGCGCCGAAGACGAAGAAGTAGATCGCGGTCTGCCAGTACGGCGTGTCGACCCCGAGAGTGGAGAGCAGCAGCAAGCCGACGGCGATCACCCCCGCACCGAGGATCGGGAAGATCTTGTACCGGCCGGTGCGGGTCACGATCTGACCTGACGAGATCGACGTGGCGAACAGCCCGATGATCATCGGCAGGAGCGCCAGCCCTGACTCCGTCGGAGACATGCCCTGCACGACCTGCAGGTACACCGGCAGGAAGATGATGCCGCCGAACATCGCCAGACCCATGATCAACGTGAAGATCACCGTGGGCGTGAACACGCGGTTCCCGAACAGCCGCATCGGGATGATCGGCTCCTCGGCGCGGAACTCGACCAGCACGAACAGACCGGCGAGCACGATGCCGCCCGCCAACAGCGCCAGCGAGAGCGGATCGGCCCAGCCGTACTCGGACCCGGCCCACGCGGTGTAGAGCAGGATCGACGTCACCGAGGCGACGATCACCGCGGCGCCCAGATAGTCGATCTTGTGGTCACGGCGGACCTTCGGCATCTTCAGCGCGAGCGACGTGACGACCAGCGCTGTGAGGCCGATCGGGATGTTGATCCAGAAGATCCACTCCCAGCCCGGCCCGTCGGTGAACCAGCCACCGAGCAGCGGGCCGCCGACGCTCGAAACGCCGAAGACGATGCCGAAGTAGCCCTGGTAGCGGCCGCGCTCCCGGGGCGGAATGACGTCACCGATGATCGACAGCGCGAGGGCCATCAGCCCTCCCGCGCCGAGACCCTGGATGGCCCGGCCGCCGATGAGCATGCTCATGCTGTCCGCCGCGCCGGCGACCAGCGACCCGGCGAGGAAGACAATGATCGCGGTCTGGAAGATCGGCCGCCGCCCGTAGAGGTCGGAGATCTTGCCCCACAGCGGCGTTGAAGCGGTGGACGTCAGCAGGTAGGCGGTGACGACCCAGGACAGGTGGTTGAGCCCGCCGAGGTCGCTGACGATGCTCGGCAGTGCAGTACCGACGATGCTCTGGTCGAGAGCGGCAAGGAACATGCCGGCCATCAGGCCGGCGAGCACCACGAGGATCTGCCGGTGCGACAGGTAGCTGTGCTCGTCGGCGGTGGGTGCCTTGGTGGCATCGGAGATGCTCACGCGTTCTCCATGATCTTGTCGTGGTCGATGGCGGGACGATCCCCGGCCTCCAGCGAGCGGGCCATCCGGTCGATGAAGCCCGCGAGCTGGGCACGGTCGTCGTCGGACCAGCCGGCAGTCGCGGACGAGAAGATCGCCCGACGCTCGGCGATGATCGCGGCGAGCCGCTCTTGCCCCGCCGGCGTGAGCGAGAGCAGGGCCGCACGGCGGTCGTCCGGGTCACCCGTTCGCTCGACCAACCCGAGCTGTTCGAGGGCGCGGACGTGTCGGCTCACGGTCGACTGGTCCAGGCGCATGGTCTCGGCCAATACGGAGGTGCGGGTCGGACCGCTGCAGCCGAGGTCGTGGAGGACGGCGACCAGCGCTGGATCGAGCCCGGTCATCGTCGACAGCCGCTTGAGCCGTCGGAACAGGCGCATGAATGCGACGTGGAGGTCGTCCTGCGGCCCGGTGGCAGCGCCGGTGGTGCCCCGGGCGGCGAGCGGATTGGTTGCTTGCACCCCACAAGTATGAGGAGGTTGCTTGTAGAACGCAAGTTCACTTGTTGGAAGCCCTCTTCACGTGATCGTTCGGGGAGCGTGCAGCACCTGGTGGGAGGATCGCGGTCATGACGACGGTGTCGATGGCCGACGTGCACGCGGCCCGCGAGCTCCTGCGCGACGTGGTGCGTCCCACTCCGCTGGAGGTCTCGCGCTGGCTGGCCGGTCGGGTCGGCGGTCCGGTGTACCTGAAATGCGAGAACCTACAACGAGCCGGGTCGTTCAAGATCCGCGGCGCGTATGTACGCATCTCACGGCTGTCCGACGACGAACGGGCCCGTGGAGTCGTGGCGGCCAGTGCTGGCAACCATGCCCAAGGCGTCGCACTGGCCGCCGACATGCTCGGCGCCAAGGCCACGGTCTTCATGCCGGAGGGTGCTCCGATCGTCAAGGAGAAGGCGACGCGTGCATACGGCGCCGACGTCCGGTTCGCTGGAAGCACGGTGGATGAGGCGCTGATCGCGGCGGCCGAGTTCGCGGCCGCCACCGGCGCAGTGCTCATCCACCCCTTCGACCACCCGGACATCATCGCCGGGCAGGCGACGGTGGGGCTGGAGATCCTCGAGGAGTGCCCCGACGTCCGCACGATCCTGGTCGGAGCCGGTGGGGGCGGTCTGTTGGCGGGCATCGCGCTGGCGGTCAAGGACTCGCGGCCCGGCGTCCGGGTCGTCGGCGTACAAGCTGCCGGCGCGGCCGCGTATCCGGCCTCGCTCGCAGCCGGCGAGCCGATGACTCTGTCCAGCATGGAGACGATGGCCGACGGGATCGCCGTCGCGTGCCCGGGCGACGTGCCCTTCGGGTTGGTCCGTGACCTGGTGGACGACGTCGTCACGGTGACCGACGAGGCGCTGTCACGCGCTCTCGTGCTGCTTCTGGAGCGGGCCAAGCTGGTGGTGGAGCCGGCCGGTGCGGCCGGCGTGGCCGCGCTGCTCACCGATCCGTCGACGTTCGAGCCACCTGTCGTGGCCGTGCTCTCCGGCGGCAACGTCGATCCGTTGCTGCTGCTGCGGGTGATCCGGCACGGCATGGCCGCCGCAGGCCGCTATCTCTCGTTCCGGGTCCGGATCCCCGATCATCCCGGTGCGCTCGCCAGGCTGCTGGGCGAGCTTGCCTCCGTCGACGCGAACGTACTCGACGTCGTCCACGAGAGAACCGGCCCGCGGCTGCACGTCGACGAGGTCGAGGTGGCGCTCCAGGTCGAGACCCGGGGATCGGAACATCGGGCCCAGGTGCTTTCGCACCTCCGCAACGCGGGCTATCCATTATCAATCGACTAAGTATTTCTTATCATAACGGAAAGCATGCTTGACGGATTGGAAGATTGCCGCCACGATTGGCCCATGACCGAACAGAGCACGCGTCAGATCCTGGAAGACGTCGCGGCGGGCCGGCTCGATCCCACCCAGGCGGCCCGGCTGCTGGCGGACGTCACCGGTGAGGCGTCGGCGACGACCGTCGGCGACGCGGCTCCCGGCACCGGCGCCAGCGCATCCGCAGCGGCGGCCGGCGCGCCTGCGTCACCGCCCGCTGTGCCAGACATCGAGAGGGTTCTCGTCCGGGCCACGTCGCGCAGGGTCCGAATCGTCGGAGACCCGTCGGTGGCGATCTATGCCGTCGAGGGTCCGCACCATGTCCGACGCGAGGGCAGCACGCTCGTCGTGGCCGGGGAGGTCGAGCCGATTCCGACAGACGACGCCTTCACGCTGCTGTCCGGCGGCCGCTGGCGTGAGGTCGCCGGTCGGCTCCAGCACGGCCTCGGGCAGGGCCTCGAGCTGTTGGTCCGGGTCCGGCCCGACCTCGCGGTGGGCGTCGAGGTCATCGCCGGCTCGGTGCAGGTCGAGGACGCCAAAGGGCTCGATCACGGGCGTGTCACGGCCGGCTCTCTGCGGGTCCGGGGTGTGGAGCAACCGTTCGACCTGTTGGTGCAGGCCGGCTCGGCGCAGGTCGAAACACGTCAGACCCACGGACGGTCCCGGCTCCGGTGCGAGTCCGGTTCGCTTCAGCTCACGCTGCTGCCGGGTTCCGACGTACGGGTCCGCTCCGATGTCCAGCTGGGCCGTTTCGTCACCGAGCCGGAGCGTCACGGCCGCGACCGGAACCGCGACCTCGTCGTCGGTACCGGCGCTGCCGAGATCGACGTGGAGGTCGTCATGGGCAGCGTGACGGTCAAGGCGCCGCGGTGAGTCCGGCGAGCCACCAGCCGCCGCGTGACTGCCCGGTGTGCGGCGACCAACTGCAGATCACGCGGCTCGGCTGCCCGTCGTGTGGCAGCGAGCTGGCCGGGCGGTTCTCGTCATGCGAGTACTGCGCCCTGGGTGAACACGATCGGCAAATCCTTCGCACATTCCTTGTCTCTCGCGGGAACATGAGGGATCTGGCCCGCGACCTCGGGGTCAGCTACCCGACGGCCCGTCAGCGGTTCGCCGACCTGCTGGCCAAGCTCGGACTGGAGGAATCGGCCCATCCGACCGCACATGCTGAACCTGCGCCGAGCCGGGAGGCAGTCCTGCACAGCCTGGCAACGGGCGAGCTCGACCTCGACGAAGCCACGGCCCTGCTGAACCTGTCCGGTGCGGAGGTGTCGGCCCGGCCTGGCAGGCTCCCGGACGACACAGACGGACGAGAGGAAACACCGTGAACGCGATCATTGCGGAAGGCCTGGTCAAGACCTTCGGATCCGGTGACGATGCCGTCGAGGCCGTGCGTGGCATCGACCTGGTCGTGCCGAAGGGCACCGTGGTGGGCATGCTCGGGCCCAACGGCGCGGGCAAGACCACGACAGTGCGCATGCTGACGACTCTGCTCCGGCCCGATGCCGGCACGGCCGTCGTGGCCGGTCACGATGTCGTCACCGAGCCGCAGGCGGTTCGGGCCAGCATCGGCTTGTCCGGACAGTTCGCCGCGATCGACGAGAATCTGACCGGTCGCGAGAACCTGTGGCTCTTCGGCCGGCTCTACCAGCTCTCGAGTGCCGAGGCGACCCGGCGCGCGGGCGAGCTGCTGGAGCAGTTCGACCTGGCCGATGCGGGCGACCGGGTCGCGAAGACGTACTCGGGCGGCATGCGTCGCCGCCTGGACCTTGCCGGCAGCCTCATCGTTCATCCGGAGGTCCTCTTCCTCGACGAGCCCACGACCGGCCTCGACCCGGGCAGTCGGCTGGACCTGTGGGACGTCATCCGGGAGCGGCGGGAGGAAGGCGCGACGATCCTGCTCACCACGCAGTACCTCGAGGAGGCCGATGCGTTGGCCGACCGGATCGTGGTCATCGACAGGGGCTCGATCATCGCCGAAGGCACCGCCGACGAGCTAAAGGCAAAGGTGGGCGGCGAACGGATCGAGGTCATCGTCCACGACCCTGCCGCAATGGCACAGGCCGAGGAGATCCTCCACCGGGGCAGCGACGGTCAGTGCGACGTCGACGCCAAGACGCGCAAGCTGACCGTGCCGACGAGCCAGGGTTCGAAGGGCCTCGTCCTCGTCATCCGCGACCTCGACGAGGCGAGCATCGCCATCGACGACATCGCGCTGCGCCGGCCGACCCTCGACGACGTGTTCCTCGAACTCACCGGGCATCACGCCGAAGACGCCTCGGACGACAACCCCGCTCCCGCGCAGGAGCTCACATCCGGGAGAGCCAAGTGACCACGACCGAGGTCAAGCCTGCAGGCGGCACCACGGGAAGCGTCGGCCACGGTTCGGCGCTGCGCGACACGTTGGTCGTCGCGTGGCGCAACATCCGTGGTGGTTGGCGGGTGCCCGACAACCAGGTCTACATGTTCATCCAGCCGATCATGTTCGTGCTGCTGTTTGCGTACGTGTTCGGCGGCGCGATCCCGGTCGAGGGTGTCAACTACCGCGAATATCTGATGGCGGGAATCTTCGCCCAGACCATGGCCTTCGCCTGCGCGCCGGCCAGCGTCGGGCTGGCCGACGACATGCAGAAGGGGCTGATCGACCGGTTCCGCTCGCTGCCGATGGCCCGGTCCGGTGTGATTGGCGGGCGGGTCGTTGCCGATCTGTCCAATCAGCTGATCGTCCTCGTGATCATGATGATCTGCGGTGTCATCGTCGGGTGGCGCTTCCACAACGGCGTCCTGCAGTTCCTGGCTGCGGTCGGGCTTCTGCTGCTGCTCGCGTTCGCCATGCTGTGGGTCGGTGCGCTGATCGGTCTGTCCGTCGGCAGCCCACAGGTCGCCGCTTCGGCAGGGCTGATCTGGCTGTTCCCGGTCACCTTCATCTCCAACGCGTTCGTGCCACCGGAGACCATGCCGAGCTGGCTGCAGACCCTCGCCGAGTGGAACCCACTGAGCGCGATCGTGCAGGCCTGCCGCGAGCTTTTCGGCAATCAGAGCCTGGTCGAATCGGATGCGTGGCCGATGGAGCAGCCGGTCCTCGCGTCACTGATCTGGTGCGCCATCATCATCGGGATCTTCGCGCCGCTGGCCATTCGCAAGTACAAGGCCGCCACGACGAAGTAGCCGCGTGTGGCTCGTTCGGCTCAGACCGCATACGGGTGGGCGTTGAGGATCTGGACCTCGACGGCGCGGCCGTTCGGGGTCTGGTAGGAGACGGTGTCGCCGGTCTTCTTGCCGTTGATCGCGGCGCCGAGCGGCGACTGCGGCGAGTAGACCTCGATCTCGACCGACTCGTCGAGTGCCAGCAGTTCTCGTGAGCCGAGCAGGAATGTCTCCACCTCGTCGTCACCGGCGAAGCGGACGTCGACGATCATGCCCGGCCCGACCACGCCGTCGTCCGGCGGGATCTCGCCGACCTTCGCGCGCTGCAGCAGGTGCTGCAGTTGGCGGATCCGGGCCTCCTGCTTGCCCTGTTCCTCCTTGGCCGCGTGGTAGCCGCCGTTCTCGGACAGGTCTCCCTCGGAACGCGACGCCTCGATCCGCTTGGCGATCTCGATGCGCGCGGGCCCCATCAGATGCTCGAGCTCGCTGCGGAGGCGGTCGTAGCCGTCCTGGGTCAGCCATGCGACGTTCTCGCTTGTCGAGGTCACGGCATCTGCTCCTTGCTGGATCGTTGCTCATTCGGCGGCACCCGGGGTGTGATCGGCCACCGGGCTTGGGCCCGGGCGGGTGTCGGGTGGAAACGTCTAGGGTAGCAAGGCCGCCGGAGGACGAGCGATCCTCGCTGCTCAGTCTTTCGAGGCCGGCTCGCAGCCGCGCAGCTCCGGGGCGACGGCCGGAGCCTCCAACGGGATCTGAGCCTCGACCCGGAGCCGCTGGTCGTCCCCGGCCGGTATGTCGATCGTCGTCTGCCCCACGACGACGCGGCGCAGGTCCACCGCGACCAGGTCGCACGTCACCGCGAGACCGGGTTGCCGCACCACCTCCACCGTTGCCGAGAGCACACCGTCTGCCGGGTCCTCCCAGGCGACCAGGGTGGAGCGGACCGGGTCATCCGCCGCCCGCAGCAGCCACCAGCCGACCGCCAGGGCGAGCAGCACGCCTCCTGCGATCACGCCGATCCGCCACCGTCGTCCGTGCGTCCGATCGCCGTAGCGGTCGGGCGGGCGGATGGTTGGCGTTGCCAAGGTGGGGACTCCGAGCATGGTTGCGGGACACGTTCGGGCACCATTGTCTCCCGGCCCGCTGGTCGCGGGACAGGTGACGGCATCCGGGAGAGGTGACCGGTGGAGGGCGAGCTCCGGCTCATGCATGTGCACGCTCATCCCGACGACGAGTCCAGCAAGGGTGCAGCGTCGACGGCGCGTTATGTCGCCGAGGGCGTCCAGGTGCTTGTCGTCACGTGTACGGGGGGTGAGCGCGGCTCGATCCTGAACCCGAACATGGATCGCCCGGACGTCCTGGCCAACATGGCGACGATCCGCAGGCAGGAGATGGATGCGGCCCGGCAGATCCTCGGCATCCGACAGGAGTGGCTGGGCTTCGTCGACTCCGGCTTTCCGGAGGGTGACCCGCTTCCCCCGCTTCCGGAGGGCTGCTTCGCGCTGCAGTCGGTCGAGGTGGCGGCGGCTCCGCTCGTCGCCGCCATGCGCCGGTTCCGTCCACATGTCGTCACGACATACGACGAGAACGGCGGCTACCCGCACCCGGACCACGTCATGTGCCACACGGTGACAGTCGCGGCGTTCGACGCTGCCGGGGACCCGCGAACCTACCCTGCCGCCGGCGAACCGTGGCAGCCACTGAAGCTCTACTACCACCACTCGTTCCATCGTGAGCGCCTGCAGGCGCTGCACGACGAGATGATCCGCCGCGGGCTGGAGTCCCCCTATGCCGAGCGCCTCGCGGAGTGGAAGCCCAATCCGGAACATGACGGCCGGGTGACCACCCGGGTGCCGTGTGCCGACTACTTCCCGGTGCGGGACCGGGCATTGATCGCCCATGCGACCCAGATCGACCCGGAAGGCCCGTGGTTTGCCGTACCACTCGACGTGCACCAGAAGGCCTGGCCCACTGAGGACTACGAGCTGGTACGGAGTCTCGTCGACGTCGAAGAGCCCGAGGACGACCTGTTCGCGGGCCTGCGTTGACCCTCGCGCGGGCCCACGCTGACATGGTGCGACGATGTGTCCGGAGGTTCACCGATGAACGTTGCCCTTGTGACGGCGACGAGCACCGACGTCGACGACTCCGGGATCGGGCCTGGCCTGCTCGGGTTCCTGGTCCTGCTGGCTCTGTGTGTAGCGCTGTTCGTGCTCTACCGCAGTCTGCGCCGACAGCTCAACCGGATCGACTTCGATCCGCAGGGCCGAACGGACGCCGAACGCATGCGCGACGAGTCCGGCCGCGACGGCAACGATCCCCTATGAGGCGTCTTCTCGGCGGGTAGGACTGTCAGCATGCCGAACCGGCTGGCCGACTCGACGAGCCCGTACCTGCTCCAGCACGCCGACAACCCGGTGGACTGGTGGGAATGGGGGGACGACGCGTTCGCGGAGGCACGCGCCCGTGACGTCCCGATACTGCTGTCGGTCGGCTACGCGGCATGCCACTGGTGCCACGTCATGGCGCACGAGTCGTTCGAGGACGCCACGACGGCGGCATACGTCAACCTCCACTTCGTCGCGGTCAAGGTCGACCGGGAGGAACGTCCCGACGTGGACGCCGTCTACATGGAGGCGGTCCAGGCGCTGACCGGGCAGGGCGGCTGGCCGATGACGGCGTTCCTCACGCCGCAGGGCCGGCCGTTCTACGCGGGGACGTACTACCCGCCCCGCCCTGCTCACGGGATGCCCTCGTTCCGGCAGGTGCTCGAAGCCGTGTCGCGTACGTGGACCGAACGCAGGGGCGAGGTCGACGACGCCGCGGCGGGCATCGCCGGCCAACTCGGCAACATGCGCAAGTTTCCCGGCGCACAGCCGCCGGGACCGGACCGGCTGGATGAGGCCGCGCGCCGGCTGGCGACCGAGTTCGAGCCCGAGCACGCCGGCTTCGGTGGGGCGCCGAAGTTCCCGCCGTCGATGGTCCTCGAGTTCCTGCTCCGCCACCACGCCCGCACCGGTGACGTCCAGTCTCTGGCGATGGTCCAGGCGACCTGCGAGCGGATGGCGCGCGGCGGCATGTACGACCAGCTCGGCGGGGGATTCGCCCGGTACAGCGTCGACCGGGCCTGGGTGGTCCCGCATTTCGAGAAGATGCTCTACGACAACGCGCTGCTGTTGCGCGTCTACACCCATTGGTGGCGGGCCTCCGGCTCTGCTCTGGCGGAGCGGGTCGTACGAGAGACGGCCGGGTTCCTGATCAGCGACCTCCGGGCACCGGAGGGCGGCTTCGCGAGCTCCCTCGACGCGGACACCGTGGTCGACGGCCGCTCCGTCGAGGGAGCCACCTATGTGTGGACGCCCGCCCAGCTCGACGAGGTGCTTGGGCCCGAGGATGGCGCCTGGGCCGCCGGTCTGCTCCAGGTCACCGATTCGGGCACCTTCGAGGGCGGGACTTCGACGCTCCAGCTCCGCGAGGACGCCGACGACCCCGAGCGATGGACACGGGTGCGAGACCGGTTGCTCGCCACGCGGCTCGAGCGTCCACAACCGACGCGGGACGACAAGGTCGTGGCGGCCTGGAACGGGCTGGCCGTGGCAGCACTGGCGGAGGCCGGTGTGCTGTTCGAGGAGCCGGCATGGATCGATGCTGCAATCGCATGCGCCGACCTGCTCGTGCGGGTACATCTCGACGATCGCGGCCGGCTGGTGAGGGCATCGCGCGACGGCCGGGCCGGTCACCACACCGGCGTGCTCGAGGACTACGCCGACGTGGCCGAAGGCTTCCTGGCCCTGGTGGCGGTGACCGGCGACCCGGTGTGGCTCTCGTTCGCCGAGCAGCTGCTCGACGTCGTCCTGGCCCGGTACGCCGACCCGGCGGGCGGCTTCTTCGACACCGCGGACGACACCACCGACGTCCGGCTGTCCGGGATCAGGCGGCCCCAGGACCCCACAGACAACGCGACCCCAGCCGGCTCGTCGGCCGCTGCCGGCGCGTTGTTGACGTTCGCCGCCTACACCGGCTCCGAGCTCCATCGCGACGCGGCAGAGAAGGCGCTCGGGGTCTACGACGGGCTGGGCGCGCAGGCACCGCGCTTCGCCGGGTGGGGGCTGGCCGTGGCCGAGGCGTTGGCCGCCGGGCCGGCCGAGGTGGCCGTCGTGGGGCCGGTCGGCGATCCGCGCACCCGGGAGCTGCTGGGCGTCGCGCTGCGCAGTACGTCGCCGGGGGCCGCGGTCGTACACGGCGATCCGGCCGACGAGGTGAGCGCCGAGGTGCCGCTGTTGCGCGACCGTCCCCTGGTCGACGGACAGCCGGCCGCGTACGTGTGCCGGCATTTCGTCTGTGAGGCGCCGACGACCGATCCCGTGAAGCTCGCCGCCGCGCTCGGCCAGCGGTCGTGAAGATCGTCGTGCAGGTTCTGGCTCGTCCGCCCGCGCCGCTCACTGCACGACGATCTTCACGATCGTGGGGGTGTGTCTGCTCCCAGCACACACCCTTGACGCGCCCTGTAATGATGTAATCATCGTTACATGACGACCGAGAGTGCGCGCGTCGAGAAGATACGCGGCTGGTTGACTGGGCGGCTGCCCCGGGACTGGTTCGAAGGCCCGGTCGAGGTGACGGTCGACCGTGAGGAGATCACGATCGTCGGACGTCTCGCCGGTCCATCCGTGGCGCCGGACGCGTCGGATGCCGAGCGCGCAGCGGCCGTCTCCGGCCGGATCACCCAGTTCCGGGAGGAGACTCGCGATCGGCGGATCGAGATCGCCCGGGAGCTCGAGCACCGGGCCCGCCGAAAGGTCGCGTGGGGCGTCGAGATCGGTGAGCGGCGGGAGCTCTTCACGACGCTGGCCATGCCGGTCATGACCCGGCTGCGCCAGCCGGAGCGGCAGGTGCTGGACACGCTGGTCGACGCCGGCGTGGCCAGGTCGCGGTCCGAGGCGCTCGCGTGGTGCGTCAAGCTCACCGGCCAGAACACCGAGGCGTGGCTGGCGAAGCTTCGCGACGCCATGGCGGGCGTAGAGAAGGTGCGCGCCGAAGGCCCGGATTCGGCCTGACTCAGCGGAAGTCAGTTCGTGACGACGGCACCGGCACCGAACACGGCCAGCCATACACCGACGAGGTGGGCGACGAAACCCGCCAGCGTGCAGGCATGGAAGACCTCGTGGAAGCCGAACCACCGTGGTGACGGGTTCGGCCGCTTGAGTGCGTAGATCACGGCGCCGACCGAGTACAGCAGGCCACCGGCGACGATTAGCGTGAACACGGCCGCACCGCCGCGGGAGGCGAACTCGGGCAGCCAGAACGCCGCAGCCCAACCGAGCGCGATGTACACCGGCACGTACAGCCACCGGGGTGCGCCGACCCACAGCACGCGGAAGGCAACGCCGACGAGCGCACCGAGCCAGACCAGCGTCAACAGGATCTGGGCGTCACGGCGGTCGAGCAAGAGGATCGTGAACGGCGTATACGTGCCGGCGATGATCAGGAAGATGTTCGCGTGGTCAAGGCGACGTAGTACTGCGTAGGACCGCGGGGACCAGCGACCCCGATGGTAGAGCGCGCTGACGCCGAAGAGCAGCGCCGCGGTCAACGTGAAGATTGCACTCGTGACCTTCGCCGTCGGAGTGGGCGCAAACACGACCAGCGTGATGCCGGCAGCTACCGCGAGCGGGAACGTTCCGGCGTGCAGCCAACCGCGCAGCTTGGGCTTCATGGCTGCCACGGCATCGCGGAACTGCTCGTCCGGTGACATGGGGGGAGCCTAACCGGCGCCGCGGTGCGGGTGACGATCGGTGAGCTCTCGAACCGGAGCCGGAACGACATCGACTGATCGAGCCACGGCAAATGTCGAGGGAGTAATCTGCCGCAGGCGAGCCCGGTCCCGGTGGTCGTCACCGGCGTGGGAGGTGTCGCGGGCAATGGGTCTGTCCGAGCTGGTCTACCGCATGTACGGCCGCCGGATCCAGCGGAACCTGGATCCACAGCGGATCCCGCGACACGTTGCCGTCATGCTCGACGGCAACCGCCGGTGGGCCAGGGCTTTCGGTGCCCCGACGGCGAGTGGACACCGGGCCGGCGCCGAGAAGGCTCAGGAGTTCCTCGGCTGGTGCGACGAGGTACACGTCAAGGTCGTCACGCTGTTCCTCCTCTCGACCGACAACCTGCACCGGCCCGACGACGAGCTCGTCCCCCTGCTCGGCATCATCGAGGAGCTCATCGACGACCTCGCCTCCGCAGGCCGTTGGCGCGTGCACCCGGTGGGAGCGTTGGACCTCCTTCCGGACCGGACGGCGTCGCTGCTGAAGGAGGCCGCCGACCACACCCGCCACATCGACGGCATGCACGTCAACGTTGCGGTCGGGTACGGCGGGAGGCGCGAGATCGCCGACGCCGTGCGGTCGTTGCTGCAGGAGCACGCCGGACGCGGCACGTCGATCGAGGAGTTGGCCGAGGTCCTCGACGTCGAGCACATCGCCGAGCATCTCTATACCAAGGGACAGCCCGACCCCGACCTGGTCATCCGGGCCAGCGGGGAGCAGCGGCTGTCCGGATTCCTGCTCTGGCAGAGCGCCAACTCCGAGTTCTACTTCTGCGAGGCGCTCTGGCCGGACTTCCGGCGCGTCGACTTCCTGCGCGCGCTGCGCTCGTACGGCGAGCGCGAACGCCGCTACGGTCGCTGAGCCCAACATCCGACCGGCGCCCGGAATGATCAGGTTGGGCCGGAGTTCACCCCCGCATTCGGGCGTGTTCCTTCTGAGCGTGGGCCCGCTGGCGTACCGTTGTGGCTGGCAGCCGGTGGGGAAGCCGGCCGCCCGGGAGGCCCGTCCACGTGCTGCAGTCTCGAGCGCGCAGGAGGGCCGGCACCCGGCCCTCGGGCCCGGTCCCGGTCACCCGCGCGAGCAGAACCGGGCGAGGGTGCACGCCCGGGCAGGGAGACGGACGTGGCCGCTTCCAGGCATTCCCAGACCCGGCGTACGGCAGCTGAAGGCTCAAGCCCGGACTGCCGTACCTACGTCCTCGACACCAGCGTCCTACTGGCCGATCCCTACGCGATTCTCCGTTTCGCCGAGCACGACGTCGTGCTCCCCGTCGTGGTGGTCACCGAGCTGGAAGGCAAGCGCCACCATCCAGAGCTCGGCTACTTTGCTCGTGCGGCTCTGCGGCTGCTGGACGAACTGCGCGTCGAGCATGGCCGCCTCGACGCACCGCTCCCGGTCGGGGACCAGGGCGGCACCGTCCGGGTCGAGCTCAACCACACCGACCCCGACGTCCTGCCGGTGGGCTTCCGCCTCGGCGACAACGACTCCCGCATCCTGGCTGTGGCGCGCAACCTGTCCGCCGACGGGCGCACGGTCACGCTCGTCTCCAAGGACCTGCCGATGCGGGTCAAGGCGTCGGCCGTCGGACTGCACGCGGAGGAGTACCGCGCCGAGGCCGTGATCGAGTCCGGCTGGACCGGCATGGTCGAGCTCGAGGTCTCGGGCGTGGATCTGGATGTCCTCTACGAGGCCGGCGTCGCCGACCTCGATGCCGCGCGCGACCTGCCCTGCCACACCGGGTTGGTCCTGCACAGCGAGCGGGGCAGTGGTCTGGGGCGCATCACGCCGGAGAAGGCGGTCCGGTTGGTGCGTGGCGACCGCGAGGCATTCGGCCTGCGTGGACGTTCGGCCGAGCAGCGGGTGGCCCTGGACCTCCTGCTCGACGAGGAGGTCGGCATCGTCTCCCTCGGCGGCCGGGCCGGTACGGGCAAGTCGGCCCTGGCCCTGTGCGCCGGACTGGAAGCCGTGCTCGAGCGGCGGCAGTACAAGAAGGTGCTCGTGTTCCGGCCGCTGTACGCCGTGGGCGGCCAGGACCTCGGATACCTGCCCGGCAGCGAGTCCGAGAAGATGAACCCGTGGGCCCAGGCCGTCTACGACACGCTGGGTGCTCTGACCAACCAGGACGTCATCGACGAGGTCGTGGCTCGCGGCATGCTCGAGGTTCTACCACTCACCCATATCCGGGGCCGCTCGCTGCACGACTCGTTCGTCGTCGTCGACGAGGCGCAGTCGCTGGAGCGCAACGTGCTGCTCACCGTGCTGTCCCGGGTCGGCAGCGGCTCTCGTGTCGTGCTGACTCACGACGTCGGACAGCGGGACAATCTTCGGGTGGGACGGCACGACGGAGTGGTCGCGGTCGTCGAGAAACTGAAGGGGCACCCGTTGTTCGCCCACGTCACGCTCACCCGGTCGGAGCGGTCGCCGATCGCCGCGCTGGTGACCGAGATGCTCGAACAGCTTCCCTGACCCGTCCCCGGAGGGTGACACCAACCGGTGCGGTCACGG
Source organism: Actinomycetota bacterium (assembly GCA_046727475.1). Taxonomy (GTDB): domain Bacteria; phylum Actinomycetota; class Actinomycetes; order Jiangellales; family Jiangellaceae; genus DAIUDS01. Next base: position 2,142 of record JBKPCP010000008.1, on the reverse strand, counting down.
GACCATTGGGATCTCGAGACTCACCGTGCCTCGCAGGTCGAGCCACGCTGTGCGGGGTCCCCGGACCAGACGCAGCACCACCCCGTCGCAATCCGGGCAGCGAGCCACCAGGCCGGGCGCGTGCCGGTACACCCGCAACGTCGCGATCGGACCCACCCGTCCGCAGCCGACACAACGGCCGGTCGCGGCAGTGACGTCGACGGCGAAGATCTCACGCATCGGGCCGGCCAGGACATTGCCGTCCTCGTACTGTTCATCCATGTCAGCCTCCACTGGGGCCGAACCGTTCTGTCTTGACCCGACCGGGGTCGTGTCCCAGGGCCACCAGCATGTCGGCAACGGCTTCGACGAAGCCGGTCGGCCCGCACACGAAGCAGGTCGGTGTCATGTCCGGCGGCCATCCGTGGTCGCGGAGGTCGCTGACGACGATCCGCCGGGGCGGCTGTGGCCACTGCGCCGGCGTGGCGCGGGTGTAGACGAAGGCGACCTCGACCCCGTGGTCGTCGCGCGGCAGCCGGCTCAGCTCCTCCGCGTAATACACCTCCTCCGGCGACCGCACCGAATAGAGCAGGCGAAAAGGCGCGCGACTGGCCGCCGCCCTCCGCGCCCGCAGCATGGCCATGAGCGGGACGATGCCTGACCCTCCCCCCACCAACAGCACGGGCCGGACGTCGGTCGGTGGCCACACGAACCAGCCCCCGACGGGTCCGCGGATCTCCACCAGGTCGCCGGTCGCCAACACCTCGGTGAGGTAAGGGGACACCTCCCCGTCGGCAACTCGCTGCACGGTGATCTCGATCCGATCACCGTCCGCTGGCGCCGCCAGCGAGTAGCTTCGCTGCGTGCTGTAGCCGTCGGCAGCAGTGAGCCGAACGTCGACATGCTGACCGGCCAGGTGCCCGGGCCAGCCGGGGACGTCCAGCACCAGCGTCCGGGAGCTCGGTGTCTCGTCGCGATGTGTGATCAACTCGGCGACGCGCCACACGAGCCGTCCAGTCAGTCGCCCTGGTACCGCTGCTCGCGCCACGGGTCACCGTAATCGTGGTATCCGGCCGTCTCCCAGAAACCCGGCTCGTCCTCCAATGACAGCTGGATGCCGTGGACCCACTTCGCCGACTTCCACAGGTACAGGTGCGGTACCAGGAGCCGAGCCGGGCCGCCGTGCTCCGGCGCAAGGGCGGCACCGTCGTATTCGTACGCGATCCAGGCCTTCCCGTCGAGAAGGTCCTCGAGCGGCAGGTTCGTCGTGTAACCGCCGTAGGACCGCACGAGGGCGAAGTCGGCCGCGGTCTCGACTTCCGCCATCAGAACGTCGACGGAGACGCCGCGCCACGTCGTAGCAAGCTTCGACCACTTCGTGACGCAATGGATGTCCACCGTCGGCGTCTCGCTGGGCAACGCCGTCAGGTCCGGCCAGGACCAACGGTGTGGCTCTCCGGACTCCGTGGTGACCACCAGCTCCCACGACTCGAGCGGTACGCGGGGCGTCGGCCCGGCGGAAAGCACGGGGAAGTCCTCGGTGAGGTACTGACCGGGCGGCAGCTGTTGACTCGTGGCCTGGCGCCGACCTCGGAAGCCTGGCGACAAGATCCCCATCGGCTACTCCTCTCTGACGAGATCTGGGTGAAGCGGCGGCCCGGTGACAGCCGGCCGACTCGTCGTACCGGACTAGTCTTGCTGCGACCGGCCCCGTGGGGGTCGACATCGACATCCGCCCTACAGCGACCGTTCCCCGAGTCAGCCGAGCACGGCGCCTGCGACATCTCGCCACCCGCCGTCGATCGCAAGTGAATGACCGCGGTCTGGGAACTCCCTGTATTCGGTCACGGCCGGTGACTTGCGATACTGCTTGAGGGTCGACCTGATGATGGCGGGCGGCACCGTGCGGTCCTATCCGCCGGAGATCAGCAGCAACGGGCCCCGTGTGGCGTTGGCCGTGTCGATCTTCGCCGGCGAGTGCCGCGAGAGGTTCGCGGTTGCGGCCTTCAACAACGGTCGTCCCGGAGACGGGGTCGTCCACTGCTGAGACAGTTCGTCGGACTCGGACTCCGACACTGCGTTGCCGAAGCCGTACCTGAACTGTTTGGCGGTCAGGGCCACCGCACGCTTCCTGTTCGCGGCGTTCCGCAGCGCGATGGAGGC
>JBKPCP010000007.1:0-10032 GCA_046727475.1 Actinomycetota bacterium | reverse complement strand
GAGCCAGACGGACACGTCGACCACACCGAGCCCGACCTCGAGCGAACCCAGTCAAGACCCGAGCACGGAGCCCGTTCCGGATTTCCTGCCCCTGACGGACGCCGTCCTGCTCACCGAGCAGGATCTGGAGCAGGACGATGGGGCCCCGGACTGGCAGCGGGTCGGTCCGCCGGAGGAGCGGTGGGCGTGTGCTCCTGACGTGGAGCCTGCCGAGGGTCAGGGTCGTCAGACGCTCCAGCGCTCGTTCGGGACAGACGGTTCCCGCCTCGACCAGATCGTCGAGGCATCGACACCGGCCGAGGCCACGGCCCGATTCGAGGCGATCCGCGACGCCGTCACAGCCTGCGTGGAAGCCCTGTCCGACGGCGGTTTCGGCTGGATCTCCGCGTTCACCGGACTGGGCGACGACGCGTGGCAGGCGAGCTACTTCGCTCCTCCCAGGAACGGCGACGCGTTGACGCTGGTCCGAGTCGATCTTGTGCTATCGGGCCTGGCGGTGACGAGCGTCTCGTCCGGAGGCTTCGCCATGGACGACAACTACCCGCCCTCGGAAGACAGGGCCGTTGCCGCCACCAACCGACTCTGCGAGCAGGCGGACGGTGCCTGCGCGACCGATGTCGAGCGGCAGCTGCTGTTCCCCGAGGGTGCCCAGGACCTGGCGGGCTGGCTCACACCCGCCGACGTCGCGGAGACGACCGGCCTCACGGCGATCACCCAGGCCACCGAGGTGATCGCCAAGGACGACGGCTCGCTGGGCTTCGTCTGCTTCGAGCAGAACGCCCTGGCCAATGGCGCGACGTCGGTGCTCGGCCGCTGGTACGTCGATCCGACGGATCCGGCGGGCCAGACGGTCGAGGAGGTTGTCGCGGCCTTCCCGACCGGCGATGAAGGCACTGCGTACTACGAGGCGCTGGTGGCGGAGGGTGACAGCTGTGCCGCGGAGCCCAGCATGTCTGTCGGGAACACGGGTTCCGAGGCGCCCGGGTCACAGGATGCTTTCGGGTTCACTACGTGGCGGGCCACCTCGACCAGCACCGGGCCGACCTGGGTGATCGGTCTGGCCGTCAACGGTCCGGTCGTCATCTTCATCAACTACGGGATCGTCGACGACGACGTCTCGGCCGAGCAGATGCAGGCCTTGCTCGAAAGGGCCGTTGCCCGATACACGAACCCGTAGTGCCGGCCGTACGAGAGGCGTCACGAACCCGCTTGCATGACCTCGCGCACGATCTGCGCGGTTGCCGAGGGTGTCTTGCCGACGCGCACACCGGCAGCCTCGAGTGCCTCCTGCTTGGCGACGGCGGTCCCCGAGGATCCGGACACGATGGCGCCCGCGTGGCCCATGGTCTTGCCCTCGGGCGCGGTGAAGCCGGCCACATACCCGACGACCGGCTTGGTCACGCGCGACGCGATGTAGTCGGCAGCCCGCTCCTCGGCGTCGCCGCCGATCTCGCCGATCATCACCATCGCGTCGGTCTCCGGGTCGGCCTCGAACGCGGCCAGCGCGTCGATGTGCGTGGTCCCGATGACGGGGTCGCCCCCGATCCCGACGGCGGTCGAGAACCCGATGTCCCGCAGCTCGTACATCATCTGGTAGGTCAGCGTGCCGGACTTGCTCACAAGACCGATCCGGCCCTGCGACGTGATGTCGGCGGGGATGATTCCCGCGTTCGAGCGACCCGGGCTGATGAGGCCCGGACAGTTCGGCCCGATGATCCGGGTGTTGCCCGCGTGCTGCGCGTACTGGAAGAACGACGCCGTGTCGTGTACCGGGATGCCCTCGGTGATCACGACGACGAGCGGCAGACCGGCATCGATGGACTCGACCACCGCGGTCTTGGCGAACCTCGGTGGCACGAACACCACGGAGACGTCGGATCCGGTGGCGTCGACGGCCTCCTTGACGCTGCCGAACACCGGAACGGTCTCGCCTTCGAAGTCGACGGACTGCCCGCCCTTGCCGGGCGTGACGCCGCCTACGATGGTCGTGCCCGAGCGCAGCATGCGCTGGGTGTGGCGCCGGCCCTCCGAGCCGGTCATGCCCTGGACGATGACCTTGGAGCTCTCGGTCAGGAAGATGGCCACGTCAGTTTCCTCACTTCGCCGCGGCGAGCTCGGCCACGCGACGCGCGGCTCCGTCCATCGTGTCGACCTGCTCGAGGTGTGGCAGCGCGGCGTCGGTCAGGATCCGCCGCCCGACCTCGGCGTTGTTGCCGTCCAGCCGGACGACCAGCGGGTGGGTGATCTCGTCACCGCGACTGTCCAGCAGGGCGAATGCCTGCACGATGCCGTTGGCGACCTCGTCACAAGCGGTGATGCCGCCGAAGACGTTGACGAACACGCTGCGGACGTCCGGGTCGGACAGGATGATCTCCAGCCCATTCGCCATGATCTCGGCGGACGCACCACCTCCGATGTCCAGGAAGTTCGCAGGACGCACCGGCCCCGAACCGGCGTCGAACTCCTGGCCGGCGTACGCCACCACGTCCAGCGTCGACATGACCAGCCCTGCACCGTTGCCGATGATCCCGACCTCGCCGTCGAGCTTGACGTAGTTGAGGTCCTTCTCCTTGGCTCGTGCTTCGAGCGGATCACCCGCTCCGGTGTCCTCGAACGCCGCATGCTCGGGATGGCGGAAGTCGGCGTTGTCGTCGAGGCTGATCTTGCCGTCGAGCGCAACGACCCGACCGTCGGGCGTCTTCACCAACGGGTTGACCTCGACCAGCGTCGCGTCCTCGGCGGTGAAGACCGTCCAGAGTTTCCGGATAACGTCGACCACCTGGTCGCGGACGTCGGGCGTGAACCCGGCGGAGTCGGCGATCGATGCGGCCTTCTCGGCGTCGACGCCCTCGATCGCGTCGACCGGGATCCGCGCCAGCGCCTCGGGGCGCTCGACAGCGAGCTGCTCGATGTCGATGCCACCCTCGACGCTGGCCATGGCGAGATAGGTGCGGTTGGCGCGGTCGAGCAGGAAAGAGACGTAGTACTCCTGCTCGATGTCGCTGGCCTCGGTGACCAGCACCCGGCGGACCAGGTGGCCCTTGATGTCCATGCCGAGGATGGCCTTGGCCTTCTCGGCGGTCTCGTCGGGTGACTCGGCGAGCTTGACGCCCCCGGCCTTGCCGCGGCCGCCGGTCTTCACCTGCGCCTTGACCACCACCCGGCCGCCGATCTCTTGGGCGGCGGCGCGCGCTTGCTCGACGGTCTCGGCGACGATGCCGGGCAGTACCGGCACGCCATGCGCGGCGAAGAGCTCCTTCGCCTGGTACTCCATCAGGTCCACGCTGCGTCCGTCCTCGGTGTCTCCGACGCTTGATAGAAGGGTCGAGCCGAAGCCGTGCGCAGGCTCCGCTGCCCGCCGCAGAGCCTAACTGGACTCAGGCGTCGGCAGCGATCCGGCCGCGCAGCGTGGTGTCGACCCAGTCGACGATCTCTCGAGTCGTGGCACCCGGCGTGAAGATCTTGGCGACACCCATCTCCTCGAGGAGGGGGATGTCGGCGTCGGGGATGATCCCGCCGCCGAAGACGAGGATGTCGCGGGCTTCGCGCTCGTCCAGCAGGTCCAGCACCTTGCGGAACAGCGTCATGTGCGCACCGGAGAGGATCGACAGCCCGATTGCGTCTGCGTCTTCCTGGATCGCGGTCTCGACCACCTGTTCGGGCGTCTGGTGCAGGCCGGTGTAGACGACCTCCACGCCTGCGTCGCGAAGGGCCCGCGCCACTACCTTCGCGCCGCGATCGTGCCCGTCGAGCCCGGGCTTCGCGATCACCACGCGCAACCGGCTCGTGCCAACCATGTCGACCAGGGTAGGCCACGCCCGGCCCGAGCCGGGACCGAACCGCTGCCTCGCAGCTCGGCCGGAGCCATGCCGTATACCGTTCGGTGTGATGTAAATCACATGAACGCCGGGTTTCCTCTCGTGGTAATCCCCGTAGACGGCGTTGCTCCTGTCGGCGCAGGTCACGAGCGGGTCACGGGCCGGGCCCTGTGATCGCACGAGCCATCGCCCTCTGCACCTGCATGTGCAGACGATCGGCCGCGACGTTTTGCGTGGCAAACATCCTCCGTTATGGTCGGCCGGTCCCCTGTAGCAGACGGAAGGCCAAACGACCGTGTCGCAACGCCCCGGCAACGGGCGTCATCGACGTCGCCGGCACGTGACCCTGCCTTCCGCCGTCGGATCGTTCGCGGTCGTGGCTGCTGCCTCGGGCGTCGTGACGATGCCGCAGGCGTTCAGTGCCGGCTCGGTGATCTCCGCGGATCCGATGGCGGCCTCCCCCGCACGGCCCCAGGCGGCGGGAACCGTCGGTGCCCTCGACACGGTCGCCGCGGCAGGTGCATCGCTGACCGCCGAGAGCACCGAGACCGCAAAGGTCGCCACCGCGGCTCTCGTCGAGGTCGAGCGCCAACAGGCCGCCGAGAAGGCCGCGCGGGCCGAGCGTGAAGGCAAGGTCTGGGTTCTCCCGCTCGATGACTACCGCATCACGGCGACCTTCGGTTCCACCGGGCGGTTGTGGTCGAGCCGGCACACGGGGATTGATCTCGCCACGTCGTACGGCAGCCCGGTCATGTCGATGTCGAGTGGCGAGATCATCGAGGCCGGTTACGACGGGCCGTACGGGAACAAGATCGTCATCCGGCATTGGGACGGTACCGAGACGTGGTACTGCCACCTGTCGCGGATGGACCTGCGCTCGGGTTCCGTCAGGCCGGGCACCGTGATCGGCAGGGTGGGTTCCACCGGCAACTCCACCGGCCCGCACCTGCACCTCGAGGTGCATCCCGACGGTGGCGACCCGGTCAACCCGCGCACCTGGCTCGCCGACCACGGCCTGAACCTCTAGCCCTCGCACATCGCGGCCGGACTTCCGTGGCCACCCGGCCGGCATCTTGCCGCACCGACTAACGTCCACTCGTGCGCATCGCCACGTGGAACGTCAACTCCATCACCGCTCGGCTGCCCCGGCTGCTGGAGTGGCTGCAGACGCGGCAGCCGGACGTGGCCTGCCTGCAGGAGACGAAGGTCGCAGCCGACGGCCTACCGGTCGACGAGGTCCGTGAGCTCGGCTACGAGATCGCCGCCCACGCTCTGGGCCGATGGAACGGCGTGGCGATCGTGTCGCGGGTCGGCCTGGACGACGTGACGACGGGCCTCGACGAGGAACCCGGCTTCCCCGATCCCGAGGCGCGTGCCGTCGCGGCCGTCTGCGGCGGAATCCGGATCCGCAGCGTGTACGTGCCGAACGGCCGCACACCGCAGGACCCGCATTACGTCTACAAGCTGGCCTGGCTCGATGCGTTGCGCGCGACCGTCGAACGGGAGCTGTCGTCGTATCCGCAGGGCGTCGTGTGCGGCGACTTCAACGTCGCGCCCACCGATTCCGACGTCTGGGATCCCGCGGTGTTCCGCTTCTCCACGCACGTGACGCCACCGGAGCGCGAACGAGTAGCCGCGCTTCGTGAGCTGGGCCTGACAGACGTCATCCCGCGTCCCGGCAAGGGTTCCAATCCCTTCACATACTGGGACTACCGCGCGGGCATGTTCCACAAGGACCAGGGCATGCGGATCGACCACGTGTACGCATCGGCACCCGTGGCCGGCCGGATCACCGACGCCTGGGTCGACCGCGAGACGCGTAAGGGAAAGGGTCCGTCCGACCACGCGCCGGTGATCGTGGACCTGCGCTGAGCTCACCCGGACAACTCGGCGAAGAGCGTGAGCTGCAGGCCGGCTGGTGCCTCCAGTCGGGCGTTCAGCGATTGCCACGGCGTCACGGTCGGCGGCGCGACGACCGTGGCGCCCGACGACTCCAGCAACTGTGTGGTCGCCGCGGTGTCAGCGACCTCGAAGGCGACGCGGATGTGGCCGGCCACTCGCCGGCCAACCTCCACCGCGTCGATGAACTCGGCCTGGGCGGGGTCGGCGATCTCGAGCGTCGCGCGGCCCGCCTCGAGAATCGTCACCCGACCGTCGGGCGTCGCGTATGCCTCACGCTCGGCGAGACCGAGCACGTCGCGGTAGAACCGCACCGCCTCGTCGTAGTCGCTCGCCGTCACGACGAGCCGTAGCTCACGCACGCCGGGGGTGTCAGTCATCGCTCGCCTTCCTCGTCGATGGTGTGATTCTGCTGCTCGAGCTCGTCGGCGAGCTCCAGCCAACGCTCCTCGGCCGCCTCGCGCTGCATGTGGACGTCGCGCAGGGCCGCGTCGAGCCCCATGACCCGATCGGGATCGGTCGCGTGAGCCGCAAGCTCCACGTGCAGGGCATCCTCCCGCCGGGCCAGCCTGTCCAGCTCGCGTTCCAGCCGCGCGAGCTCCTTCCGTGCGGTCCTGCTGTCGTGGCGCCGGCCGCCCCGCGTCGGCTGCACGCGAGTGCGCTCAGCTGCCGTACGCCGACGAGCCAGGTACTCGTCCACGCCGCCGGGCAGGTGCACCAGCGAACCGTCTCCGAGCAGCGCCCAGATGGCGTCGGTGACCCGCTCCAGGAACCACCGGTCGTGGCTGACGACGACGAGCGTGCCCGGCCAGTCGTCGAGGAAGTCCTCGAGCACGGTCAGCGTCTCGATGTCCAGGTCGTTGGTGGGCTCGTCCAGAAGGAGCACGTTGGGTTCCTCCATGAGCAGACGGAGCAGCTGCAGCCGCCGACGTTCGCCCCCGGACAGCTCGCCGATGCGAGACCACTGGCGCTCGCCGACGAACCCGAAACGGTCGAGGAGCTGTCCGGCGGTCGACTCCCCCGACTCGACCCGGCTCACCCGGCGCACGTCCTCCACGGCCTCGAGCACCCGGGCCTGCGGATCCAGCTCGGTCACCTCCTGGCTCAGATAGGCCGGGGCGACCGTCCGGCCGACCCTGACCTTCCCTGCGGTCGGCCGCAGGCTGCCGGCGAGCAGACGCAGCAGCGTCGTCTTCCCCGACCCGTTGACGCCGACGACGCCGACCCGGTCGGCCGGCCCGAGCCGCCAGGTCACCCTGTTCATCAGCTCACGTCCACCCAGCTCGACGGACACGTCCTCCACGTCGTAGACGCTTTTGCCGAGCCGGGCCGTGGCGAATCGCGCGAGCTCGTACCTGTTCCGCGGCGGCGGCTCGTCGGCGATCAGGGCGTTCGCCGCCTCGATACGGAAGCGCGGCTTCGACGTGCGGGCGGGCGGGCCGCGGCGCAGCCATGCGAGCTCCTTGCGCAGCACGTTCTGCCGCCGGGCCTCGCCGGCTGCGGCGACCCTGGCCCGCTCCGCGCGCGCCAGGACGTACGCGGCGTAGCCGCCTTCGTAGGCCTGGACGCCGCCGTCGACGACCTCCCACAGGGCCTCGCACACGATGTCGAGCAGCCACCGGTCGTGGGACACGACGACCAGCGAGCGGCCCGCCGACGCGAGATGCCGGGCCAGCCAGTCGATCGCCTCCACGTCCAGGTGGTTGGTGGGCTCGTCGAGCAGGAGCAGGTCGTCGTCGCGCATCAGCAGGCGCGCCAAGGCAACACGTCGACGCTCTCCACCAGACAGCAGCCCGATCCGTGCCTCCATCCGGACCGTTGGCAGCAGGGCGGAGAGCATCTCACGCACCGCCGCCCGTCCTGCCCACTCGTGGTCCGGACGGTCTCCGACGACGGCCTCGCGCACCGTCTGGGCCGGATCGAGGTCGTCGTATTGACCGAGCCGCCCGACCCGCAGCCCACCGACATGTGTGACACGACCGGAATCCGGCAGCTCCGCGCGGGCGATGAGCCGCAGGAGCGTGGACTTGCCGTCACCGTTGCGCCCGACGACGCCGACCCGGTCGCCGCGTTCGACGCCGAGCGACACCGCCTGGAAGACCTGCCGGGTGCCGTACACCTTGGCGACCGACTCGAGGTTGACGAGGTTGACGGTCACGCCACCACTCGGGCACCCGGTACGGGGCCGGTGGCCCGGCGCACGTCAGAGCACACCTCGGCGGCGGCAAGTCCCATCGACACGTCGAGGGCATGCTTGGCATCACGGACCAGGAAGGCACAGGTCGGCCCCGAACCGGACACCACCGCGCCAAGCGCTCCCAGACCCAGGCCGGCCTCGAGCGTCGTGCCGAGTTCGGGCGCCAGCGTCCGCGCCGCCGGTTCGAGGTCGTTGTCGAGTGCGGCGCCCAGCGCCTCGGCGTCCCCGGCCCGGAGTGCCGCGAGCACGTCCGGCTGGACGGTGGGGGGCGGCACCGACCTGCCGCGCTGGCGGTCCAGCTCGGCATAGACCTCGGGCGTGCTCAGGCCGTGCTCCGCGATCGCCAGGACCCAGTCGAAGCTGCCGCCGACCATCACCGGAGTCAGCCTCTCGCCTCTTCCCGCGCCGAGAGCAGTGCCGCCGACCAGCCCGAACGCCACGTCGCTGCCGAGCCGTGCGGCGAGGATCGACAGCTCAGCCCGTCCCAGCCCCGTGCCCCACAGCGCGTCGCACGCGACCAGGGCTGCGGCCGCGTCTGCGCTCCCACCGGCCATCCCGCCAGCCACCGGGATGCCCTTCCTGACCAGGAGCCTGACGCCGGTCGTGACGCCGGCGTAAGCCGCGAGCATCTGTGCCGCCTTGACCGCGAGATTGTGCTCGTCGACCGGAACCATCTCGGCCTTGGTTCCCTCGACCGTCACCGTAACGTCACCAGCGGCGCTGGCGCCGATCTCGTCGAAGAGTGACACGGCGTGGTACACCGTGGCGACCTCATGGAAGCCGTCCGGCCGGCGAGGACCCACCGAGAGCACCAGATTGACCTTCGCCGGCACCCGGACGGTCACGGATGGCATACCCGCCACGCTAGCCGAATGATCACTTGCGGGCTGCGGCCGCGATTCCGGCGAACTCGTCGACGGAGAGCTGCTCGCCACGGGCCCTCGGGTCGATGCCCGCGGCACGGAGGAGCTCCTCCGCGGCCGCAGGCGATCCGGCCCAGTCGGCGAGGGCTGCTCGCAGCGTCTTGCGGCGCTGGGCGAACGCGGCGTCGACGACGGTGAAGACGTCAATACGCTCCGCCCCGGCCGGCGGAGGTCGGCAGGTCAGGGCCACCAGGCCGGAGTCGACGTTGGGCACGGGCCAGAACACCGTGCGCGGGACCGTCCCTGCCAGGTGCACCTCGGCGTACCAGGCGGCCTTGACCGAGGGCACGCCATACGTCCGGGATCCCGGGCCGGCTGCCAGCCGGGCGGCGACCTCCTTCTGGACCATCACCAGAGCACGCCGAAGCGACGGAACAGTTTCGAGCAGGTGCAGGAGAACCGGAATGGCGACGTTGTAGGGCAGATTTGCGACCAGGGCCGTCGGGGCGGGGCCGGGCAGCGTCGACACCCGTTGTGCGTCCGCGGCCACGACGTCGAGACGGTCCGCCAGTTCCGGCGCATGGTCGCGCACCGTGACCGGCAGCGCCGCAGCCAGCACGTCGTCGATCTCGACCGCTACCACTCGCGCGACCTCGGGCAGGAGGGCCAGTGTCAACGACCCGAGGCCCGGACCGACCTCGACGACGACGTCGTCGGCAGTCACGCCCGAGGTCCGGACGATCCTGCGCACCGTGTTGGCGTCGACGACGAAGTTCTGCCCCCGGGTCTTGGTCGGACGCAACCCGAGGGACGCCGCGATGCGGCGGACGTCGGCCGGGCCGAGCAGTCGGGCGGATCCGGTCGGCGGCTCGGGCACCACGCCGTCGATCGTACGGGCAGCCCACCACCTTCAGCCCGCCACGTTATCGGCGGCAACCGCCCAGGAGGCCGCTGCCCCGGCTCAGCATCCATCCCCTTGAGACCGCCCCGATGTCAGGATGTTCGCTCAGCAAGGCGCCGATGCGGTGCCAAGCTGAGGCTCTGGTGGCGGGCGGTCGTTGCGAAGATACTCGGCAGGATGTACCAGGCCATCCCGGTCGACGGGTTCCGTCTGGCGTACGAGCGGATTGGTCGCGGTCCCGCCGTGGTGCTGTTGCACGGGTGGCCAGGCGACCGGACGGATTATCGCGAGGTCGTCCCGCTGGTGTCGCCGGCGACGGATGTCGTTGTTCCCGACCTGCGGGGCTTCGGTCAG
>JBKPCP010000006.1:0-21769 GCA_046727475.1 Actinomycetota bacterium | reverse complement strand
GCGGCGTTGCGCAGGGAAGAGGACGGTGCCTCGCCAGGAGACGTGCGCCGCGGGCACGCGGTGGCGACTCGCCGCCGTGACGGGTCCTGAGGCGGCGCCGGGCTCGAGGTGCGTCGCACGTCGGCGAGGTCCTTTAGGTTGCAGAGTCAGCGGTCGTGGCAGGCTGCCGGCATGGAGCTGAGGATCTTCACCGAACCGCAGCAAGGCGCCACGTATCACGAGCTCGTGCGCGTCGCGCGAGCCGCCGAGGATCTGGGCTTCGGTGCGTTCTTCCGGTCCGACCATTACCTGGGAATGGGAACCGATGGGCTGCCCGGCCCGACCGACGCCTGGATCACCCTGGCCGCCTTGGCCCGCGAGACCTCGCGGATCCGGCTCGGCACGCTGGTTTCCCCGGTCACGTTCCGGTTGCCCGGTCCACTGGCGATCTCGGTGGCGCAGGTCGACGCGATGAGCGGCGGGCGGGTCGAGCTCGGGATCGGGGCAGGCTGGTTCGAAGCCGAACACGCCGCGTACGGGATCCCGTTCCCGTCCGTGCGCGACCGGTTCGACCTGCTGGAGGAGCAGCTGGCGATCGTCACCGGACTCTGGGAGACGCCGCCGGGCGGTCGGTTCACCTACTCGAGCAGCCACTACTCCGTGACGGACTCACCGGCGCTGCCGAAGCCGGTGCAGCAGCCGCGTCCACCGGTGATCGTCGGAGGTCACGGCCGGACGAGGACGCCCCAGCTCGCGACCCGGTACGCGGACGAGTTCAACGTCGGCTTCTCGTCCGTCGAACGCACGGGTGAGGCGTTCGAGCGGGTGCGGGCCGCATGTGTCCAGGCCGGCCGCGAGCCGAGCACGCTCGTGCACTCGGTGGCGCAGACGGTCTGCTGCGGCAGGGACCACGCGGAGGTGGCGGCCCGAGCGATGGCGATCGGGCGGAGCAGGGACGACCTTCGCCGAGGAGCCCTGGCCGGCACGCCGGACGAGATCGTCGACAAGATCGGCCGCTTCGCTGCTCTCGGTGCGAGCCGTGTCTACCTGCAGGTCCTCGACCTGGACGACCTCGGTCACCTGGAGCTGATCGCCGCCGAGGTCCTCCCTCAGCTCGGTAGCACCGACGCTCCACCTCATGTATCTTGACGTCAAGAGACATTCGGCCGTGCGAGAACGCCGTACCGACTGAGAGCGCTTGGGACCGGGCAACCTGTCAGTGGAACGAGTACGAGCAGCAGCCTGACAAGACGAGAGGATGGTCGGTGTGACCAGCACCGTTGACAGCTTCGGCGCCAAGGGAACCCTCGAGGTCGGCGGCTCCTCCTACGAGGTCCACCGGATCGGCGCGGCCGGCGAGGTCGCCCGGCTGCCGTACAGCCTGAAGATCCTGCTCGAAAACCTGCTTCGGACCGAGGACGGCGCCAACGTCACCGCCGATGACGTCCGCGCCCTGGTGGGCTGGGAGGCGAAGGCCCAGCCCAGCGTCGAGATCCAGTTCACCCCCGCCCGCGTCATCATGCAGGACTTCACCGGCGTGCCTGCCGTCGTCGACCTCGCGACCATGCGAGAAGCCATGACCGAGCTCGGTGGTGATCCGAACAAGATCAACCCGCTGAACCCAGCCGAGCTGGTCATCGACCATTCCGTGATCGCCGACGTGTTCGGTGCGCCCGACTCGTTCGCCCGCAACGTCGAGCTCGAGTACGCGAGAAACCGCGAGCGTTACCAGTTTCTGCGGTGGGGCCAGGGGGCGTTCGAGGACTTCAAGGTCGTTCCGCCCGGCACCGGCATCGTCCACCAGGTCAACATCGAACACCTGGCGCGCACGGTCATGGTCCGCGACGGCGTCGCCTACCCCGACACCTGCGTGGGCACGGACAGCCACACCACGATGGTCAACGGCCTCGGCGTGGTCGGCTGGGGCGTCGGCGGCATCGAGGCCGAGGCGGCCATGCTCGGCCAGCCGGTCAGCATGCTGATCCCGCGGGTCGTCGGCTTCAAGCTCTCCGGCGAGCTGCCCGAGGGTGCCACAGCTACCGACCTCGTCCTCACCATCACCGAGCAACTGCGCAAGCACGGGGTCGTCGGTAAGTTCGTCGAGTTCTACGGCCCGGGCGTGGAAGCGGTCCCGCTCGCGAATCGGGCGACGATCGGCAACATGAGTCCCGAGTACGGGTCCACCATCGCGGTGTTCCCGATCGACGACGAGACCATCCGTTACCTGACGCTCACCGGACGCACCGAGGAACAGATTGCCCTCGTCGAGGCGTATGCGAAGGAGCAGGGCCTCTGGCACGACCCCAATGCCGAGCCGGACTACTCCGAGCGCCTGGAGCTGGACCTGGCGACTGTCGTGCCGTCGATCGCCGGGCCGAAGCGACCGCAGGACCGGGTCTCGCTGACCGACGCGAAGTCGGCGTTCCGCAGGGCGCTGCGCGACTATGTCGACCACGAGGTCGGTACGCCGGCCAGCGATCTCGACCTGGCGGTCGAGGAGACGTTCCCCGCCAGCGATCCCGTCTCGGTGCACCCGAGCAACGGAGCCGAGGACGGCCGCCCGGCCATGGACCAGGCGGCCGCTGCCGCCGGACGGCCGGCCTCACCCACAGCGGTCCGCCTTGACGACGGCACGGAGACCGAGGTGGACCACGGCGCCGTCGTCATCGCGGCGATCACGTCGTGCACCAACACGTCGAATCCCAGTGTGATGATCGGTGCCGCGCTGCTGGCCAAGAAGGCCGTCGAGCGCGGACTCGACCGCAAGCCATGGGTCAAGACCACGCTGGCGCCGGGCTCGAAGGTCGTCATGGACTACTACGAGCGAGCCGGCCTGACTCCGTACTTGGAGAAGCTCGGCTTCCACCTCGTCGGCTACGGCTGCACGACGTGCATCGGCAACTCCGGTCCCCTGCCGGAGGCGATCTCGGCCGCAGTCGACGAGGCCGATCTCTCCGTGGTGTCGGTGCTGTCCGGGAACCGCAACTTCGAGGGTCGCATCAACCCCGACGTCAAGATGAACTATCTCGCGTCGCCGCCGCTGGTCGTCGCGTACGCGCTCGCCGGGACGATGGACGTCGACCTCACCACCGAGCCACTGGGGACCGACCAGGCCGGCGACCCTGTCTACCTGCGCGACCTCTGGCCGAGCCCGGCCGAGATCGAGCAGGTCGTCGAGTCCGCGATCGCCAGTGAGATGTTCACCCGTGACTACGCCGACGTGTTCGCCGGCGACGAGCAATGGACCTCGTTGCCGACGCCGTCGGGAGACACGTTCGCCTGGGATCCTCAGTCGACATACGTCCGGAAGCCTCCGTACTTCGACGGCATGGGCGTCGAGCCCGAGCCGGTGACCGACATCACCGGCGCCCGAGTGCTGGCCAAGCTCGGCGACTCCGTCACCACGGACCACATCAGCCCGGCGGGCGCGATCAAGGCCGACTCGCCGGCAGGGGAGTACCTCGCGTCGCATAGCGTCCAGCGACGCGACTTCAACTCGTACGGCTCTCGCAGGGGCAACCACGAGGTGATGATCCGCGGCACGTTCGCCAACATCCGTCTTCGCAACCAGATCGCGCCCGGTACCGAGGGCGGGTTCACGCGTGACTTCAGCAAGCAGGACGCACCCGTGACGACGATCTACGAGGCGTCGACCGCGTACGCCGAAGCCGGGACTCCGCTGGTCGTTCTGGCCGGCAAGGAGTACGGGTCCGGTTCATCGCGCGACTGGGCGGCGAAAGGAACGGCACTGCTCGGCGTGCGCGCAGTGATCGCCGAGTCGTACGAGCGCATCCACCGCTCCAACCTGATCGGCATGGGTGTGCTGCCTCTGCAGTTCCCGCCGGGCGAGACCGCGGAGTCGCTGGGCCTCACCGGCGAGGAGTCCTTCGACATCACCGGGGTCACCGCGTTGAACGACGGCGACATCCCGGGCACTGTGCGAGTCCGCGCCGGGGAGGTGGAGTTCGACGGCGTCGTTCGGATCGACACGCCGGGCGAGGCCGACTACTACCGGCACGGCGGGATCATGCAGTACGTGCTGCGCAGCCTGCTCTGAGCCGATCGTCCGAGCCGCCCGCGCCGGGCGGTCAGAGATCCGGGGTGCGCGGTGCCGAATAATCGCCGAACGCGTCCGCCTCGTCCGGGCTGAGCTCGCGATAACGCCTGCCCATCCCGACGATGCCGATCAGCATGATCACCAGGCCGGCCGCGCAGATCCAGACCCCGGCCTGGTAGTCAGACGCCTGGAGGTCGTCGGGCGACACGTCGATCGCCGTCATGGTGATCCACAGCGTGAGCGTCGCGAGCCCGATCAGTCCGGCGACGCTCAGCACGAGTCGCGAGCGCAGCAACAGCCCGATCACGCCGACGATGCCGGTCACCGCGAGCGGTGCCGCCACCGACGTCCAGTAGTTGTCGGCGCCGCCGCTCACCTCCGTCTGGAACAGTCGCTCCAGCGGCATGTCACGTGGCATCTCGTCCTCGTACCAGTCGAGGTATGCGCTTGCCGCCACTGCCAACGCGCCGAGAGCAGCAACGATGGCGCCGGCAACCCGACGGCTGGTTATGCCACGGTCCACGTACCGTACGGGGGCTCGGCCCTCGACCGGCCGATCGACATCCCCATTCGGGTACTGCTCAGCCACAACGACCGCCTCTCTCGAGCGGAATGTGTTTTCGATCACTGTGCCACCGCGGCGACCAGCGTGCACGTGGACGCGCCAGATTCGGTGTCAACCGTGGGCATCTAGAATGCGTCTCGATTGTCGGGACGTCGAGGAGGCGAGACGGTTGGGTGTTCTCGATCGTGTCCGGGAGCCCAGAGACCTGCGCCTTCTCACCGACGACCAGCTCACCGTGCTGGCTGCCGAGATCCGCGACCTGCTGGTCGCCACGGTTGCCCGGAACGGAGGGCATCTGGGTCCAAACCTCGGCGTCGTCGAGCTCACCATCGCCGCACATCGCGTATTCGACTCGCCGCGTGACCCGATCGTCTTCGACACGGGCCACCAGGCCTACGTGCACAAGCTGATCACAGGCCGGCAAGCCGAGTTCGGCACGCTCAAGCAGCAGGGTGGCCTGTCCGGCTACCCGAGCCGGGCCGAGAGCGAGCACGACTGGGTCGAGAACTCCCACGCGTCGACGGCGCTGTCGTATGCCGACGGACTGGCCAAGGCCTTCGCCGTCCGGGGTGAGCACGACCGGACCGTCGTCGCGGTGGTCGGTGACGGCGCCTTGACCGGTGGAATGGCGTGGGAGGCGCTCAACAACATTGCCGGTGGCCCCAAGGGCGTGCCGGGCGGGCCTCCCGGTCGACCCATCGTGATCGTCGTCAACGACAACGGCCGCTCGTACTCGCCGACCGTCGGAGGCCTGGCGGACCACCTTTCGGGCCTGCGCACGAACCCCCGATACGAGCAGGTGCTCGACGTGATCAAGCGCTCTCTGGGGCGAACGCCACTGGTCGGTCAGCCGCTCTATGACGCGCTCCACGGCATCAAGAAGGGCCTCAAGGACGTTCTCTCGCCGCAGGGCCTCTTCGAGGATCTCGGCATGAAGTACATCGGTCCCATCGACGGCCACGACCGTTCGGCGGTCGAGCAGGCGCTGGCCAGGGCCAAGCGGTTCAGGGCTCCGGTGATCGTCCACTGCCTCACCCAGAAGGGCTTCGGCTACGACGTAGCGGTCCGGGACCTTGTCGACCACCTGCACAGCCCGAGCGGCCCGTTCGACCCCATGACCGGCAAGGCGAAGGCGACGACGGGTCGGAAATGGACCGCGGTCTTCACCGAGGCGTTGCTCCGGGCCGGACGGGAGAGACCAGACGTCGTCGCGATCACCGCGGCCATGCCAGGGCCGACCGGTCTGGACGCCTTTGCCAACGCATTTCCCGACCGCTGCTTCGACGTCGGCATCGCCGAGCAGCATGCCGTCACCTCCGCCGCGGGTATGGCGATGGCCGGACTGCATCCCGTGGTCGCCGTGTACGCGACCTTCCTGAACCGGGCGTTCGACCAGGTGATCATGGACTGCGCACTGCACCGGTGCGGTGTCACCTTCGTCCTCGATCGCGCAGGCGTCACCGGCGACGACGGCGCGTCGCACAACGGTATGTGGGACATGTCGATCCTGCAGGTCGTTCCCGGTCTTCGGCTGGCCGCTCCGCGGGATGCCGCGACCCTCGTCGAGCTCTTCGAGGAGGCGCTCGACGTCGCGGACGCCCCGACCGTGATCCGTTTCCCGAAGGGTGTTGTGGAGCCGGATCTGCCAGCGGTCGACCGGGTGGGCGGCTGTGACGTACTCGCCAGTTCCGGCGACCGTGACGTGTTGATGGTGGCCGTCGGCTCGATGGCCGGTGCCGGCGTCGACGCGGCCGGGAGGTTGGCCGCGCAGGGCGTCGGCGTGACCGTCGTCGATCCGCGATGGGTCAAGCCCGTCGACCCTGCGCTGGTCGAGCTGGCCCGCGCGCATCGGTTGGTCGTCACCGTCGAGGACAACGGCCGGATCGGTGGAGTCGGCGCGGCCTTCGCCCAAGAGCTGCGCGACGCCGGCGTGACCGTACCGTTCCGCGACTTCGGCATCCCGCAGCGGTTCCTTGACCATGCGAAGCGGTCGGCGATCCTGGCCGAGAACGGACTCACCGGTCAGGATCTGGCCCGCGAGATCGCCGGCCTGGTCGCGGCGCTCGATGCTCATCCCACCGACCGGATTCCGGGCGTACGCCACACCAACTGAAGGGTTGGACCGGCAGTGCCGTCCCCGGGTCTGCCCACCACTACGGTTTCGTCTGTGACACGTGCGAGTCAGTCGCGGCGCAGCGACATCCCGGCTTGGCTGGACCGGCAGGCCGCCATCGCCGGCCGCCTGCTCGTGATCGGCGTTGCGGCCGCGGGGCTGATCTGGCTCGCACTGCGCATCCAGTTCATCTCGACCGCCGTGGTGCTGGGCTTCGCCGAGGTCTCGTTGCTGTGGCCGTTGGTGAAGTGGCTCAGGCATCGTCGGGTGCCTCAGTCCATAGCGGCCATCCTGTGCGTCGTGGCGTTCCTTGCCTTCTTCGCGCTGCTGTTGTTGTTCGTGGTTGCCGAGGTCGTGCGGGCCGGGCCGCGGATGGCCGATGCCGTCGCCGGTGCGTTCGACGACATCCTGGAATGGGCTCGCAGTGGGCCGTTCGGTACCGATTCCGAGACCGTGCAGAACGTCCTCGACGAGCTGCAGTCCTCCGCCGGCGCGTTCGTCGGCAGCCTGGGAAGCGGCGTCGCCGCCGGCCTGTCCGTGGTCGGCAACGTGGTCACGGTGGTACTCATCGCGACCTTCTTCTCGATCTTCGCGCTGACCAGTGGTGATCGGCTGTGGGTGCAGTTCGTCGGGCTGTTGCCGGAGGACCGGCGGCAGGCCGCGACGGCGGCATTCCGGGCCTCCATGACAACGGCGGGGAACTGGTTCTACGCCTCGACGATCACCGGGTTCGTCGACGGCCTGATGATCGGCGTGGGGCTCTGGATCCTCGACGTGCCCCTCGCGGCCCCGATCGGTGCCCTGACGTTCCTGCTGGCGTACATCCCTCTGGTCGGGGCGACGATCGCGGGAGCCGTCGCGATCTTGGTTGCCCTCTTTGCCGGCGGCTGGACGACTGCCCTGTGGACTCTGATCATCGTGCTGGTGGTCCAGCAGGTCGAGGGCAACGTCCTGTCACCCCTGCTGCTGTCCAAGGCGTTGAGCTTCCACCCGTTGATCACGCTGCTGTTGACCACGGGGGCAGCGTCGATGTTCGGCGTGGTCGGGCTGTTCCTCGCCGTCCCGGTTGCCGGCGCAATCGTCGCGTTCGTGATCGTGTATCGGCGCCGCCTCGCCGAGACGGACATGGTCGCTCCGGTCGAGGTCTGACCGGGCTCACGGCTCGGGGACGCTCGCGATGCCCGGCGGGAGGAACCGACGGCCGGTGGCCCGCTCGGAGACGCCCGTGCGGTCGAGGTACGGCGTGATCCCGCCTAGGTGGAACGGCCAGCCGGCACCGAGAAGCAGGCACAGGTCGACGTCCTGAGGCTCGGCGACGACCCCCTCGTCCAGCATCAGCCGGATCTCCTGCGCGACCGCGGTGAGGGCACGCTCACGGACCTCCTCCTCGGCGAGGACGACGTCGCCCTGCTCGAACAGCCCCTTTGTCTCGTCGTCGAGGTAGGGCCTGCCCTGGTCATCCCACGACCAGACGCCGGATCTGCCCGCGGCGACGATCCGCCGCAGGTTCTCCGAAACGCCGAACCGGTCGGGGAACGCGTCGTGCAGCGTCTCGGCGACGTGGAGCGCCACCGCGGGGCCCACCAGTTGCAGCAGCACGAACGGCGACATCGGCAATCCGAGCGGTCCCAGTGCGCGGTCGGCGACCTCCAACGGTGTGCCCTCGTCGGCCGCCTTGGTCACCTCGCCGATGAGCCGGGTAAGGATCCGGTTCACGACGAATGCCGGCGCGTCGTCGACCAGCACGCAGGACTTCTTCAGCGCCTTACCGATCGCGAACGCGGTCGCCAGGGACGAATCGGCGGTCTGCTCCGTCCGTACCACCTCCACGAGTGGAAGCACGGCCACCGGGTTGAAGAAGTGGAAGCCGACCAGGCGCTCCGGGTGCTGGAGTCCGGCGGCCATCTCGCTGACCGAGAGCGACGACGTGTTCGTCGCGAGCACGCAGGTCGACTCGACCAACGCCTCGATCTCGGAGAACACCTGCTGCTTGACCTTCATCTCCTCGAACACGGCCTCGAGGACGAAGTCGGCATCAACGAAGACGCTCTTGTCGACGCTACCGGTGACGAGCGTCCGCAGCCGGTTCGCCTGGTCTGGGGAGATGCGGCCCTTGCCGAGCAGTTTGTCGACCTCGCCATGGATCCACTCGACGCCGCGGGCCACTCTCTCCTCGTCCAGGTCGGTGAGTGCGACCGGCACCTCAAGCCGACGTGCGAAGAGCAGGCCGAGCTGGCTGGCCATCAGGCCGGCTCCTACGATGCCGACCTTGGAGACCGGCCGGGCCAGCTCTCGGTCCGGTGCGCCCACAGGTCGCTTGGCGCGTCGTTGCACCAGGTCGAAGGCGTAGACGCCGGCGCGGAACTCCTCGCTCATGACCAGGTCGCCGAGCGCTTCCTCCTCCGCGGCGAAGCCCTCCGCCTTCGACGTGGTCCGCGCCGCGGCGATGAGGTCGAGCGCACGGTAGGGCGCGGGTGCGGCGCCGTGGACCTTGGCGTCGGCGACGGCGCGACCGCGTTCCACGGCGGTGTTCCACGCCTGCTCGTCACGGTCGACCTCGGGACGCTCGACGGCAATGTGGCCACCGAGCACCCGAGCTGCCCAGTCCAGCGACCGCTCGAGGAAGTCCGCGCCGTCGAACATGGCATCCGCGATGCCCAGCCCGGCAACCTGCGGGCCCTTCAGCATGCGGTTCTGGTTGAGGGCGTTCTCGACGATGACCGTCACCGCATTGTCCGGACCGATCAGGTTGGGCAGCAGCCAGGAGCCCCCCCAGCCGGGCACGAGCCCGAGGAATGTCTCCGGCAGTGCGACCCCCGGCACCGACGAGAGCACGGTGCGGTACGTGCAGTTCAGAGCCACCTCAAGGCCGCCGCCCAGGGCAAGCCCGTTGACGAACGTGAATGTCGGCACCGGGCCGTCCCCGAGCCGGCCGAACACCCGGTGACCGAGTCGGCCGATCTCCAACGCCTGCTCTCGCTCCGTGACCAGGGCCACGCCCTTGAGGTCCGCTCCGGCCGCGAGGATGAACGGCTTGCCGGTGAGGCAGACCGCGACGACGCCGGGCTCTCCGTACGCCTCGTCGAGCCCGCGGTCCAGCTCCAGCAGGCTCGCGGGACCCAGCGTGTTGGGCTTGGTGTGATCGTGCCCGTTGTCCAGCGTGATCAGTGCCGCCTTGCCCGCGCCGCGCGGCAGGTCGACGAACCGCACCAGGGCCTTGGTGACGACCTCATCCGGAAAGTCGATGCTGGCCATCAGGCGGCCGCCTCCTTGCCGTAGTCGGTGTGATGAGGGTTCTCCCAGATGACGGTCCCGCCCATCCCGATCCCGACGCACATGGTGGTGATGCCGTAACGGGCCTCGGGCCGGTCTTCGAACGCCTTGGCCAGCTGGGTCATGAGCCGGACGCCGGATGACGCCAGCGGGTGGCCGAGCGCGATCGCGCCACCGTAGGGGTTCACCCGGGGGTCGTCGTCGGCGATGCCGTAGTGGTCCAGGAACGCGAGCACCTGGACGGCGAACGCCTCGTTGATCTCGATCAACCCGATGTCGTCCATGGACAGGCCGGCCCGGGCCAACGACTTGTCCGTCGCCGGCACCGGACCTACACCCATGAACTCCGGCTCGACGCCGGCGAACGAGTAGGAGACCAGGCGCATCTTCGCCGTCAGGCCGAGCTCCTCGGCGGCATCGGCCGACGCGAGGAGCGCGGCCGTCGCGCCGTCGTTGAGTCCGGCCGAGTTGCCGGCCGTGACCCGACCATGCGGGCGGAACGGGGTCTTGAGCGCCGCCAGGTCCTCGACCGTGGTTCCGGGGCGCGGCGGCTCGTCGGCCGTGGCCAGGCCCCACCCGTGCTCGGCGCTGCGGGTGGCGACAGGAACCAGGTCCGGCTGCACCTTGCCGTCGGCATATGCCTTGGCCAGCTTCGCTTGGCTGGCCGCAGCGAACGTGTCAGCGCGCTGCTTGGTGAGGTGGGGAAACCGGTCGTGCAGGTTCTCGGCGGTCTGGCCCATCACCATCGCACTCGGGTCGACGAGCTTCTCGGCCAGGATGCGCGGGTTGGGGTCGACGCCCTCGCCCATCGGGTGCCGGCCCATGTGTTCGACGCCCGCGGCGATGACCACGTCGTACGCGCCGAACGCGATGCCGGCCGCCGTCGTGGTGACCGCGGTCATGGCGCCGGCGCACATCCGGTCGATCGCGTACCCGGGAACCGACTTCGGCAGGCCGGCGAGCAATGCCGCTGTGCGGCCGATCGTCAGACCCTGGTCACCGATCTGTGTGGTGGCGGCGACAGCGACGTCGTCGATCCGCTCCGGCGGCAGCGAAGGGTTGCGACGTAGCAGTTCACGGATGCACTTGATCACCAGGTCGTCGGAGCGGGTCTCGTGGTACATGCCGTTCGGTCCGGCTTTACCGAACGGGGTGCGCACGCCGTCGACAAAGACGACGTCGCGGAGCTCACGGGTAGGACGCGGCACGAGGGTCCCTCCTTACTGTCCGAGACCGATGCTACTCGCCGGTAACCGAGCTCGGGAACAGCCGCGGCCATGCGGTGCCTGGTGCTCCCCAAGTGATCACTTGGGAACGTGGAGGTCGGCATGCGGTGGCAGGTTTCGGGTGGCTTCGCGTGTAGACAGCGGCGACAGGCGGCCCCGGTAGGTCGCTACAAAGGCGTGTACCCAGGCGGGGTCGGCCTTCGCGTGCTCGCGTAATGCCCAGCCGATTCCCTTGCGCAGGAAGAAGTCGGGATCGTCGGCGTTGGCCAGGATGCACTCCGCCAGCAGTCCCGTATCCGTGGCATCTCGTAACCCCGCCTGGCAGATCAGCGATGCACGCCGCCGCCACCGGTCCGAGTCGCGCGACCAGCGCCGAATGACCCGGGTGACGACGTCCGGGTGGGCCCGCAGGAGGGGTCCGATCAGCTTGATGGCGATCTCGTCGACGTGGTCCCACCAGGCACCGCTCATGATCATGTGGTCGTAGAGCACGAGGGAGCGGGGGTCGGTGGCCCATTCGGCGTACGTGCGGTGGCGGGCCAGGTCGGTCGCCGCGTAGCGGTCCTCGCGGAACACTGCCTCGTCCCAGAGCAGCCGAACCGTGGCCTCCCAGGTGTCCCGGTCGGGAAGCCTGTTGCGGCGGAACACCGGCCGGAGGGCGGCGACCCTGGCGGGCTTCTGAACCCCGCGATACGGCATCGACGACTTCATGTATGCCTGCATGGGCGCGGCCTTCTCCGGGTCGGAGACGGCGGCCAGCGCCGCGTGCACGTCATCGATGAACGACTGGGAGGCGCCGGTCACCCGCCACAGGCTAGAGCCTTGCCCGGCGATCATGGCGGAGCTGAGGCCGTCCGATCGGGTGAGGCTCAGCGCGGCGTAACGCAGCACGACGCGCAGTAGGCTCCGCCGCCGTCGGCGCCGGTGAACAGCAAACAGCATGTCCGCCGCCGCACTCGCGGCCGCGCCGGATCGTCGACGATCTCGACGAGTTCTGCGAGCCGGCCGCCGAAGGCGCCAACCAGGTGCCGTGCCGTGTCCGCCGCGTCGGCGACGGCTCCGGCCGGCAGGATCAGCACGGACTGGGCGATCGACTCGGCGACCGAACCCCAGAGCAGGCGCTCACCCACTCGGGTGGCGCGGTGTAACGCCCCGACGACACCGGCGAGGTGGTCGTGGATCAGTGCCGTCCGTGCTGCGCCGAGAAGCGCGTCCGCGTCGTCGACGGCACAGGCCGAGGGGTGCGCCGCCGCCGGATCGTCGCCCAGGACCGCCACGGTGGCATCGGCGAGGTCGAATCGGACGTAGGGCCGAGCGTCGGCGATGCCGAGCCGCAGATTGGCCGTCTCGAGCAGCGGCACTCGCCTGTGCAGCACCCATCCCACCACGACGGGGAGTGTCGCGGCCCACGTATAGCTCTTGAACGCGAGAGCCGCGGCGGCATGCGGTCCGAGCCGCCAGCGCCGGGCCGCGTCCTCGAGCAGGCGCTCGACCGCGGGTCCGTCCGGATCGGTCAGCGATGCGCCCGGAAACCAGATTGCATGGTCATCCGGGTGGAGCGTCGCGAGCGGAGCGCGGCTCGCCACCGAAGCCACGGAGGCGAGAACCGGGTGCAGGGGGTGTGCGCCGGAAGCCGGGAAATCGGCCGTCAGGCCAATCGCCGGGCTCATGAGCTCGCGGAGTGGGCGAGGGCGCTCCGCCGTCCGAGCGGTCACTCGACCGTCCCCTGTTTGGGACCGGGATCCGCGTGAGCCGGCATGGCACTCCTTCGTGTTGCTCTTCGGCAATTAGGCCAGCCTAAGCTATGTCGGGTGCGGACACGACAGCCATGAAGATCATCGCCTCGCGTGCCCGAGTTGCGGCCGGCGATAAGCTCGGTCGACATCCATGAGCGGCTCTCACGATCTCGTCGTCCTCGGCGCCGGCCCGGCTGGGCTCGCCGCCGCGTGGCGTGCTGCCCAGCGCGGGCTCAAGGTCACACTGCTCGAGCGCGCCGACCGGGTGGGCGGCCTGGCCGGATCGTTCGATGTGGCAGGCATTCGTGTCGATCACGGTTCACATCGGCTTCACCCATCCACGCCTGCACCTGTCCTGGCCGATCTGAGGAGGCTTCTGGGCGACGACCTGCAGGTCCGGCCTCGCAACGGCAGGCTCCGCGTGGCCGGCCAATGGGTCGGCTTCCCGCTGAAGGCCGGTGAGCTGGTCCGCGAGCTCCCAGCGCCGCTGGTCGCCCGAATCGCTCGCGACTCCGCCACCGGGCCATTGCGTCGCGTCCATCAGGACACCTATGCGGGCGTGCTACGTGCCGGGCTGGGCTCGACCCTCTACGAATCGGTGTACGCGCCGTTCGCCGAGAAGCTGTGGGGCCTGCCGGGCGAACGGATCAGCTCCGTGCAGGCACGCCGGCGCGTGTCGGCCGACACCGCGTGGAAGATCGCGGCACGGGTGTTGCGCGGAAGTGGGCAGGGCCGGACCTACTACTACCCGCGGCGCGGGTTCGGCCAGATCGTCGAGGCACTTGCCGATGCCGCCGCTTCAGCTGGCGCCGAGATCCGGCTCGAGGCCGAGGTCGACAGCGTCCGGGTCTTCGAGGACGAAGTCCTCATCGGCACCCAGGACGGCGACGTGGTCAGCGCCGGGCACGCGTTCTCGACGCTCCCGTTGCCGGTCCTGGCACGGATCTCGCGGCCTGCGCCCTCGCTGACGGACATCGAGTCGGCCAGTCGGCTGCGATTCCGAGCCATGCTGCTCGTCTACGTCGTGCACGGCGGCGGGCGTTGGACCCCGTACGACGCCCACTACATTCCGGGGCCCGAGACGCCGATCACCCGGATCTCGGAGCCGGCCAACTACCGCGTCAGCGCCGATGACCGGTCGGATCGCTCGGTCCTGTGCGCCGAGATCCCGTGCGCCATGACCGACGAGGTCTGGGGACTCGACGACGAGTCACTCGGCGACCTCGTCGACGAGGCGCTGGCCAGCACCGGGCTACCCGCCGCGAACCGGTTGCACGTCGAGACGCGCAGGCTGGGCCAGGTGTACCCCGTCTACCGGGTCGGGTTCGAGGACGATCTCGCCGGCGTGGACGCCTGGGCGCGGATGCTCCGTCGCGTCGTCACGTTCGGCCGCCAGGGGCTGTTCGCGCACGACAACACCCATCACGCGCTGGTCATGGCCTACGACGCCGTCGACGCCCTGCGCGACGACGGCAGATTCGACCGGTATGCCTGGACCGCGGCCCGCGAGCGGTTCGGCCACCACGTCGTCGAGGACTGAGGCCTGCGGTCCGGCGTTGAGCTCGCGGTGCACGGCAGGCACGACCCTGCGCACGTACCGGCCGAGTTTCACGAACGAGGTTCCGCTGGAGCGGAACGCGTAGCTGATCGGGACCTCGCGATAGCTGAAGCCCTTGCCCATCAGGTCGAGCGTGAGGACCTGGGCGTAGTTGTAGTCGTGCACGACCTCCGCCTCGGCCGCGGCGCGGGGCGAGAAGGCCCGGAAGCCGCTCTGCCCGTCGGTCAGATCGCGGCGGCGGGTCATCCAGCGCATCCATCGCGTGAGTACGACGTTTCCGAGCCGCCGATGGGGAAGCATCCGGCGGATGTCCCCCGTGAAGCGGGATCCGACGACGTAGTCCGCTGACCCGGCCAGCACCGGGTGCGCGAGGAGTGCGAGCTCCGCCGGGTCGTACTCGAGGTCTGCGTCCAGATAGACGACGGCAGCAGGGTTCAGCGAGCTCGCCCTGTCGAGGCCGCACCGGACGGCGGCGCCGAGCCCGAGATTCCGGGGCTGCGTGACCACGAGCGCGCCGGCGTCGCGGGCGAGGCGACCTGAACCGTCGGTGGAGCCGTCGTCGACCACAAGTGGAACAACCGGCCGCTCTTCGATCGCCGACGGAAGCCGGCGGATCACCTCGGCGATCGTCGCAGCTTCGTCGTGGACCGGCACCATGGCAACGATCGGAGCAGTCGGGGGCACGGCGATCGGTGTCGGACGGGCCGGTAGGCGACGGGGCAGGCGGAAACGCCCCCAGTACCCCGGCTCCGGCCAGAACAGGGCGTGCCCGCCGGCGAGCAGGGCGTAGCCCGTCTTGACCGCGTGCGTCGTCAACGCGATGGCGAAGGCCTGGCCGGACGGAGCCCCGAGTGCAACGAGGGCCGCTGTGGCGGCGGCCTCGTACGTGCCGAGCCCGCCCGGGGTGACTGCGACGGTCTGGGCAGCGATCGTGGCGGCCGTGACGGCGACGGCCTGCCACGCCGAGAGCGACAAGCCGGCGGCCCGTGCTGTCTCCCAGACGACTGCGCTCTCGAGCCCCCAGGCCAGGACGGTGGCACCCAGCACACGGAAGGTCGGAAGGCGTACCCCCGCACCGAGGTCTCGCAGCCGTCGCGACCAGACCAGGCCGGCTGTGGCGACGGCGCCGGCCGCACCGGACACGAGCAGGGCCCAGGGTCCGGCCGCCATGAGCACGGCCGGGGCCGCGATCGCCGCGAGTGCCAAGACTGCCAGCACGTCGGCGGCGCGCAGGGTGAGCGCGGAGGCGGTGACGGCATGGGCTGCCAGCGATGTGCGACGCAGCACGCTGGTGACCCGTAGCGGCTCGCCGAGGCGCAGCGGCAGCACGTGGTTGCCCAGCAGTGAGACGTGCAGGGCGGCCCACGCCTGGCGGGCCGGCAGTCCGGGCAGTGTCCGCCGCCAGGCCCAGGAGCGCAGCACAAAGGCACCCGCATACGCGGTGATCGCCAGGGTCAGCCCGAGCGGGTCGGCAGCGACGGCGAGGACGACGCGACGGACGGTACCGGTCTCGATGGCACCGGCGAGGTAGACGGCTGCTGCGACGACCGCAATGACCCCGAGGGCGAGCCCTCCGATCCGAATCGCGGCTCTCTGCTTTCCTCCCACGGGCCGCAAGGGTAGCCTCTCGGCGTTTGGCAAGCCTTACCTCAGTAAGTGTCGGCTCATCGAACCGGCGTGATGATCAAGGGAGGTGTCGGCCGGTGACGGTCGTTGTCACAGGTGCCGCCGGCTTTCTCGGCAGCGCAGTCGTCCGTCATCTGCGCGCGAGCGGCGACAACGTCGTGGCGATCGATCGGCGTCCGGTCGCCCGGCGAGCCGGTGTCGTTCCCATCCGGGCGGATCTGTGCCTCGGTGACCCGGACGTGCACGTGGCGTTGCGGGCCGCCGACGCGGTCATCCACCTCGCCGGTTGCCCCGGGATCCGCGACCGGCAGCCCGACGTCGAGCGCCGCCGGCAGCGCGACAACGTCGACGCGACGTCGGCGGTCGTGGCAGCCACACCCTGGCAGGTCCCGCTGGTCGTCGCGTCGTCGTCCTCGGTGTACGGCGGCGCCCGGTTCGGCAGGGCCAGCCGGGAGGGTGATCCGTGCCATCCGCTCGGCGGTTATGCGGCGAGCAAGGTGCGGACTGAACGGGTCTGCCGTGCCCGCCTCGATGCCGGAGCACCGGTCGTCGTCGCCCGTCCCTTCACCGTCATCGGAGAACGTCAACGCCCGGACATGGCGCTCTCCCGCTGGGTCGACGCAACCCGTCTGGGCCGGCCGGTGCGGATCTTCGGCAGCCTCGAGCGCACCCGCGACTTCACCGACGTACGGGAGGTCGCCCGTGCGCTCACCGCTCTGCTCGGCTCGACGGGTGTCGTCAACGTCGGCAGTGGTCGTCCGCGGACCTTGCGTGAGGCCGTCGACGCCGTGGGGTCGGTGCTCGGCGTCGAGCCGCTCGTCCGGGTCGAGCCCGCTTCGGCCGACGAGGTGGCGGACACCTGGGCCGACACCTCCCGGCTGGCCGACCTGACCGGGCACGTGCCGCAGACCGATCTTGTCGATGCAGTGCAGCGCCTGGTGGCGGCCCCCGCGCTGGTGGCTGTCGGATGACCGACCGACCGCTGCGGATTGCCATGGCCGGCGCGGCCCTGGCGACGCTGCTGGCCGCCCTGCTGGGTATCGGCGTCCGTGCCACATACGGCGGGCACGCAGCGGTCGACGAACCCGAGTACCTGCTGACGGCGCTCTCACTGTGGGAGGACCACGACCTCGACGTGGCCGACGAACTGGCGGACGAGCGCTACCGCGACTTCTTCGACGCCGAGTTACCAATCCAGACCAGCGAACTCGATGACGGCCGGCAACTCAGTCCACACGATCCGCTCCTGCCTCTGCTGCTCGCCGTGCCCATGGGGTTAGCCGGCTGGGTGGGTGCGAAGGTGCTGATCGCGGTGCTGGCCGGTGTCACGTCGGCGCTGCTGGTCTGGCTCGCGGTGCGGCGTTTCGACACACCGGTGGTCGTGGCGGGCGTCGGCGTCGCTGTGCTCGGGGCGTCGCCTCCGATCGCGGTCTACGGCCAGCAGGTCTACCCGGAGGTACTGGCAGCGCTGGCCCTGCTGACCGGGGTGGCACTGGCAACCGGGCCGCTGCGGCGAACCGCTCTGGTCGGGCTGGCGCTCGCGCTCACGGCGCTTCCCTGGCTGGGCGTGAAGTACTTCCCGGTCGCAGCCGCGCTCGCTGCGGTCGTGCTCGTCCGCCTGGTGAGGGAGGGGCGGCGACGCGCGGCCGGCGGGCTCGCCGTCGGTCTGGCCGTGTCCGGTGTGATCTACCTGCTCGTCCACCGCCTGCTCTGGGGAGGCTGGACCGTCTACGCGACCGGGGACCATTTCGAACAGACGGGCGAGTTCTCCGTCGTCGGCACCGAGCCCGACTACATCGGCCGGTCGCTTCGGCTGGTTGCCCTGCTGACCGACCGGGCGTACGGCCTGGTGTCGTGGCAGCCGGCGTGGTTGCTCGCGGTGCCGGCCGTCGCCGCCCTGCTGGTCGCGGGCGCGTCCTCTCTGCGGCATCGCCGTGCGGTCGTCGCCGTCCCGTTGCTGGCCGGGTGGGCCGTGGCGACCTGGATGGCGTTGACCATGCACGGGTACTGGTGGCCCGGCCGGCAGGTCGTCGTGGTGCTGCCGCTCGCCGCGGTGGCGGCATTGTGGTGGATCGGCCGAATGCCTCCTCGCGCGCAACGTCTTGCGCTGGTGCTGGGCGCTGTAGGCGTGATCCACCTCGGTGCCCTGCTGCTGGACGGCTGGGCCAGACAGGTCACCTGGGTCGTCGGCTTCGAGGGCGTCAACGACCCGGTCTACCAGGCACTGCGCCCGATCTTCCCCGACTACCGGGCCCAGGGGCCCGGCTTCTGGCCACTCCACATCGGGTGGATGGCCGCCGTCATCGTCCTGCTGGTGGTGGGAGCGCGATCCGTGCGGTCCCAGCATCCCGAGCCGGGCGAGATCGACAGAGAAAGGACTCTCGTCCCATGAAGACACCTCGTTCGCGCGCGGCCCGCCGGGCCGCGGCCATCGTCGCCGTGCTCGCCATCGGCCTTGCCGGATGCTCCGACGACGGATCCGACAGTGGGTCGGGCTCCGGCTCGGGCTCGGGCTCGGGTTCCGGTTCGGGTTCCGGCTCCGGTTCGGGTTCCGGCTCGGCCTCCGAGTGATTTGGCATCGAGGCGTCGCTGCAGGGGCGTTGGGGGGATCCTTACGACGCCGGAACAGCAGCGAACACCTCGCTGACCGGGCCGGCGGTCAGCCGGATCTGCCACTCCCGTGCGCCCCGCTCACGGAAGACCGCGGCGACGCTTTCCTCGGACGGCGGGTCGGGTGGCGCCCAAGCCGCCCTGCGCAACGTCTCGGGCGAGAGCAGGTTCTCGACTGGAAGGCCGTGCGACTCGGCGACCTCGGCGACGACCGCCCGCGCGGCGACGAGCCGCGCTGCGGCGGCCGGGTCGCGTGACGCCCACGATCGGGCGGGAGGTGGGCCGTCGTATCGCGCGGCGAGCGTCGGCAGGTCGTGGTCGGCCACAACCCGGGCCCGCTCGATGGCGCGCGCCCACCGATCCGCCTCACGCCGTTGCGCGCGTCCTCGGAACAGCGGAATTGTCGCCAGCTCGGCGGGCCCGGCAGGCATCGCGAGCGCCGCTTCGACCATCGCCGCGTCGGGAAGAACCCGACCGGGTGACACGTCACGGCGCCGTGCCAGCCGGTCCCGCTCCTGCCACAGCTCCCGCACCGCGGCGAGTCGGCGTCGGTCCCGGACGCGGTGCAGGCCCGAGGTGCGACGCCAGGGTTCGGACCGCGGCTCCGGGGGACCGGCTGCCGCCAACGCGGTGAACTCCTCGTGCGCCCAATCCAACTTGCCGGCCTCGCGAAGCTGGTCCTCGAGCACGTCGCGCAGCTCGATGAGCAGCTCGACGTCGAGAGCGGCATAGCGCAACCACGGCTCGGGAAGTGGTCGGGTCGACCAGTCCGCCGCCGAGTGCCCCTTCTCGAGCGCGAACCCGAGGACGCTCTCCACCAATGGCGCCAGCCCGACCCGAGGATAGCCGAGCAGCCGTCCGGCAAGCTCGGTGTCGAACAGCGTCGACGGTCTCATCCCGATCTCGGCGAGACACGGCAGGTCCTGGCTCGCGGCATGGAGCACCCACTCGACACCGGACAGCGCATCTCCGAGCGAGGAGAGGTCGGGGCAGCCGAGCGGGTCGATCAGAGCCGTGCCGGCTCCGGCCCGGCGGAGCTGAACGAGGTAGGCCCGGTGCCCGTACCGGTAGCCCGACGCGCGTTCGGCGTCGACCGCCACCGGGCCCCGGGCCGTCGCGAAGGCTTGGACGGTAGTGGCCAGGGCTTCTGCGTCGGCGACGACCGCAGGCAGACCTTCACGCGGCGCAAGGAGCGGGACGGGCGGTTCGGTCACCGGGCCGAACCACCCCGCGGCGGCGGAATCGCGACCACTCCGGCCGGCAGGGGCGCCAACCCCGCGGCGAGAGCCAGCATGTCGCCCCAGGCCAGGGCGTGTGGGGCCAGGTCGGTGTCGAGCGGTGTCCACGAGGCCCGGATCTCGATCTCGGCGGACGCAGGCTCCTGGGCCATCAGGCCGAACGACTCCGACGCGACTCGGGTGACCGTTCCGCTTGCGGCCGTGTGCGGAGCGGACCGGCCGGCCAGGGCCTCGCTCAGCCAGGCCCAGCCGACGCCGAGGATCAGCGGATCGGCGGCCATCTCGGGCTCGAGCGAGGCTCGGACGTAGGTCACCAGCCGGAATTCACCGTGCCAGGCCTCCTGCCCATGCGGATCGTGCAACAGGACCAGGCGGCCGGACGCCGCGTCGCCGGCGACGTCCGCGGTGAGGGCGAACGCGAAGGGCGCGAGCCGTTTCGGAGCGGGAGTCTCCTCCACGACCACCTCGGAGCGCAGACGCGCCGAGCGCAGCGTCTCGACCGCCTCGGTGAAGGCGGTAGGGATGTCGGACGCGGTGCGGTCCGGGCCGTTGCTCCGTGCCACCCGGGCAGCGTACGGCGGGTGGCGGCAGCGAAGCCGCAGGCGCGCCCGTGGGACGATCGGGCGGTGATCCACGACGGACCCTTCCTGCGGGCCTGTAGGGGCGAACGCCCTGACCGAACGCCGGTGTGGTTCATGCGCCAAGCCGGCCGGTCGCTGCCCGAATACCGCAAGATCCGCGAAGGCGTCCCGATGCTCGAGTCGTGCTCGCGCCCGGACCTCGTCGTCGAGATCACGCTCCAGCCGGTTCGCCGGTACGGGGTCGACGCCGCCATCCTCTTCTCCGACATCGTCGTCCCGCTCCGTGCCGTCGGCGTGGGCGTCGACATCAAGCCGGGCGTGGGTCCGGTCCTGGACCATTCGATCCGAACCCGGGCCGACCTGGGGGTGCTTCGACCCCTAGAGCCGGACGACGTGCCCTACATCGACCAGGCCGTGCGCGCTCTGGTGGACGAGCTCGGGGAGACGCCGCTGATCGGCTTCGCCGGTGCGCCGTTCACCTTGGCGTCGTACCTGGTCGAGGGTGGCCCGTCGCGCACCCATGAGAGGACCAAGGCGCTCATGTGCAGCGAGCCCGACCTCTGGCACGACCTCCTCGCGCGGATCGCGGTGATCTCGGCCGCATTCTTACGCGTGCAGGTCCTCGCGGGAGCGCGCGCCGTGCAGCTGTTCGACTCATGGGCCGGCGCTCTGTCGGCGCGCGACTACGAGACGTACGTGCTGCCACACAGCGCCGACGTCTTGTCCGCCGTGGGTGATCTCGGTGTGCCGCGCATCCACTTCGGTGTGGGCACCTCCGAGCTGTTGGGTCTGATGGGCTCGGCCGGTGCCGACGTCATCGGGGTTGACTGGCGGTTGCCGCTGGACGAGGCCGCCCGGCGGGCGCCGGGGAAAGCGGTGCAGGGCAACCTGGATCCGGCGATCCTGGGTGCCGACTGGCGGGTCGTCGAGCGAGAGGTCCGCCGCGTCGTCGCCGAAGGACGCGCGGCCCCAGGTCACGTCTTCAACCTCGGGCACGGTGTCCTACCCTCGACCGACCCGGACGTGCTGGCACGGGTCGTGGAGACGGTTCACGCTGGCAGCGACTGACCGCTGGGTCGTTGCCGTGGGTGCTATATACCAGTTTGTGGAGCCCTGGGGCGTGCCAGGTCGTCTACGCCGACGGCGACGCGGGCGCCACCCGCCGGTGCCGCCGGAAGCGCTGTGAGACCGGAGAGGTCCTCCTGAC
>JBKPCP010000005.1:0-10427 GCA_046727475.1 Actinomycetota bacterium | reverse complement strand
GCACCTTCCGGGGACGAGCCCCCGTTCTAGGTCTGAACCGACCATCCCGGTCGCCGCCGCCAGCCCGCTGGCCGGCACTGTCCGGGCTCCCCTTCAGCTAGGAGCACCACGATGGCAAAACCCGCTGTGCGCAAGCCGAAGAAGAAGGTCTGCGCATTCTGTAAGGACAAGGTCAAGTACGTCGACTACAAGGACACCGGGCTGCTGCGGAAGTACATCTCCGACCGTGGCAAGATCCGGGCCCGTCGCGTGACCGGGTGCTGCACCCGGCATCAGCGCGACATTGCCGTAGCGATCAAGAACGCCCGCGAGGTGGCGCTGCTGCCGTACACCTCCACCGCGCGCTGAGGGGTGTGATAGCGATGAAACTGATCCTCACCCAGGAGGTCTCCGGCCTCGGTACCGCGGGCGACGTGGTCGAGGTCAAGGACGGCTACGGCCGCAACTACCTCATGCCGCGGGGCCTCGCGATCGCATGGACGCGGGGTGGCGAGAAGCAGCTCGAGGCGATCCGCCGGGCCCGCTCGGTCCGTGACATCACCGACCTCGACACCGCGCAGGCGGTGAAGTCGAGGCTCGAATCCACGCCGGTGCGCCTGTCGGCACGGGCGGGCAACGCCGGCCGCCTCTTCGGCGCGGTGACGCCGGCCGATATCGCCTCTGCGGTCTCGGCCGCGGGTGGTCCGGCCGTCGACAAGCGGCGGATCGAGGTGGGCAACCCGATCAAGACGGTTGGCGCTCACTCCGTCACCGTTCGGCTGCACCCGGAGGTCGCCGCGACCGTCCAGCTCGACGTCGTCTCCTCCTGAACGACCCCCACCCAGGGCCTGATCACGTCCGGCGCCGGTGCCCGCACCTGGCTTCCTTCGCCCTGACGGTGCTCAGCCGCGGCGGAAGATCGCTGCGAGCACCCGCAGGCCGAGCACCGCGCTGACGACGAGCAGGTTGTAGCCGAACAGGGCGTACAGGCTCACCGTGTCGGTGACCATCGGGCCGCCTCCGGTGCCGAGAAGCAGGACCGCCATGATCCCGACCGTCGCCGCGAGGAACGCCAACAGCACCTGGTGCAGCAGGTCGGTGACGACGTCACGGTCACGCTCGTCGGCGAACAGCCGGACGTTCACCCCGAGCCGGCCGTGCTCGACGGCGTTGGCGATGCGTTCCACCCGTCGTGGCAGCCGTCGGAGAATCGGCAGCAGGGCGACGAGCTCATCGCCGACCGCGTGCCGGACGGTGTCTGGGCGGACTTGCTCGGTGACATAGGTCCCGGCTAGCGCCCGTGCCTCGGTGACGAAGTCGAAGCCGGGCGCGAGGCGTTCGATCGTGCCTTCGATGGTCCCGAGGGCACGGAACACGGCAGCCAGCTCCGGCGGGATCGACAGGCCGTGATTCGCGACGATACGGAACAGGTCGCCGAACATGCGCACGCTGGACGGGGAGGCGCTGCCGATGTGGCGGGTGATGAGGCGGCCGAGGTCGCGTTCCAGGCGCTGCTCGTCGACGGCGTCCGGGCGTGGCACCAGCTCGAGAAGAGCATCAGTCGTGCCGAGCGGGTCACCCCGATCGACGGCGAGTAGCAGCCGCTGCAGGGCGTCGCGCAGGCCTGCATCGACCCGGCCGACTGAGCCGAAGTCCAGCATGCCCACGCGGCCGTCGTCGAGTACCAGCACATTGCCCGCGTGCGGGTCGGCGTGGAACGTGCCGTCGAGCAGGATCTGCCGGAGCAGGCAGTCGAGCAGCGACCGAGCGAGCGCGAGCCGATCGGGGCCCGGCTCGCGTGCGACGACGTTGATCGGCGTCCCGTGCAGCCGCTCCATGACGAGCACGCGCTCGCTGCAGACCTCTGGGTGTATCGCCGGCACGCTGACACCCCGCCGGCTCGCGACGGACGCAGCGATCGTGCGGATGTTCTCCGCCTCGATCCGGTAGTCGAGCTCCTCCCGGATCGCGGCGGACAGCCCGTCGGCGAGCACGCGAACCCCCAGCGCACGTCCCCAAGCGGTGCCTTCCTGCAGCCGCTGGGCGAGGCGCTGGGCGATGTCCAGGTCCCGTTCAACGACGGGCCGGATTCCGGGGCGCTGCACCTTGACGACGACGTCTGCTCCGGACCGAAGCCGGGCACTGTGGACCTGGCCGACCGACGCGGCGGCCAGGGGCGTGCGGTCGAATGACCCGAACACCTCGTCCACGGGCGCGCCGAGCTCTGACTCCAGGACCGATTGAACGTCCGCCCACGGCACCGGGTCGGCGCGGTCCTGAAGCCGACTCAGCTCGTCGACGACCTCCTGCGACAGCAGGTCCGGACGCGTCGAGAGGAGCTGCCCCAGCTTCACGAACGTGACG
Organism: Actinomycetota bacterium; assembly: GCA_046727475.1. Classification (GTDB taxonomy): domain Bacteria; phylum Actinomycetota; class Actinomycetes; order Jiangellales; family Jiangellaceae; genus DAIUDS01. The sequence goes on along the minus strand of JBKPCP010000005.1, from coordinate 8,084 downwards.
CCGCCGGCGTTGAGCGTCTGCGTGAGTGCGCGGCCCAGCTCAGTACGCCGGCCCGGTGCGTCCAGTCCGCGCCGACGGGTGTCGCGCAGGAAGGGGCCCAGGCCGTGCCGCAGCCCGATGCCGACGATCTGCCAGTAGCGACGGGTGCGTGCGATCCTCGCTCGTAGGCCGCGGCCCCACACCAGCGGCGGCGGCACGGAGCCGAGCGGAACGAACGCCTCGATCAGCACCACGAAGACCATCGAGGCCAAGATCGTGCATGCTGCCGCGAGGAGTACGAAGAACAGCCCGGGCACGGCGTCGCGGCCGGTGGGTTCGCCGTCCGCGAGGTCGCCGAGCATGGCGGACTGGATCGGCCAGTTGATCAGCATCGCGAAGATGCCCGCGATGAACAGCCGTACCAGACCGAGCCGGATGCCGAGCAGTCGTTGAGCTGCCAGTCCGAAGAGCAGCGCGGTCACGAACGAGAACGTCAGGACGACGGGCAGTGCCAGCAGATTCATCCGCATCTCCCTGTCCGGCGGATACGTCTCTTCCAGTGCTGGCCACGGTCGGCCAGCTTCTCACGACATCCTGCACGGGTTCAGCACGGGGATCCTTCGAGATTTCGATACGAGACGGTTGCGTATCGGGCCGGGTCGCGCGTAGCGTTTCGTGCATCGATACGGAACAGGACCGTATCGGAACTGGACATCCGTCGCGAATGGGAGACGCCCGTGGAGGCCAAGGCGATTCACGAGCGGCGATGGGCGATCCTCGGCGTACTCGTCGTGAGCCTGCTCGTCGTCGTGCTCGACAACACCGTGCTCAACGTCGCTCTGAAGCTGATTCAGGAGGACCTGGGCGCCACCCAGAGCGAGCTGGCCTGGTCCATAAATTCGTACACGCTGGTCTTTGCCGGACTGCTCTTCACGTTCGGCCTGCTCGGTGACCGGTTCGGCCGAAAGCGGATGCTCGTCGTCGGGCTGGTCTTGTTCGGTCTGGCTTCGCTCGCGTCGGCGTACGCACAGTCACCGGAGCAGCTGATCGTCGCCCGCGCGCTGATGGGCATCGGTGGCGCGGCGGTGATGCCGTCGACGCTGTCGATCATCAGCAATGTCTTCGAGCCGGAGGAGCGGGGCAAGGCGATCGGCATTTGGACGGCATCGGTGGGACTGGCCGTGGTGATCGGCCCGGTCGTCGGTGGTCTGCTGCTCGAGTCGTTCTGGTGGGGCTCGGTGTTCCTCATCAACATTCCTGTGATCGCGATCGGGGTGGCGTTCGTCCTGTGGCTGGTTCCCGAGTCTCGGGATCCAGACCCGGGGCGGCTCGATCCTGGTGGCGTGCTGCTGTCCGTCGCTGGGCTCGTGCTGCTCGTGTACGGGATCATCGAGGGCGGCGAGCGCGGCTCGATCACGGCGCTGGGGGTCTGGGCGCCGGCGCTCGGTGGCCTTGCCATCCTGGGCATCTTCTTGTGGTACGAGCTGCGCAGCGACCATCCGGCACTCGACGTCCGGTTGTTCCGCAACCCGAGCTTCTCGGCGTCGGTCTCGGCGGTCGGCCTGCTCTTCTTCGCCATGATGGGCGTGCTGTTCTTCATGACGTTCTACTGGCAGCTGATCCGTGGCTTCTCTCCGCTGGAAACCGGTCTGCTGTTCCTGCCGTTCGCGGCGGCGCAGATGGTGTTCTCTCCGCTCTCGGCGTCAATGGTCACGCGCTTCGGCGTCCGGGGAGTGGCGGGGACCGGACTGGGCATCGTGGCGTTTACCTTGCTGGCGCTGGGGTTCGTCGACGCGGATACCTCACTGTGGCCGATCGGGGTGCTGTTCTTCCTGCAGGGCGCCGGCATTGCAGGCGTCATGCCGCCGGTCACCACAGCGATCATGGGGTCTGTGCCCCGCGAGAAGGCCGGGGTTGGCTCGGCGATGAACAACACGATGCGCCAGATCGGTGGGGCGCTGGGCGTCGCCGTGCTCGGGTCGGTGCTGGCCTCCCAGTACCGCGACGGAGTCTCGCCTGTCCTGTCCACGCTGCCGGCGAGCGTTCGTGAGGGAGCGGGGGAATCGCTGGGCTCGACGCTCGCGACGGCAGCTGAAATCGGCCCAGACGCGGTAGCGGCCGTCCGCAACGTAGCGTTCGGCGCCTTCCTCGACGGCATGCACCTGGCTGCCTTCCTGGCGGCGGCAGTTGCCGCGCTCAGTACGATGGTGGTGATGCGGTACCTGCCGGGTCGGCAGCCCGCGCCCGCCGTCGAGACGGTCCGGCCGGAAGATGAGGCCGTCGAGCCGGCAGGGGTATGACGGGAGAACGGTGACACACACGGAGCAGGTCGAGCGTCGCAGCGGTCGCCCGCGCAGCGAGGACGCCGACCGGGCGATCATCAGCGCGACGCTCGACCTGCTGGGCGAGGTCGGTGTCACCCCGCTGTCGATCGAGGGGGTCGCGGCTCGCGCCGGGGTCGGCAAGGCGACGGTCTACCGGCGCTGGCCCAACAAGGAAGCACTGATCGTCGACGCAATGGCGACACTCAAGGGCCCGCTTCCCCGGCCCGCGGGCCGCTCGCTGCGCGAAGACATGATGATTCTTCTCGACAGCCAGATGGCCGGGTACGAGGCGGCTCGCCAGCGGCGCATCTACGCCTGCTTCATGGGCGAGGTCGGACGTCATCCGGAGCTCGCTCGGCGCTACATCAACACCGTGATCGAGCCTCGCCGCGAGGTCATGCGAGGGGTCTTGCGCGCGGCGGTCGCACGCGGGGAGCTCCGCGACGATCTCGACCTCGAACTGATGCTGCACGTGATCACCGCGCCGATATTGCACTGGACGATGCGGGATCCGGAGCGTCCGCTCGACAAGAGCCTGGCGAACCGGTTCCTCGACGTCACCCTCGAAGGGCTCGCTCCCCGCCGCTAGCGGGTCGCGCCGGTGACGAGCCACGCACCGGAGCGCTCGCGGTGGGTCAGCGTGACCAGGCGCGCCAGCATCCACACACCGATGGCGCCCCACAGCGCCACCAGGCCGGTGCTGCCGGAGAGGTCGAGCGCCGCGACGACCAGGGCTGCCGGCAGAAAGGCAGCAACACTCAGGGTGGAGGCGACGGCGAGGTAGCGACCGTCGCCGGCTCCGATGAGCACTCCGTCGAGAACGAACACCCAGCCACACACCGGCTGCATGACGGCGGCGACCACCAGGGTCGCGATCAGCAGCGACCGCACCTCGGCATCGCCGCTGAACAGCTGCGCGTACACCGAACCGGTCACGAGCAGCAGGACGGCGAGGACGGCACCCGCCAGGACACCCCACTGGATCATCCGCCTGGTGACGGACCTGGCGCCGGCGACGTCACCCGCACCCAGCGCACGGCCGACCAGCGCCTGGGCCGCAATCGCGACCGCGTCGAGAATGAGCGCCAGCAGCGTCCAGGTGGTGAACGCGACCTGGTGTGCGGCGAGCTCCGCCGTACCGAGACCGGCGGCAACGGCCGTGGCCACGATGAGCGCCACCCGCATCGACACGGTGCGCACGATCAGCGGAAGGCCCGCCCCGAAGGACCGGCGAACTCCGGGCCAGGCCGGGCGCAGCGACGCTCCGTGCCGGCGGGCGCCGCGCACTACGACGCGGACGAACGCCGCGGCCATGGCCGTCTGCGCGATGACGGTTCCGAGCGCCGAGCCGCCGATCCCCAGGTCGAGCCCGTAAACGAGGAGGACGTTCAGGATGACGTTGGCGACGGCACCGCCGATGGCGACGACGAGCGGCGTCCGAGTGTCTTGCAGGCCGCGCAGCACCCCGGTTGCGGCGAGGACGAGCAGCATCGCCGGGATGCCGAGCAGGCTGATCCGCAGGTAGGTCTCGGCGTGCCCGGCCACCTCGGCCGAGGGCCCGAACAACGAGACGATCCACGGGCTGAGCGGCCATCCCACGACCGCCGTGACGACGCCGACGAGCAGAGCGAGCCAGCAGCCGTCGATGCCCTGGTGCATGGCTCCGCGCAGATCCGCAGCCCCGAGCATCCTTGCCACCGCAGCCGTCGTCCCGTACGCCAGAAAGATCGACACGTTGACCAACGTGGCGAGCACGGTGCCGGCGACGCCGAGGGCCGCGAGCTCGGGCGTGCCGAGGTGGCCGACGATCGCCGAATCGGCGAGCAGAAACAGCGGTTCGGCCACGAGCGCGCCGAGGGCCGGCAGGGCCAGGCGCAGGATCTCGCCGTCGGCCGCGTGACGGCGGCGCACGAACGGACTACCGGGTCGACGCATGGCAGGATCCGACGCTACGGACGGGCTTCGGCTCATTTGGTGCGCGTCTCACATCGTGAGATCGGCCGCGATGGAATTCCGTCCACAGCCGGTGGACGAAATCTCGCCTGTTCGGGGTCGAGCTGGTTGGGCTGCATGTCCGTCTGTGCACCAGTTGTCCCCAGAGTTGTCAACAGCCTGGGGACGGCTTTCCACGGCTTTCCCGGTCGCCTCCACAAGGGATGTGTGTCCCTTCCTTTCGCTGCGTGGTCGGCGCCCGTAGCGTTCGGCCGGCGTCGAGGTGCGGACGGGCTCGCCGCGTCGTTGTCGGACCCGTCTGCTAGAACAGGTGTACGAGTCGATGTGCGCGGGGGAGGGCAGCTGTGAGTGTCGCAGAGCTACCCGACCGTCGAGACGAGCAGGCGGCACGCGGCTACGACCGCACACCGCCCCAGGACGTCGCAGCCGAGCAGGCGGTGCTCGGCGGCATGCTCCTGTCCAAGGACGCGATCGCCGACGTCGTCGAGGTCCTGCGGGGGCACGACTTCTACCGCCCCGCGCACGAGACCGTCTACGAGGCGGTCCTCGACCTGTATGGCCGGGGCGAGCCCGCCGATCCCCTCACCGTCGCCGATGAGCTGAAGAAGCGCGGCGAGCTCGGACGTATCGGGGGCGCGCCGTACCTGCACACGCTGGTCTCGTCGGTTCCGACGGCGGCGAACGCCGGTTTCTACGCCGCCATCGTGCGCGAGCACGCCCTGCTGCGGCGGCTGGTCGAGGCGGGCACCCGCATCGTGCAGATGGGCTACGGCGGCGACGGCGAGGCCGACGATATCGTCGACCGAGCCCAGGCCGAGGTCTACTCCGTCACCGACCGCCGCACGTCCGAGGACTACCTGCCGCTCGGCGACATCATGGAAGGCACCCTCGACGAGATCGAGGCGATCGGCTCGCGCGGCGGCCAGATGGTCGGCGTCCCCACCGGATTCGCCGACCTCGACGCTCTCACGAACGGCCTCCATCCCGGGCAGATGATCGTAATTGCCGCAAGACCGGCCATTGGCAAGGCACTGGCCCTGGACACCCAGCTGCCGACGCCCACCGGCTGGACGACGATGGGTGCCGTGCGGGTCGGCGACGAGCTGATCGGTGCGGACGGCAAGCCGACCCGGGTCGTGGCGGCGACGGGGGTGATGACCGATCGCCCGTGCTACGAGGTGGAGTTTTCCGACGGCTCTGTGATCGTTGCCGATGGCCAGCACCAGTGGGTCACGACGACACGGGCCGCCCGCCGAGCTGCTACGGAACGAAAGCCCGCTCGGTATTACTGGCCCTCCGGTGTCGTCAGCACCGCCTGTGCCGTTGCCGAGGCCTCGCTTCGTGAGCCCGATCGGCTAATCACCAGCACCGAGGCAGTGGCCGAGGCCGGCGCAGAGTTCAAGAACGTCGTCCACAGTGTTGTCGCAGAACTCGCATCGGTCGAACGGCGACCACGGCAGGCCCGTGATCCATGGCGCTCGTATGTGTGGCATGCACCGGTGTACTCCCGCCGAGCATTGCTGACCACGCTTGCCAAGCGAGTATCGCGACCGGTGAACGTCTGGCACGCCGGCGTTCACGACGAGGTGGTCACGACCGAGCACATGGCCGCCACCGTCAGATGCGCGTCGGCCGACCGTCGGCCCAACCATGCGGTCCGCCTCGCCAAGCCCTTCGACCTGCCCGAGACGGCGCTGCCATTGCCGCCGTACACACTGGGCGTTTGGCTCGGCGACGGAGACTCCGCCGGTGCGGTGTACACGTCGCACGATCCCGAGATCGCGACACAGGTCCGCGCGGAAGGCATCGAGGTCACGGAGTACCGGCCGCACCGCTACCGGCTACGAATCCCACGCCCGGCGCTCCCCACCCGTGCGTGTGTCGTGTGCGGCGCTCTATTCGTGCCCCTGACCTCTCAGGTGCGCACCTGTGGTCGCTCCTGTGGCGGGCGGGCGACGGTGGTCTCACCGCCGGTAGGCCCGCCGACCTGCCCTGACTGTGGGAAGCCATCCTCCGGCATGCGCCGCTGTCAGGCTTGCCACCGTGATCACGGCACGGTGAACGCAATCCTGCGCAGCATGGGGGTCCTCCGTAACAAGCACATCCCTGCGATCTACCTCCGCGGCTCCGAGAGGCAGCGGCGCGCGTTGCTCGCGGGGTTGCTCGACACGGACGGAACGATCAACAGGACGGGCTGTGTCCAGTTCGACGTCACCAACCGGCGTCTCGCTGAGGACACCCTGGAGCTGATCCATACACTCGGCTACCGGGCACGGATCCGAACTCGCCGTGTCAACGGTCGGACCGAAGAAAGCTCAACGTGCTACCGGATCGCGTTCACGCCGGGTGAGCCGGTCTTCAACCTCGCCCGCAAGCGACAGCGTCAGCGGTTTGACCACGCACCCACGGCCCGGATGGTCGTCGATGTCCGCCGGGTCGAGTCGGTACCCGTGCGGTGTGTCGAAGTCGGCAATGCGGAGCATCTCTATCTGGCTGGCCGGTCATGCACTCCGACCCACAACTCCACATTGGGGCTCGACATAGCTCGCGCTGCATCCATCCGCCATCAGCTCACCTCGGTGATGTTCTCGTTGGAGATGAGCCGCAACGAGATCACGATGCGGCTCCTGTCGGCGGAGGCCCGGGTGCCGCTGCACCACATGCGCTCCGGGCAGATGACCGACGACGACTGGGGTCGGATCGCCCGCCGGACCGGCGAGGTGTCCAGTGCGCCCCTGTTCATCGACGACTCGCCGAACATGACGATGATGGAGATCCGGGCGAAGTGCCGGCGGCTCAAGCAGCGCCACGATCTGCGCCTCGTGATCATCGACTATCTGCAGCTGATGACCAGCGGCAAGCGGGTCGAGAGCCGGCAGCAGGAGGTCGCCGAGTTCTCCCGAGCATTGAAGCTGCTCGCGAAGGAGTTGGACGTTCCCGTCATCGCGATCAGCCAGCTGAACCGAAGTGCCGAGCAGAGGACCGACAAGAAGCCCATGCTGGCTGACCTACGCGAGTCGGGCAGCATCGAGCAGGACTCCGACATGGTCATCCTGCTGCACCGTGAGGACGCGTACGAGAAGGAGTCCCCGCGCGCCGGCGAGGCCGACTTCATCGTGGCCAAACACCGCAACGGCCCCACGGCCACGATCACCGTGGCCTTCCAGGGCCACTACAGCCGCTTCGTCGACATGGCTACGTAGCCTCGGCTCGAACTGTCGAGATGCGGCGAACACTGACAGCTCGGCGTCAGTGTCAAGCTCTACTCGCCCGGCGGTCATACCGTCTGACCCGTTGCTGAGGAGGCTTCTGATGCGCAGCCTGACCTATTCGATGAACGTCTCACTTGACGGCTACATCGTCGGGCCGGACGGCGACTTCGACTGGACGGGGCCTGACGAGGAGGTCTTTCGCTTCTGGATCGACGAGATTCGAGAGGTCGGCGTCCACCTGTTGGGACGACGGCTGTACGAGACGATGCTGTACTGGGAGACCGCCGACCAGGATCCATCGCTCGACGACTCAGAGCTCGAGTGGGCCGCGCTCTGGAAGCCGCTCCCCAAGGTGGTGTTCTCCACCTCGCTGTCGGCGGTGCAGGGCAATGCCCGCCTGGCCTCCGGCGGCCTGGCGGAGGAGATCGAGCGGTTGCGAGCCGAGCCGGGGGAGGGCGACATCGCGATCGGCGGTGCGACTCTCGCCGCCGAGGCGGCCGCGTTGGGTCTGATCGACGAGTACCGGGCCATGGTCTACCCGGTGCTGGTTGGCGGTGGCATTCCGTTCTTTCCCCAGCGCGAGCGCCGGGTGGATCTCGAACTCGTCGAGACCCGC
>JBKPCP010000004.1:0-21804 GCA_046727475.1 Actinomycetota bacterium | reverse complement strand
CGTCAGGGCTGGATCTTGGTCAGCAGGGCGGCTACGAGATGGCCGCCGGCGATGGACCCTGCGGCGAGGGCGATCGCAGCCGGAACGCTGCGCCGGTTCGGAACACCCGCCTGGTTGAGGGCCCGGGCGGCCCACAGCCAGAACAGGACGACGATAGTGGGGGACGTGGCAACACCGCTGATGTAGCCGCGGGCCAGCAGGCTCACGCCGATATGACCGAGCCCGTGCAGGCCGAAACCCAGGAGCGTGTTTTGGTAGAAGGCCGATCGGCCCTGCGTTCGGTAACCGCGCACAGCGGCCGCCGCGACAACCAGCCCAACCGTCGCGACACCGGTGACGACATAGCGGTCGGTGAGGCCGTGATCTCGTACCGAAGCCGGCACCGGCAGCCGGTCGGGCAGCCGGGCCGCCAGGGCGCGGGAGTTGTCGCTCATGGTCGCCAACTCCTCGAGGTCGTGGGCCGCCCAGGCAGCGAACAGGCCTGCAGTGGCGAATTGGATGCGGTTCACAACATCACCTCGAACCATGGAATCGGCGCAGGCCAGAGTGCTACGCTACGGTACGTAGCGTAGCGTTGATGCTCAGTTGATGGCAAGCGACGGGGCCTCCCTGGGAACGGACCCATCGCTCAGCGAAGGACAACGAAGACGATGGTGGCGATCAGTCCGCCCACCGCGGCGCCGGCGACGGTTTGGGCCGTGGTGTGGTCACCGAGCCGAACCCGCGACCACGCCACCAGCGCTACTGCGGGGGCGCTCAGGGTGAGCGCCGGGCCCAAGGTGAGGGCGAGGATGGCGGCCGTTCCGCTTGCCGCAGCAGCGTGGACCGACAGCTTCCACCACAAGGTCACCACCAGCGTCGCCACCAGGGCGGTCAGGATTGCGGCCACGAGCGCGACCAGCTGTCGGGGACCGTCCAGGACGACGAGCATGGCCAGCCCCGTTGTGATCGAGGCGATGCCGGCCAGTAGCGGGATGGGGCGCTGCGTGCGGTCTCGCAGGTGCCGGTCGGTCCATCGGCGGCGGCGGACTCCGGCGATGACGATGCCATAGGGAACCAGGACGCACATGGTCGCGGCGAACAGCCCCCAGCCGAGCCCGGCCGCGCCGGGAGCACTGTGCCAGCCCACCAACAGCAGCTGGCCGACGGCTAGGTTGGGAGGTGCCAGCAGCTCAGTAACGGCGCGCGCCAGCCTGTCCATGGGTCAACTGTCCGTGTGCGGCGACGCCTCAACCAGGTCCTGGCTCAGAGCTCGATGGACGAAACCGAGCACCGTGGCGGTACAGGCGTCCTCATCGATGTTGATTGCGCGCAGGTTCCCTGACACCGGCGCAGCAGCTCGGCTGACCGGGATTTGTGTGTCACTCATCGCAGTGGTCCTTCGGTCCTTGTCGCCTGCTCGCCTTCAGCGGTCGGTGCTTGCGGGTGTGCGGCCCGTGCCACGCAGCCCTTCCTTGTGCCACACCTTCGGGTCGACGGCGAGATCCGCTGTGCTGCGTCCCAGTAGTCGTCGAGCAGGGCCCGGTTGTGCCAGTAGCGGGTGATCCACCAGCGGGGCGTGAACCGACGTGGACAGTGGCGCAGCTTCATTGGTGAGGCCACCCCCGCAGTCGACGCACAGCGGTCGGCCGCTGTCAGTGAAGCGCACGAGGTCACCGGGGCAGATCGGGTCGTTGTCCCGCACGCAGCGGTACATCGATGCCGATGTCTTCCACGCGCCGGGCGAACCGGCCGATGAGGTGAGCGGTGCGCTCCGGCTGGTCGCGCATGACCCAGGTGCGGCTGCCGGGGATCAGTTCCAGGCGGGCATCGGGAAGAATCGAGGCCAGGCGGCGGGCGTGCTCGAGCGGGAAGAACTTGTCGTCGGCCGCCCAGGCCAACAGCGCAGGTTTGGTGAAGCCGGCCAGCTCGGCGGCGACCTGGCCCATGAATGTGTCGTCGCCCAGCGCGGCGATGAGCCGGCGGGCGTCGCGGCGCACGCCCTTGTCGGCGAAGTAGCTACCGATCCACCCGTCGATCAGCTCGTGTGGCGGTGTGTGGTGACTTAGCCAGCCATAGGTGGTGGGGAGCGAACGCGCCAACCTGGCCTTGAGGCTCGCCAACAAGAGCGTGAGAACGCCGATGCGGGCCGCCGTGATCAGCGGCCGGAAGAGCTTTGGGGGGTGGTTGTCGAACGCGTCGCAGCTGGTCAGCACCAGCCCACCGAGTCGCTCGGGATGGCGGGCGGCCACAACCTGGGCGATGGCGCCGCCGCTGTCGTTGCCCACCAGGATGACCTCGCGGAGGTCGAGCGCCTCGAGGAAGTCGGCGACCAGGCGGCCGACGGCGGCGGTGGTCAGGTCGGCGTTAGGCACCATGGGCGTCGGGTGGGCGCCGAAGGGCAGCTCAAGTGCGATGCAGTCGAACTCGCCGTCGAGTAGCCGGATCACGGGATCCCACAGGTTGGCGCCCATGAGGTAGCCGTGGAGGAAGACGATGGGGGTGCCACGGCCGGATCGCTGGTAGTGCAGAGTGCCGGAGGATAGGTCGACGGCAGGCATGGTGCTCCAACCTCTAATACAGACTGCCTGTACGTAGTTTACATACAGACAGTATGCCGGACAAGCGCGTTGCCCCGGCTGTCAAGACCAAGCGAGACGCAGCCGTGGAGCACCGCAGGCTGAACCGCGTCGTTACCCCCGTGGGTCGGACGGCGGGGTCGCCAGTTGGATACGGTTCACGGCATCACCTCATAGCGCAGGTGAGACCGGCGTCGTAGCACTACGATACGTAGCGTAGTGCTAGGAGGATGGATGGCAAGACGCAACAGCCGCGACGCAGTTGCTGGACGGCCCCCTCGCGGCCAGGCCACGACCGCGGCGTTGCATCGGGCGGTGCATGGGCTGCTGGAGGATGTCGGATATCGGGCTTTGACCATCGAGGGCGTGGCGGCTCGATCCGGGGTGGCAAAGACCTCCATATATCGCCGCTGGCCGTCGAAGGCCGAGATGGTGTTCGACCTCATGCTGCACTCCTCGGACGAGCTGCCAGCCATGGACGACCGGGGCAGCCTCACCGGCGACATCGAGGCCCTTTCAGCCCGCATCGTCGCGCTGGTTGCCGGCCCGTTGGGGCGGCGCATTTTCCCCGGCCTGATCTGCGACATCGCTTCGGACACCACACTCATGGAACGCTTTCGGTCGACATTCGTCGCTGACGGCCGCAAACAGATGGCACAAGTGCTCGAACGCTCGGTGCGCAGAGGCGACCTAACCAACGCGAGTGCGGCGGCAGACTTGCAGGCCGTACTCATCGGTGCGGTCCTTATGCTCGGGTTGCTCCAGCCGAACCTGGACGAGGCGGCGCTCCGAGACAAGATCACCGATCTGGCCATGGCCATGCTCAACCGGCGTCAAACCCCATGACCAGGGGCCGGCCATCCGACGCGTCATCGCACAAGCCGCCCACACACCCGACGTCACACGCCTCGGGCAGTCGCCTGGGGTAGATGAGTCGCGAGACCGCCGACATGACCTGCCGGGACGACTGAGCCCACTATGGTCGGAAGACTCCGTCCGGGTCGTACTCGGCTTTGACCCGGAGCAGCCGATCCAGGTTGGCACCGTGGTACGCCTGCGACCAGTCGTCGAGGTCCGGGTCGGGGAAGTTCGGGTACACCCCACCCGAACCCCAGGGATGAACCATCGACCACGATCTGGCCAGCCAGTCGCGAGCGGCGTCCCGACCCGACGGCGCCACGACGGCCTCGTGTTTGAGCAGGAAGCGGGCCCGCCGATGTGCGAACGCGGTGGCGTCCGGTCGAGTTCGGTTGTAGGCGCCGTCCCATGGCGTGAAGTCCAGGATCCGCGACTCACCCGACCGACGGCCGTCGGCGATCCGCGTCAGCAGCTGGGCAATCGCATCCCCCGTCAGTGGCCGGTCGAAGAACTCCGACTTGCTGAAGACCTGGCCCTCATCGGCCGGGAACAGCGCGGCGAGGAGCCGCTTCGACTCCCGGTGGTCAGCGATGCGCCGAGTCGACCCGTCGGGCTCGACACCCACCCGATCGACCAGGAGATCCAGCTGCCGGGCCACATCGGAGTCACCATCCATCAGGGTGCCGAAGACGTGGACCTCAGGTGGCTCGGTCGTTGGACCCGTCGCACGGACGTGGAGGCTGGCAGCCAGCTCGTCCGGCCCGTCCGGCGCCCAGGCCTGCCAGGCCTCGATGACCCGAGCGGCGAGGGAGTACGGCCAGGACAGACGGAAGCTCGTCAGGGTCGGCGCCGGGACGGTACGGAAGGTCAACGACGTCACTACACCGAATCGACCGCCACCGGCACCTCGTAGGGCCCAGAACAGATCCGGATGCCGCTGGTCGTCACAGCCGACAAGGCGCCCATCCGCGAGTACGATCTCGGCGCCGGCCAGTCGGTCCGACGTCAGACCGTACGCGCGTCCGAGGATCCCGAGCCCACCGCCCAGGGTGAGCCCGGCGACCCCAACGTCGGGTCCGCAGCCGGCCGGGATTGTCACGACGGACTCCGCCAGCGCGTCGTACAGCGGCCCGAGCCGACACCCGGCGCCGACTGTCGCCAGGTCACCCAACACCGTGACCGAGCCCATTGGTGTCGTGTCGAGCACGATCCCAGTGGTCGACGAGCGACCCGCGAAGCAGTGGCCGCCGCTGCGGACCGCCAGCGGCAGCTCGACGCGAGCTGCGAACCCTAGTGTCTCGGCCACGTCGGAGGCGGTCTGGCAGCGCACGACGGCCTGCGGGCGTACGCCGTGGAAGTTGGCGATCGCGGGCCGTCGGGCATCGTCGTACCCGGGTGTGTGCGGGAGGACGATCGAGCCGTCGATCGACGCCGCGAGCGCACCCCAGTCGAGCTCGGCCATGGTCACGACCCGGTCAGCCGTGTTTCCAGGATCACGACCGCAGTCTCCGACGACCGCAGCGCCGCATAGCCGTCTAGGTTCCTGTCAATGTCGCGCCACCTGGCCCACAGGCGCGATCGTTCCTCTCCCTCGGCAGCGCGTGCCCGCACCCGTCGGGACCCGTTGACCAGATCGACCGTCGCGTCGGGATGCGCTTTCAGGTTGAGCCACCAGGCCGGCTCCCCATCGGCCCAGCCGTTCATCGCAAGGGTGACCAGATTCGGGCCATCCTCGAAGTAGCCGACGATCACGCTGCGCTGCCGGCCGGTGCGCCTCCCGGTTGTCGTGAGACGCACAGTGCCCCATCGGCCGCGCTTCGCACGCCACAGCCCCACCCGGCCACCGCTAAAGCGGCAGACCGCGCGGTGCGCCGACCAGACGAGGCGGATGAACCATCGCGGCGGAAGACGCGGACCTCGCACGCGTTCGTCGGACAACGTGGCCCTCCTGGATTTCCCGGCGCTCGGACCGGGCGGGAATTGAGCCGAGCCTAGCCACCCTCAGCGGCATGTTCGGCGATCGGCGGCTCCCGCACCCCCGGGCCGATTCGCACGTCGTTGTCCTCTCTGGTTTCCGCCGTAACAGATCCGGTACGACTAGCAACTCGCGGCAGTCGAGTGCGTCCTATTCGATGTATCCGGTCTCAGGGTCCACGTGTGACAGGAAGTTCCGGATGGCCTCCTCGTGGTCGACCATGGTGGACGGCCGTCCGTCCGATGACGCCGAGGAAAATCCGTAGTCGGGATTTGGTCCAGAGATCCATGCGTAGTGGTAGTGGCCGGGATGATCCGGCTGCGTCGTAACGTCGAACACCTCTTCATCGACGGTGACGCGAACAGGGGGTTCGGCTGCCGAGCCGGCCGGCCGCCGTATCGGGCTTGGACGCCATGGCACAGGGGCTCCTCCGATCAATTCCAGGGCAATTGTGCGTCAGCAGCACCACCGTGACCACACGGTCAGCGGCCGATCCGGTAGCTGCAACGCAGGGACTGGCGGGCTGACGTGGGTCCGCGGGCCGCAATCGCTGGCCGTCCTCCGGCGTAGGCGGGTTGCCTGTCCTCAGTGGTAGCGGAAGCCGTCCATGAACCGGCGGAATAGGCCGCCCTTTCGGGGCAGTGGCGGCGCGGGCGGGGGCGCTGTCGGCCGCCGGGATGCGATCGGCTTGTCGTAGTCCGTCAGGAGGATCGCGTCGATGATCTGCTCTTCGGTGTAGCTATCGGAGCCCTCGATCGCCGGGACATACCCGACCAGCACGCCATTGCTCATCACCTGCGCTTCCAGCGCAGCCGTACCGTCTGAGTCCCACGTCGCCTCACGACCGTCGGAGAGCTTGACGCTGACCCCGAACTGGTAGACACCGACCCGAGCCAGCTGGGCGTCTGTGCCACGATCGCGCAGGGCGTCGACGACGCGGCGTGCCTTGTTCTCTTCCATCGTGTTTCGAGACTACCTGCGTCAACCAGCGTCAGATGGACGCCACTCATCATCAGACTCGGATGCAAGCACTCCCCTGAGTGGCCGCCGTTCACCCGCGTCCGTGCACGGCCGGAGCCACCGTATGGTCCGAGGCCCCAACGCGTCCTTCAAGCGGGGTACTGCCTTGACTCCGCCGTCAAATGTCGATGGTCATTCCGTCGTAGGCCGCGGGTAGGTCGGTCGCCGTTAGCCGGGCGAGCATGGACGTTGACATGTGGGTGAGCACAGTCCGCGCTGCTGTGATGTCGTGCGCGTGCTCGCGCAGCGTCCGGTAGTCGAGGTGGTACCGGACTGACCGGTCGAAGGTATACGCCTCGACAGCGAACAGATCCGCGCCCCCGGACGCCTCGATCAACGCGGGAGTCCACTGCGTGTCCCCGGAGTAGGCGAACACCGAGCCGCCCAATGCGATGTTCACCGCCAACGGAGGAGCTCCACACGCATGCTTGACCTCCCATCCACGAACCGTCGCCGCATGCAGGTCGACGGGTGTCCCATCCAGGGCCAATTCGACCACCTCGAGCGGGAAACGCCGCTCCACCCGGCTAGAGCCGGGGAACAGCACCTCCATCGCCTCCGCGAGCCGGGCACGGGTGCCGGGCGGGCCAGCCACCACCAGCGGCGTGGACCGGCGCGAGAACTGGCCGTCGAGTACCAGGAACGGCAGACCCCCGAAATGGTCGCCGTGCAGATGGGTCACCACCACCACGTCGATCGTGCTCGGGTCAATCCGTTGGGCCTTCAGCCCGACCAGACTGCTAGCACCGCAGTCCACTAACAGCGTCTGTCCGGCTGCGGCGAGCCGGATGCAGGTCTGCAACCGCCCTCCGCTCCCGAAGGCGTCACCACTGCCTACAAACTGCACCTGCACGACATCATCGTCGCGCAACCGCGATGGCCGCCGCTTCGACAGCCGTCGTCCTGATAGCGATCCGCCGGTTGCCGATGCGGTCGCCTCGTTCGATGGGGATCACCCTTCGTCGGAGCCCTGAAGGCCGGCTGCGTGCACCCGGCCTTCGTGGTTCGGTGGGTCCTGAGGCAGGCCGAGCGGTATCCGCGCGAGCAGGCAGGTGCCCCCGCCGGCGGGGCTCTCCAAGGTGAGCGTTCCGCCAAGCGCCTCGACCCGGTCGGCCAGTCCGCGGAGACCGCTGCCCTCCTCGTCCGCCCCGCCGCCACCATCGTCGGCGATCTCGACGACGAGGTTCACGTCGTCCGTTCTGGTGCGCACGACGACGCGGCTCGCACCGGCGTGCTTGTTGGCGTTGGCGACCCCCTCCGCTACGACGTAGTAGGCCGCCGCCTGCACCTGGTCCGGGAGCACGCACCCGATCTGCGTGCGCAGCTCGATCGGCACTGCTGCCCGCAGAGCGATCGCCTCGAGGGCGGCATCCAGACCGCGCTCGACGAGCACAGCAGGGTGCAGGCCGCTGGCCAACTCGCGGATCTCCTGCAGTCCCTCGGCGAGCTCGGTGATGGCGCGGTCAAGAAGTTCGCCGTGATCGCTGGGTGACTCTCGAAGTCGCCCGAGGTGGAGCAGGACCGCGGTCAGCCGCTGCTGTGCACCGTCGTGCAGGTTGCGCTGAATCCGCTGTCGCTCCGCGTCGCCCACCTCGACCAGACGTGCACGCGAGGCACGCAGGTCGGCCTCGGCCTGCTTGCGGTCGGTGATGTCGCGGAGGTAGCCGGTGAACGTGGGCGGGCCCGGGAGCGCGACCTTGGTTACTGTGAGCTCTACGGGAAAATCCCGACCGGTCTTGTGCATTCCGGTCAGCTCGATGCGTTTGTCGAGGAGCACAGGGTCCTGGGTCCTGAGGAAGCGGGCCAGACCCCTGCGGTGGGCGTCGCGATAGGTCGGCGGAACGATCAAGTCGGCCATGTCGCGACCGATTGCCTCGTCCGCGCGATAGCCGAAGGTCACCTCGGCGGCGTGGTTCCAGCCGACGACCCGACCTCTGTGGTCCATGCTCACGACCGCGTCAAGTGCCGACTCGAGCATGGCGCGTAGCCGCGACTCGCTGGCCCGTACGGCTTCCTCCGCGTGCCGCCGGGCCACGAACTGCCCGATCTGGCTGCCGAGCTCACGCATCGTCGCAAGGAGGCGCTCGTCGGGCTCGCGGTGCTCGCGCGAGAAGAACTCCATGACGCCCACAACACCCTTGGGGCTGAGAAGTGGGAAGCCGAACGCTGCATGCAGTCCGTCGCGGCGCGCCACGTTGGCACGCGGGAAGTTCCCATCCTCCGGAGCATCGACGATCCACACCGGCTCGCCCGAGTCGAGCACCCGCCCAGGCAGGCCCTCCCCGGGCGCAAGCGCCATCCGCTCGCTGAGGGCCTCGAACTCGGGCGCACCCTGGCCCGCGTGCCAGGTGCGAAGGCAGCGAAGCAGCTCGTCGTGCGGCCCGGTCTCCCAGACCGCTCCGAGCTCCCACCCGAGCGAGCTGCCGATCGCCTCGAGCACCGCGGCGTAGACCTCGACGGGTCGATCATTTTCCGCGAGGATCCGTGCGACAGCGTGCTCCACGCGCTGGACGTCGCCCTCGGCCGCTGACCGAGCGCCCGTACCACCGACGCCCATAGTCTCTGTGTACGCCGCCTGGACCGTCTCCGCCACCAGGATGGGAATGGTGACCACCGAACGACCGCTGCGCATCGTCGTCGCCGACGACAGTGCGCTGCTGCGGGAAGGCATCGCGTCACTCCTCGAGGACGCGGGGCATGAGGTCGTCGGACGCTCGGGCGACGCCGAAGACCTGATGCGTGAGGTTCGCTCGGCCTCGCCCGACGTCGCGATCGTCGACGTCCGCATGCCACCGGGCAACGCCGTCGAGGGACTTGTCGCGGCCGCGGAGATCAGAAGGTCCTACCCGAGCGTGGCGGTGCTTGTCTTGTCTCAACACCTCGAACCCACCTACATGCTGGAACTGGTCGGCGACAACGCCTCCGGGGTCGGGTACCTCCTCAAGGATCGGGTGCGGGAGGTCGGGGAGTTCGTCGACGCGGTCGAACGGGTGGCCGCAGGTGGGACGGCCTTCGACCCGGAGGTTGTGAAAAGCCTCGTCCAGGGTCGCCGCCGGTCCGCGCTCGATGAACTGACCGATCGCGAGCGTGCCGTACTGACGCTGATCGCCGAGGGCCGCTCAAACCGGGCGATCGCCAAACAGCTCTACCTCAGCCCGCGGGCTGTCGAGCGCCACGTGCAGGGGATCTTCCAAAAGCTCGGGCTCGCCGAGACCGAGGACGACAACCGGCGCGTACTGGCCGTGCTCGCGCTGCTCGGCCGCTGAGCGTGGCGGGAATCCGCCAGACGCCCGGCGCTCAGCCACCACCCGCTCGGCGGCTCGCAACCTCCCACCAATGGCCAGACCGCGCGCATGCTTTCCGTGGCATTCACCCCGGAGACAGGAACCCGATGAGCATCGACGTGCAAGCCCTCGAGACAAGTTTCGACCTGGTCGCGCCGCGTGGCGACGACCTCATGGACGCCTTCTACTCCCGGCTGTTCGCCGCGGCCCCAGCGGTGAAGCCGTTGTTCGCCGCCACCGACATGCGCCGGCAGAAGGCCATGCTGCTCGCCGCGCTCGTCCTGCTGCGCAGGTCATTGCGTGACCTGGACACCGTCGTCCCCAAGCTGCGCGACCTCGGCGCCCGGCACCTCGCCTACGGGGCCCGGCCCGAGCACTACCCCGTCGTCGGTGAGGCGCTGATCGCAGCCATGGCCGAGGTCGCCGGCCCAGCCTGGACGCTGGAATACGAGTTCGCGTGGAGTGAGGCGTACGGAGTGGTAGCGGCCGCGATGATCCAGGGCGCCCAGCAGGCGACGCCTGACGCGGCCTGACCACCGCTCGCCCAGTATCGGCGTCCCGGAGGAAAGTGGAGAGAGAGATGCAGACAAGATCAACTAGCGGATGGCCGGTCGACCGAAGCGTCCAGGCCAGAAACGCCGCGCAACGACTGCGGCGACTCGCCGCCAAGCGCGCTCGCCGCGCCGCAGTACCAGGGCACCAAAACGCTCTCGCGCGGTGGCTGCTCGTGTGGAGCGATCATGGTGCCCGACTGCCGTCCAACCACACCGCAGAGCAGTAGGCGGCCGATGCGTAGTTGCGGGCACGCCTGCCAATACATGCGCCGGCCAGCCACCACGTGGCTGGCCGGCGCGTACGGTAACGGCTCGGCGTCAGTGCACCGGTCGTAGGAACAGATCGACCGTGCGGTCTGCAATCTCCTCGCCGTGAATGGTGCCCGTCTCGACCGCGTCGCGGAAGTGGAAACCCACGTAGATGCGGGACACAGCATTCTCGTCGGCCGCCTGGGAGAAGCGGGTGAATTGCCGCAACGTTGGCGTGGCGTCGCTACACCTCTCTCCGGCCGGCAGCGTGAAGCTGCAATTCGAGAAGGTCATCTTGTCGGTGCCGAAGAACCGCTTGAAGACCTGCGCCGCAGCTCCCCCTTCCACCGCGTGCCCGGAGTCGTAGTCCGGAATGGGTGGGGTTTCGAGCAGCGGCGTCCACGCAGGGTCGGCCGTCGTGGCTGCGTTGCCGTCGATGTCGGCGAGGCGGATGGCAGTGACCGGCCGCCAGAAGCGGTAGTGGTACTTGGTGTCCCAGGTGCCGACGTAGCCGTCGGACATGGCCATGTTCAGAAGGCCGAAGAGCCGCGCGCTCTCCCAGGGGTCGAGCCCCTCAGCCGTCGCGACCGTCCTGCCGATGCGGTTCCACGCCAGCGGTGAGCTCTCGACCCAGAACAGCGCGATCTCGGTCTGCTCTTCGGTGCGGTCACTGGGGGTGATGACACCGTCGCCTCCCAGGCGCTGAACCTCGTTCAGGTCCGCAGCGTACTTTCGGCTGGGCAGTTGGTAGGGCGCTCCGGGGCGGAACTGCGAGCTGTCCTCCAACACGAAGGGAGCGAGATCGTCTCCCAACCCGGGGGCGAACGCGAAGGGTGTCCCGGGCGTGTAGCGGTACTCGCCAGGTGCTGTGCCCTCCTGGTAGTTCGGATCCACCAATGGAGTGTCGAAGCCGTCGGAGGCGCGCAACGTGAGCACCGCGTCAGCGGCGTCGTGGCCCAAGGTGAGGCCCTGGGTCTTGGCCGGACCGTCCGGGATCACGGCCAGCGCGGCCACGTAGTCGGCTTCCACGCTGGCGATCCCCGCGTTGACGCAATCGGTCGGGAGGAAGAAGCTCAGCGAGCTGAGGACCGGTACCAGGACGTCATGGGCGGCAGCGGCGACGGCGGCCTCGGGCGACGCGCCGGGTGTCATTTGCAGCGTGGCTGCATACGGGCGGGAGCGGCGGTCGATGCCGTTCAGCGCGTCGTGGACAGCCACCTGCACCATTGCATACATGCGTGCTTCCTGCGGCCCGTAGCCGCCAAGGAAGCACGCGGCAACGGCCGCTTCACCGGCGTTGGCGTTCCACGCGATGACTGGATCCCCGCGGGCCCCTTGGGACAGCTCGCCCTGCAGGTCTAACTGGTCGAGCTTGCCGTCGTCGAGGCTCGATCCGGCCGGAGCCGCGGCGGCGATGAGCGCTGAGGCCGCGAGAGCCACGAGCGCGACGCCGACGAAGGCGCGTTGAGTAGTGGGCATGACGGTTCCTTCCGTCTGGATGCGGATCCCGAACTCGGTCGAGTTCGGCGTGTACCCCAGTGGGCTGCGTCAGCGACCCCCTGCCGACACCGTTGTCAACGCGAAATCCGGCTGGAAGGTTGGGTGCTGAGCCACATTGCGTGTGGCCGCGCGACGATGTCGGCGCAGCCGACGCGTCAGCGAAGCGCGTGCCGGCGGCGCAGGCGTCCGATCACGAGGACGGCCGCCAGCACGACGAGCGCGGCCAATACGCCCACCGGTGCGACCGCTCTGGCGACGTCGCTAGGTTGAGCCGACGCCCGGGGTGAGGTGTCGAGCAGCGACGCGGGGGCACCGATCTGCTGGGGGTCGACTCCATCAGAGAGCCGGGTGACGATGGACCGATTTGTGCTGGTCAGTTCGTGGCGTTCAACTGCATACGGTCCGGATCCGCTTGACGCGGAGACCATTACCAGCACGTGAGAATTTCCACTGAATCCCAACATCGCGATTAGCTCGTACCCGCGCTCTATGTCGAAGAGCCCCGGCCTGCCGGTGGCAACCTCGACGTATCTGCCCTTGAACCAGGCCGCTCCACTGCCCTCGGGCGCGACACCCTGGTCGCGTCTGTCGGCGAAGCCGAGCACTGCGATCCGCTCGCCGTCCGGGGACCAAGCGACCTGGTGATCCTCCGGTCCGATCCCGGTCAGCAGAACCCGAGCCGAGCCTCCGTCGATCGGGGCCACACGCAGTTCGCCGTCCTGGGCAAGGGCGATCTGCGCACCGTCGGGGCCGAGCGCGACCGCATTGGTCGACCCGTTCCACCGAACCCCGAGATCCGGCGTCGACCAGGAAGGTTGATCCGAGACGGTGACGGTGGCCAGGCCGAACTCATTGGTGCCGCCGACCGCCGGGTCACCGGTGGCTACCGCGATCCGCGTGCCGTCGCCCGACCAGGCCAGCACGGACCACACCTGCCGACCTGGCGGTGCGTCTACGGTCCGAGTCGTTCCCTCGACCAGATCCAGCATCCGCACGCCGCCGCCAGCGGTCGCATATGCCACGACTCGGCCGTCCGGGGCCAGGCGGGCGCCCGACTCACCTCCATGGGCGTCACCCGTAATTCCTGGAAGATCCAGGAACGCGTACTCGTCAGTTGACGCACCGACGACCGCCAGATGGCAGCAGGTCTGCCCCGACCAGCCGTCTGCACGGGGCACGCCACCCAGCAGGTACGCGGCGGGCTGACCGAAGGCAGCACCCTCACCCACGCTCGGCGCATGTAAAGGGACCGGATAGATCTGGTCCGGCAGGCCTGGCACGTCGCCGGGGCCGGCCGGCTCGATCGAGCCGAGCCGATCCGCCACTGGGACCACCAGGCTGCCGGCCAACACGGCGGCGACCGCCGCGGCGACAACAGCGACGACACGTGTCCTGCGTACCCGCCGAGCGGTCTGTACCGCTATTTGAGCTCGGCTCCTCCCATCGGAAGGCAGGGAACCCGCAGCCACGTCGAGTAGGGTGCGTAGGTCTGTCACAGCAGCACCCCCGGGTTCGTCATGAACTCGCCTAGCTCTGGTGCCACAGCCCGCAGCCTCCGGAGAGCGTCGTGGGTTTGGCTCTTGACCGTTCCGACCGAGCACCCGAGCGCCTCGGCCGCCTGGCCCTCGGAAAAGTCCTCGTAGAAGCGCAGGACAAGAACGGCGCGCTGCCGCGGGGCGAGTCGACGAAGGGCAGCGATTACGGCAAACCGCAGGTCCATCTCGTCCTCACGGGATGCATCGCCACGTTCGGGCATCGATGCGGTCGGCAACTCGCTGACGCCGCGACGGTGTCGCCAACGCGAAACCGACTCCCGGTAAAGCGCACTTCGTATGTACGCCTCCGGCTGTCCGTCGCGGATCCGGGGCCAGTGCAGAGCGGCCTTGGCCAACGCGGACTGGAGAAGGTCCTCAGCAAGCTGCACGTCCGTCGTCAGCAGGAATGCGGTTCGCAACAGGGCGCCTTCGCGTGCCTGCACGAAATCGCTGAATCCCGCGTACCGGTCCACCTGGACCCCCTCCGACACCGCTGTCAACGCGAAACCCGGCTGGAAGGTTGGGTCATGAGCCGCGTTGCACGCGATTGAGTCGGCGCCTCGACGGTACGCGCATCCGAGCTGCTGAAGGGTCATTCCCGAGAACCCGGGCTGAGGCAAGGGCGGCCAGAGGCGACCACTCACTCCGCGGTGAAGAAGCAAGGGATGTCCGGACACCTCCAAGGTCAGCGGCGGCGCCGGTTGCCGAACATGCCCCGGGAGATCTCGCGAGCCAGCACTGCGCCGGCGGACTTCATGAAGCTTTCGAACGCGGACGATCCCAGCACGTTGTCGACGATGCCACCATCCGACTGCGAGCTCTTGCGCGTACGGCTACTCGGCTTCCCAGCCGGCGCCGGAGGCACCGGCGACGGAGGCGGGTTCGGCGCTTGCTGCCCAGACGGGATGCCCAGGATCTCTGCCTCGAGGCGCTGCGCGTCGGTCGCCACCGGGGGCTGAACCGGTGCTCCTGGGCCGGCCGCGATCTTTCCGGTCAACCGTTCGTACGCGGAGTCCCGATCGACGGGCTCGCCGTACATCGGCGCCAGCGGCGAGGCGGCCACGATCGCCGATAGGACGGACGGGTCAGAGGGCGCCATCAACGACTGGGGGGCAGGCATCAGCGTGTGCGCCACGGGCGTCGGTGCGCCCTTCTCCGACATCACGGTGACGACGCCCTCCCCGATCCCGAGCGCCTGCAGGAGCTCTTCGAGGTCGTACGACGACGTCGGGTACGTACGTACCGTCGCCTTCAGCGCATCGGCGTCGTTGGGCGTGAACGCCCGCAGCTGATGCTGAACCCGGCTGCCAAGCTGGGCCAGCACGTCCTCGTGCACGTCCTTGGGTGTCTGCGTGACGAAGAAGACGCCGATCCCCTTGGACCGGATCAGCCGGGCCGTCTGGATCAGCGCGTTCGTGAAGTCGCGCGACGCGTCCTTGAACAGCAGGTGTGCCTCGTCGAAGAAGAAGACCAGCTTGGGCTTGTCCAGGTCGCCTACCTCCGGCATCACCTCGAACAGCTCGGCCAACAGCCACATCAGGAACGTCGAGAACAAGACCGGACGGTCCTGGACCCCCGGCAGCTCCAGGAGCGTGATCACGCCGCGCCCGTCGTCGGCAACCCGCATGAGCTGCTCGACCTCGAACTCCGGCTCACCGAAGAAGGCGTCGCCACCTGACTCGGCGAAATTGATGAGCTCTCGCAGGATCACTCCTGCCGTCGCGTTCGCCAGCCCGCCGAGGTCCTTCAGCTCCTCCTTGCCCTCGTCAGAGGTGAGGTGCTGGATGACCGCCCGCAAGTCCTTGAGGTCGAGCAGAGGAAGGCCCGCCTTGTCGGCGTAGTGGAACACCAGCCCGAGTGAGCTCTCCTGTGTGTCGTTGAGCTGGAGCACCTTGGACAACAGCGTCGGCCCGAAGGAGGTGACCGTGGCGCGCACCGGAACGCCGGTGCCGGAGTCGCCGAGTCTGAGCAGCTCGACCGGGTAGGCCGTCGGCTGCCATGCCTGCCCGATCCCCTCGGTGCGCGATGTGATCTTGTCATTCGTCTGGCCCGGCGTGGCCAGTCCGGACAGGTCGCCCTTGATGTCGGCGGCGAAGACCGAGACGCCGGCGTGTGACAGCTGCTCGGCCATGAGCTGGAGCGTTTTGGTCTTGCCCGTGCCCGTGGCGCCCGCCACCAGACCGTGCCGGTTGAGCATCGCCAGCGGCACGCGCACCTTGGCCTCCGCGCGCGGCGCACCGTCGACGACCAGCGCGCCGAGCTCGACGCAGGGGCCGTCGAAGGTATACCCGTCGCGGACCGTCGAGACGATGTCGATCTTCCCCTTGGCCATGCAGCCCTCCCGCCGCCGTCCCCAGGCAGCCTAGCCAGGTGCCCGTAAACTACGGGGGTGATCTTCAAGCGGGTCGGGGACGGGCGACCGTATCCCGACCACGACACGACATTCCGTGTGTGGTCAGACCTGCCCCCGCGCCAGGTGCGGCTCGACGAGCTGGTCACCACCAAACGGACGCTCGATCTCGACGCACTGCTGGCCGAGGACTCGACGTTCTACGGAGACCTGTTCGCCCACGTCGTCGAGTGGAAGGGCGAGCTGTACCTGGAGGATGGCCTGCACCGGGCGCTTCGTGCGGCACTGCAGCAGCGGCCGGTGATCCATGCCCGAGTTCTCCCCCTTTCCGACGAACCTGCGACATCCCCGTTAGGCTCACCTGACTAGAACCTCTCGGCCCGGCACCCGGAGGCTCGATGGTCGTGCAGCCCGATCTCGGCGGGGACACCCGCAGCGCCGCCGATCGGAGGCACCAGCGGACGGCCATCACCATGCTGGTACTCGCCGGGCTGGTCCTCATCGCCGGGTTGTACGCCTGGGAATCGATCACTGATCCGGACGAAAGCTCCGACAGCGTCGCGGCCGCGACATGCCAGCCTGCAGCGCCGACCGACGCGCCGCCTCCGGCCGAGGTCGAGCTGAACGTCTACAACGCCACCGACCGCAACGGCCTGGCGTCGAGTATCGCGGGCGAGATGCGGACCCGAGGGTTCACCATCCTCGACGTCGCCAACGACCCGTCCGGCCGCGAGATCACCGGGACCGCCGAGGTCAGGGCCCACCTGGACAGCCAGGCCGCCGCGAGCCTGGTCATGGCGCAGGTGCCCGGCGCCGTCTTCGTTACCGACAACCGGACCGACGGCACTGTCGACCTGGTGGTCGGTGCTGCGTTCGAGGCTCTTGCTCCACCCGGCGGCGTGCCTGCGCCGGTACCCCCGGCCGACGGCACTTCTACGCCTTTGCCGTCCTGCTGAGCTGTTCGCTAACGACTCCGGCCACCCCACCGGAAGCGCTGGAAGCCACGTCGCAGCGGCGGCGGATCCTCATCGGCAAGCTGGCCTTCTTCGCCGAACCAGCCGGCGAGCCGCCCGCTCCTGCTGACGGCTCGCATCCGCTTCTCAGTCGCGTCGCGCAGCCGTCGTGGAGCGACGATGAGCATCTCGTCACCGTGCCGGAGCTTGGTTCGCGGCTCGGGGACGAAGCTGCGGTCGTTGCGGACCACCAAAGCCACCGAAACGCCTACTGGAAGGCGCAACTCCCCGATCTCCACCCCGTGCAGTTGCGAACGGGCCGGCACTCGCACCTGGATCAGGTGCGCGTCGAGGCGATCCAGTGGCGCCGACTCGACGTCGGTGTCCTGAGACTGTGCATCGCCTCCGACCCCTAGGGCCGCCGCAAGCCACGGCAGCGTCGGTGCCTGCAGCATCGTGAAAACCACCGCCACGATGAACACCACGTCGAAGAGCCACGCAGAATCATCAACACCCGCAGCCAGCGGGATCGTCGCCAGCACGATGGGGACCGCCCCACGCAGGCCGGCCCACGACAGGAAGACCTGCTCTCCTCGGGGCAGCCGGAACGGAAGCGCCCCCGCCACGACCGACAGCGGCCGGGCCAGCAACGTCAACACGAACCCCGCGATCAGCGCCGGGACGAAGGCATCGGGCAGCCGCGCCGGCGACGCAAGCAGCCCGAGCATGACGAACAAGCCGATCTGCGACACCCAGGCCAGCCCCTCGGCGAACGACCGGGTCGCCGCGCGGTGCGGAAGTGCCGAGTTGCCGAGCACGAGAGCGGCGACGTACACGGCGGCGAAGCCGCTCGCATGGGCTACGGCACCGGCCGCGTACGCAAGGACAGCCAGCGTCATGATCACCAGCGGGTAGAGGCCCGACGCTGGTAGGGCCACCCGGCGCACAAGCGCAGCCCCTATCTTTCCGACGAGGTATCCGATCGCAGTGCCAACCGCGAGCTCGTACGCGATGGTGACCGCGACACCGCCGATACCCTGCTCGGCCACCTCGCCCATGCTGACGAGCGTCACGAGCACGATGGTCGGCGCGTCGTTGAGGCCCGACTCGGACTCCAGAGCGGCCGTCAGCCGTGGCCGAAGTGGTACTCGCCGCAGTGTCGAGAACACCGCTGCCGCATCCGTCGGCGCGAACACCGCACCCAGGAGGACGGCCAGTGTCCAGTCCAGCCCGAGCACGAAGCGTCCGATCAACGCCATGACAGTGGTGCTGACCGCGACGCCGACCGTGGCCAGCGACACGCCGATCCCCAGCGACGGCCGGACCACGCTCCACTCGGTCGTGAGGCCACCTTCGGCCAGGATCACGACGAGCGCTGCGAAGCCCAGAGACTGGGCGAGTTCTGCGTCCTCGAAATGGACGCCGATGACCGACTCGCCAAGCACGACGCCGATGAGCAGGTAGAGGACGAGGCTTGGAAGGCCGAGCCGCACGCTGAACTGGACGGCTACGACGGCCGCGACGAGGACCAAGGCGCCTACGAGCAGGAAGACGTTGAGCGACTCGATGTCCAACGGTCGCCCCTTCCTCGCCCAGGCGGGGCGACGATCCTAACGGAGTCATCCGGTGGGCCCGCCCACTCGTCGATCCCGTGAACGACTCACGCCCCGATACATCGGACGATCCGGGGACGACCCAAGCGCAGTGGCGGCGGGTCGAATCTCACATTCCGCGGACGGGGCCGGTGACGCGCGTAGACAGGTGGTGACGACCGTGGATGCCCACGGAGGGACCCGGTCCTGAGGGGGACGCGCCATGACCATTCTGGCAGTGCGCAGGCCATCGGACTCTCGCGTCAGCGCAGCATGATGGGCATCGCACTCCGCGTGTCCGAAGAACCCGGGGAACTCCCGAGCTGGCGTACCGGCTACGGCGGAGGCAGCGGAGACTCAGCGGCCCGGTGAATCCTGGCTCGCCTGAGCGCCGGTGCGCATTGCCTCCAGCGCCCGCTTCATAAGGTTGGCCCAGACACTGTCAACGAACCGTCCCACGAACGGTCGTAGGATCCGCCACCGCGGCTTGAACGAGTAGGTCCAGGTCAATTGCGTCTCCCCGTCGCGGTCCTCGAACACGAACTCCGCAACTGCGTGGTCGATCGCCAAGCGCTGGTAGCTGGTGAAACCCCAGATCATGTAGCGAAACGTCTGCGGTGTGTCCTCGAGAACCTCCTCGGCGAGGAAGTGGCCGTCGGAGAGCTCGACACGGCGTCGCGCGCCGACTCGTTCGTCACCGTACTGGAACGACCCCGTTAGGACGTGTGTACGGACAACGCTCGGCAATCCCTCGGAGCCTTGCACCAGGTCACTGAGGTCCACCTCGTCGCTGTTCACCCATCTCAGGTAGTGCTCGACTGGCACGTGGATACGCACCGACTCGGTATGGCTGATATAGCCACTTGGTGCCGGCTCCGGCCGAGGACCCGCGAACTCGGGTGGAACGGATGGCGGGCGAAGTATCCGACGGACGCTTGCCCAGGCGCCAACGCCCAAAACTCCAGCTAGTACGAACCACATAAGGGCCTTGCCTGCCTTCCATGGGGGCTGGGCGCTAAGCCGTTCCCCTTCCCATGTGGGCGCCCGCTAGTCCCGTCGGGCGACGATCGGCCAGTACGGCCGACTGGGAGTCCCCCTGGCGGAGATGAGCTCGCCACCTTCGCCTCCTCCGATGAAGGACTGTCTGGCTCATCCTGAAGCGCAGCCTGGATCTTGGTACACCCTCCCCCAACCCGCGAGTTCGCGAAGGACGTCCGAAGCCATCTCCGAGAGCTCATAGCCAACGTACGGACATCGGCAGAGTTGGGCGTATCCGAACCTCAGTTGACGAGTCTGAATCGGCCATGATCGCGATCCACCTCCGCCTGCGTCATACCGCCGCGTCCGGACGCCATAACGGGCCGACCAGGGTAGAGAGGCTTGCGCGGCACAGTCAGCCGCGCTACTTAGTTGACCTCTTCTCGATGGTGGAGTCGTGAGAATGCTGCGCGCCGTCGGTCGTCACGCGAGGATGTGGAGTCGGTAGTGCAGGAACCTGCGGATTGCGGGCTCGGTCGTGAGTGAGATCGCCCGCTGGTAGGCGAGGGCGGCGTCTCGGTAGCGACCGGCCTCCGCGAGTAGCCGCGCCCGTGTCGCCCATGCTGGCTGGAATCTGTCGATCAGCGGATCCTGGTAGCGATCCAGTTCGGCGATCCCGGCGTCCGGGCCGTCGACGTGCGCGCGTGCTGCCGCGACAGCGACTCGGGCTCCGAGCGTTGGCGCGACTTGGGTGAGTGCCTCGGTGAGCTGCAGGATGCCCCGCCAGTCCATTTGGCCGGTGTGACGCCGGGCGGCGTGGGCGGCTTGGAGTGCCGCCTCCAGTTGGTAGCGGCCGATCGGTTCGTTCGCTCGCTCGCGGACCTGCGTCCCTCTGTGCAACAGACGCTCGCCGTCGGCGATGAGCCCGGGGTCCCATCGCGTCACTTCCTGCTCTTCGAGCGGGACGAACACGCCGTCGACCTCCCGGGCAGCCGCGCGTGATGCGGCGAAGGAGATCAACGAGGCAAGGCCGCACGCCTCCGCGTCGTCCAGTAGCGATGCGAGCAGTACCGCGAGGTATCGGGCCTCGTCGGCGAGGGAGGTGCGCTCTTGCGCGCCGGATACCTGCCACTCGATCGCATACGCGCCGTAGATTGCCTCCAGTACCGCATCGCGGCGAGCCGGGAGGTCAGCACGTATGGGCACGGTGAACGGGATGCCGGCGTCGCGGATTCTGCGCTTTGCGCGCACGAGGCGCTGCGCCATGGTGGCGCGCGGTAATGCGAACGCCGTGGCGATCCGGGCGGCGTCGATGCCGAGCACTGTGTTGAGCATGAGGGGCGTGCGGATGGCGGGGTCGATCGCCGGGTGGGCACAGGCGAACAGCAGCTCGAGCCTCTCGTCGGGGATTGCATCCGGGTCGACGGAAGAGATGACGGCCAGTCGGCGGTCCTCGGGGTCTATCGGCGTTGAGGTGCGCGCGGCCGCCGAACCGAGCACGTCGCGGAGGCGGTTTCGGGCGACGGTGAGCAGCCATGCCTCCGGGTTGTCCGGGACGCCCGCCGCTGGCCAGGTGCGCAGCGCCCGCTCGAAGGCGTCTTCGAGTACGTCCTCGGCGAGCGCGAGGTCACGTGTGGTCACGGCGAGGAGGGCGCCCAGGCGCCCGTAACAGGTGCGGGCGATCTCCGCCGCCCGCACCTGCACCTCCGTCGAGCCGTCCATTACGTGCCGGGGAACGTCCACTCCGTCCAGCCGCCGTTGACGAACCGCGTCGCGGTGGGACGGATCTCGACATCGCCGTACAGGGCAGACGGCGCGCGCTCGGCCCAGGCGATCGCGGCATCCAGATCGGGTACCTCGATCACGAAGGTGCCGCCGAGCTGCTCCTTGGTGTCGGCGAACGGGCCGTCCTGGATGAGCAGCTCGCCGGTCTTGCGGCTGATCGTCGTCGTCGCCGAGCTCGGGGCCAGCACCTCCGCGGACAGCAGAACGCCGGCGTCCTCCAGCGCCTTCGCGTAGGCGTCGAAGGCAGCCAACCCCTCCTTGAGGGCATCCTCGCCGAGCTCCTCCGCGGTCATCTCCGGATAGTGCAGCAGCAGTGTGTAACGCATGGGTACATCCTTCCTCGTGAACCGGGAGTTCGAGGAGATGACGATCGAGCGACCCACCGATCGACAGCCCGCGGCACCCAGATGGCGCGCATCGGATCAACAGCGACCCAAGCCGACCGTCGCCTTGAACGTCCCAGCAGCCACCATCGCTCGTTCGAGCGCCGCGCTTCATGAGGTGCGTCATTCCGCCGCCTGTGCTCTCATGCCGTCTATGCCGGTGCCGAACCTCTGAATGCACCGTGCCCGAAACTTGGTCGGAGCAGATCCGGCAGCGCACCGACTTCACA
>JBKPCP010000003.1:0-10631 GCA_046727475.1 Actinomycetota bacterium | reverse complement strand
ACGTCGAGCCTGCGCCAGAGGTGGCTCCCCAAGGGGACTACCCCCTGCCTGCCGGGTGACGTTAGGGGATCCGGTGCGCCGGTTGGCTGGAGCCCGTCCCGCTAGGCGCCGCTGACGACGAAGCGGCGGCGAAAGCCGATTCCTCCGGCGAAGGTGAGCGCCGCCACTAGCACCTGCAGCAAGGGACTCGAACCCCTCGCTACAGGGACCTCGCAGCGGCAGAGAGGTGGCCAAGACGTGGCGCTTCACCAATGTCATCGACACGCACCTCGTCGAGCGGCTCGCGTTGATACACCAACGTACGGACCTCAGTCCTGCCCGTGCATCGGGTCCGGGAGAATGAGCAGCACATCACCGACTGGCCGCTCACCGGTGGCGTCGGACGGGTCGTTGACGACCTGGCCGTCGACGACCATCGTCGTCGAGCCGCCGCCATCGAGATTCAAGGCGTCTTCGAGTCCGAGCGCCTGGGCGACCGCCGCCGTCTCGGCGATGGAGAGCCCGAACGTGTCTGTGTCGCGTCCGTCAGACGTGACGAGGACCGCCCGACCGTACGCGTCGACACCCGCGAACGTGCGCGGGTTGCGCTTGTGAACGAAGCCGTAGAAGAAACTCGGGTTTGCCGGGTGGACAAAGCCGTCAGCCGCGGCCGTCACGTACAAGTGGCCATCGCGCACGAGCTCGGGGCCGCCGTTGACGATCGCTTCGCGGAACGACGTGGCCACCTCCTCGCCTGCGGTGTCCACGAGGGCGGACTCGACGCGCAGCTCCGACCCGACCGTCGCGACGGCCAGCAGGTCGTCCACGAGCGCGCCGGTCGCCTGCACCGAACTCTCGCCGGCCTGGAGTCCAAGGCCGCGCGACATTCGCACCTGGGTCACATGGCCGCGCGGATCAAGGACGGCTTCGACCCCGTCGCCCGACGGCGTGGCCACGCCGAATTCGGGCGTGAACGCCACGAGCTCGTCGGCGTCGGTGCAGGTGAAGTCGTGCCGCGGTAGGTCGGTCGGCTGGTCCCCCACACCGCCGCAGTTGCGGATCAGACCGGGCACCCGGTTGATCCCGTCCAGCGGCAGCGCAGTGCCGTCCTGGGCGACCAACTCCCCCTGCCAGCGCGGACGCACCACGGCCGTGTGCCGCGCGTCGTCACGCACCAGCAGCGCCGGACGGCCGTCGATGGTCTCACTGAGCAGCTTGCCGTCGTATACGCCGACACCCGCCGGATCTCCGGGCGCCCCCGCTGCCGGGTTGAACACAAAGTAGCCGGCGTTGACCGCAGCTGTTGCCCCTGCAGCCTGCGCGAGGGAGCTCGTGGTCTCGCGGCGCTCCAGGTCAGGGCCGAACGATGCGTCGAGCTCGCCGCCGAACAGCCGTGGGTCCACGGTGAGCGCCTGCACGACCCACGGCCCGGTGTCGGAGGGGTCGTCGCCATCCCACCCGGTGAAAAGGGAAGAGCCCGTAAAGCCAGCCGCCAGGAGTAGCCCCCGCTCGGCGTTCGCTTCGGCCAGCGTCGCGAAGGAGCCCACCCGGACCCGGAAGCCGATCGTGCCACCTGCCACGTCTTGGAGCGCCGGCGTGACGACCTCCTCGACGCGGGCGGCGAAACCGGCGGCCGTGAGTGCGGCGGCGAGCGCCTCGGCGCTTTCCCTGTCACGCAACGCGCTGGGTGGGGCGTCCGGGTCGGGGTCGGAGACAGACGGCACGATCATCTCCACCGTCCACGACTCCGACCCGTCGGCGGCGCCGCGGACGATTGTCGTCAGGGTTACGCCCGGCTGTAGCACCTCCGTCGTCCGCTGCTCTGCGAGGCCGGCGGCCCCGAGCGGCAGGGGCGTCGACGCGACAGGGGGCGGGGTCGGAGGGGCCGCCTCGACGGGAAGGACGGCGGCGGTCGTTGCGGCCATCGCGGCGGCGAGGAGAGCGGTGAGCGTTGGGCGCATCCGGGGCAACGTCACAAAAATGACGTTAGACCACGGCTCGGGCAACGAAAAGACCGATTTGACGTCGCCCTCTCGGCGGATGGCGGACGGGCGGCGACCTCTCTTGTGTCCGGGTGGGAGATACCTGCGCCGACGTACAAGGTCCCCGCGCTGGTTCGCGCACCGGAACGTCAAGTGGACCTAAGGGGACGATTATCGAACCCCGACATTAGGGACGCAGTGGCACATGTCACCACGCTCGTCTTCCATGTCTCGGTTGACCATGGGAGCACGTCCTCCCCCGGCAGGCCGGCAGGCGATGGCGGCTCGTCGATCGGCTTGGTGAGCAAGTCATCCGTGAGCTGCTGCGCGACAGCGGAATAGGCACTACACAGCGCAGGCTGGCTGAGCGGTACGGCATCAGCCTGAGCAGCGTCAAGAGACTGACAAGGCGCCCCTGATCCCAGATCGAGCCCGACCCGAATTCCCAGCCCGCCATCGCGTGGTGATCGAGGACCAGCCGGAGGGCGATCGGCTCGTTGCCCAGATGCGTGACCTGACGGCAACTGTTGAACGCCGTGGTCAGGACGTCTCGGTGTTTGTCGACCTTCGAGGGATCGGATCGACCCTTCCGGCTCGGCTAGTCATAGTGTCGCGCGGTTGTCGGGGTGGCCGATCCGGGGTGTTCGCCAGCGGTGTTCGGCCGCCGGCACGGTTTCCATCGGGGGTGCGGCCTGCTTCGGGTGTGATTGGTACCAGCCGATGTAGCGGTTGGTCAGCGGCCGGGCGGTGAGGCCGTGCGCGAAGACGGAGATTCCGACGGTGGCCGCGACGCCGAGCAGGAGGGTCTGCTCGTGCGGGAGGTTCGCGTCGTCGAGCAGGATCACCCCGAACACGATCGAGGCCAGCCCGCGGGGCCCGAACCAGCCCAGGAACGCAAGAGTGGGTGCTCGGGCGCCGGTTCCGATCATCGCGACCGCGACCGGCAGCATCCGCACGATGGTCAGGCTCAGCACCGCGTAGAGCGCGAGTTCCCAGGTCATGTCCTCCAGCACAGGGCCGAGGATGACGGCGCCGAAGATGATAAAGGTGACGGCGTTGAACAGCTCACCGCCCTCGTCGACGAGGTAGGTGACCTCGGCCCGCTGGTCGGGGCGCAGCACGCCGAAGACGAAGCCGGCGGTGAACGCGGCGATGAAGATGCTGCCGCCGAGCCCAGTCGCGACCCCGGCCGCGAGCAGCGCCGAGGAGACGGTCAGGATCTGCACCCAGTACGGCTCGATGCTGCGGTGGCGGGCCGCCAGCCGGAGCGCAAGCCCACCGAGCACGCCGGCGGCGACGCCGCCGACCAGCCCATACCCGATCTCTTCCAGCACCAGGTTCACGGCACCGTCGCCGGATGCGGTTCCCTCCTCGGTTTCGGCGAGGGCGATCGCGATCAGGAACAGCGGCACGCACAGCCCGTCGTTGAGCCCGCTCTCCACGTTCAGGCCCTGTCTGATCCGCGATGGCACCTGCGGGTCGGTCACCACCCTCTGGCCGAGTGCGGCGTCGGTGCAGGCGAGCATGACCGCCAGCACCAGGGCCTCGACCAGGCTCACGCCGGGCAGGACGGCGACCCCAGCTGCGGCGCCCGCCCCGATCGTCAGCGGCAGACCGAGGCCGAGCAGCCGCAGCGGCACCGCGTACTCGCGGCGCAGGACACGGACCGAGATCCGGGAGGCGTCCGCGAACAGCACCAGCGTCAGGGTGATTTCGGCGACCAGCTTCACCTCCTCGCTGCCGACCGAAAGGTCGAGTAGACCCAGTACCGGGCCGGCGAGCAGGCCCGCGGCAGTGAAGAACATCGCGGCTGTGACATTGAGCCCCTCGAGCCGCCGCGACACGGCCGCGAAACCGATCAACAGAACCGCGATCGTCGCCAACGCCCAGGTCATGCCCGTGCCGTCCCAGCCCCGAAACAGGCACCAGCCTCGCCCGGTCCACGGTCGACGGACGGTTGCCGCGACACCGGCGCGGCGGACGTCGATCTCTGACCGGACGGAGAGGTATCACGCGCATTCCTCATGGCCCGAACTCCCTCCTTGCCCCCCGGTCCGGGTCGGAGTCGATCGGAGCAGCAGCTGATTGAGATCGGTCTCCGCGGGAGTCCGCCCGCAAGGGCAGCGCCCTCGGTCGCTGACCCGGTACGGGCCGCAGGTGGCGGGTACCTTCGGGTTGGCCATCGTCGCTAGATGCCGAGGATTGCTCCTAGCCGCGGGCCATCTGGTCGATGCAGATCGCGGCGGTCAGGATCAGGGCGTCGTCCTGCCCCGGCGCGATCTCGATGCCGTAGCTGTCGCGGACGCGGAACCAGCGCTTCGAGACCTCCGCGACCGTGTTGCCGCCGCGCTCGAACTCGAACTCATGGTCGACGATGTTGCCCTTGACCTCCAGGTCGTCCCCCCCGTCGACCTCGATCGAGTAGCGGTCCCGGAGCGGGCTGACCATTGCCTTCTTGACCGTGGCCGCGGCCTTGCCGTCGCGCGCGATCTCCATCGTGTCGCGCACGCGCAGCTTCTTCTCCTGGATCGTGTACAGCTCCTCACCCGAGAGCCCCTCGAGAACCAGCGTGTCGCGTACCCGCAGCGCCTTTCCGTTTACCTTGAAGGCGCGCTCGCCGCCGCCGGTCTCGATCCAGTAGTCGTCGCCGATCGAGAACAGCTTCTCGCGCATCAGGTATTGCGAGTGTCCGGCACTATCCCGATCCCGGTTTCGCAAGAACCCCATCGGTCCTCCCCGTCCTCTCCCTTGACCATCCCCGTCTACTGCCGCGCCATGGCGACGCGCAGCCGCTCCTCGGGCGTGATCAGATGGTCGGCGTCCTCGGCATCTTCGCCGAGGTCGATCTGCACCCAGTTGACGGTGCCGGTGAAGATGCTTGTCTCGCCGGCATAGTCGTCGCTGACCGGGGACGCGGTGTCCCGGCCGATGTCGGCCGTCTCGTCGGCCGAAAAGACCATCGGGACAGTCCCCTCGACGCGGCCCTCGCCGACCCATGTCCCGTCGACGTAGAGCGCCACGGTGCCACCTTTGGCGAGCCCGCCGCCGTCGTAGGCGAACTCCATCCGCACCTGATGGGTGCCGGCTGGGATCGCCGCGTCGCTGCCGATGGTGAACCGCTGCAGGCCGAGCAGGTTGTAGCAGTACCGCGGTTTGCCGTCCTTCGCGTACAGGCTCCAGCCGGCGAAGGCACCACCCTGGGCGATGATCACACCCTCGGCTCCCGACTCGGGCACCACCACCTCGGCCGTCACGGCATGGGACTTGTTCTTGATGTTGAGGATCGAGGCCTCGCTCAGCCGGCCCATGCCGCCGAAAAGCAGCTGAGAATTGCCCTTGACGAGCACCGGCCTGCCGGCGAGGTCGGAGTTGAATCGCTCGATGCGACGGTCGTCGAGCGGCAGAACCTTGTATCGCCGCGCCTCCTCCAGCCAGAGCTGCTGCAACTCGGCCAGCCTCTCGGGCATCTCGGCGGCCAGGTCACGGGCTTGGCTCCAGTCGGTGCTCGTGTCGTACAGCTCCCAGACGTCGTCGTCGAGCGCGGGAAGCGGCGCCATCACCCAGGGCGTGGAATGGCGGGTGACCGCGGTCCAGCCCTGGTGATAGATGCCCCGGTTACAGAACATCTCGAAGTACTGCGTCTGATGTTGGTCGACAGCGTCGGCCTGGTCGAAGGAGTACGCCATGCTGACGCCCTCCATCCGGTGCTGGGTAACCCCGTCGACCACGGTCGGTTCGGGCAGGCCGGCGACCTCCAGCACGGTGGGCGCGACGTCGATCACGTGGTGGAACTGCGAGCGGATCTCCCCGCGGGCGGCGAAGCCACGCGGCCAATGCACGATCGTGCCGTTGCGGGTGCCGCCCCAGTGCGAAGCGACCTGCTTCGTCCACTGCAACGGCGTGTCCATCGCGTGTGCCCAACCGACCGCGAAGTGGTTGTACGCGGTCGGGGTGCCGAACTCGTCGATGCGCGAAGCCACGAATTCGGGCGTCTCGAGCGCCGCGGCGCCGTTGAAGATGAACGTCTCGTTGAACGAGCCGTTGATGGTGCCTTCGGCGGACGCCCCATTGTCGCCGATGATGTAGTACACGAGGGTGTCACCGAGCACGCCGAGGTCGTCGAGGGCGTCCACCAGCCGGCCGATGTGATGGTCGGTGTGCTCGAGGAAGCCGGCGTAGACCTCCATCTGGCGGGCCAGCACCGGCTTGAGCTGGTCGGGCATGTCCTCCCAGGCGGGGATCTCCTCGTGCCGCTCAGTCAGCTCGGTGCCGGGTGGAATCACACCCAGTTCCTTCTGCCGGGCCAGGATTTGCTCGCGCAGGGTGTCCCAGCCCTGGTCGAAACGACCCTTGTACTTGTCCGACCATTCGGTCGGCACGTGGTGCGGCGCATGCGTCGCGCCCGGGGCGTAGTAGACGAAGAACGGCTTGTCCGGCATCAACGACTTCTGCTGGCGGACCCAGCGGATCGCCTTGTCGGTCATGTCCTCGGTGAAGTGGTAGCCCTGCTCGGGCGTCGTCTCCGGCTCCACCGGGCTGGTGCCCTCGTAGATCGCCGGGTAGTACTGGTTGGTCTCCCCACCGATGAAGCCGTAGAAGTACTCGAACCCCGAGCCCGTCGGCCACGCATCAAACGGGCCCATCGGGCTGCTCTGCCAGACCGGCACCTCATGGCACTTGCCGAACTGCGCCGTCGAGTAGCCGTTCAGCCGCAGCATCTGCGCCAGCGGAGCGCACGTGTTCGGCCGGATCGAGCTGTAGCCGGGCGCCGACGTGGCCAGCTCAGTGATCACGCCCATCCCCACCGAGTGGTGGTTACGGCCGGTGAGCAGCGCCGCCCGGGTCGGCGCGCACAGCGCCGTGGTGTGGAAGCGGTTGTACTTCAGCCCGCCCGCCGCCAGCCGCTCCGCGGTCGGTGTCTGACACGGCCCGCCAAACGCGCTGGAGGCGCCGAAACCGACATCATCAAGCAGGATCACCAGCACATTAGGCGCCCCGGCCGGTGGTCGCAGCGGCTCGATCGGTGGGAACGTCGCTCCCGGGTCTTTCGCGTCAAACGGAAGCGTCCCCTCGAACGGCCGATCCGGGATGGGCAAATTCTCCCGTGCAATCGGATCGGTCACTCTGGGTTCCCCCCTCGCTACGCCAACGCCTCGGTCTTGATCGCGTCGAACTCGGCCGGCGTGATCGCACCACTGTCCAGCATCAGCTTGGCCTTGTCGATCTCCGTCGCGGCGCCGCCGTTCCCGGCAACCTACCTGACGTAGTCGGCGAACTGCCGCTACGACGCCTTGACCTCAATCCCATCACGCCCGGCCATCCCCGCGCTCTGCACGATCAAATAGACGAACACGCCGAAAACGGCAACACGATCAGGAAGATCATCCAGAGGACCTTCGCTCCGGCCCGAGGTCGCGCCGGGCGGAAGATATCCGCGAAGCACCGGATCAGCAGCCAGAACCAGATCACCCACGCCACGAATTCGAACCCAGTACAGCCAGGGGAAACGTTGTCGGATCGACAACGGCAGTGGAGCTGAGGGGACTCGAACGCCTGACCCCCTCCATAGCCAGGGCCGCCCCGCGCTACTGACGTGTGTCGGTCAGGGCGCTTACTGGCCGACGCGGCCGTCGATGCGCTCGCGCAGGAGATCGGCGTGGCCGCAGTGCCGCGCGTACTCTGCGATCTGCGCCACCAGGATGTCGCGAAGCTGCAAGTCCGCCCCGTCGGGGCCGAAGTCGGAGACGCCGGCGTTCCGGGTGCCGAGGTCGGCGACTCCGGCCACGAACTGGTCGGTGAGCTCTACCTCGGCCCGCCACTGCCGCCAGGCGTCCTCCACGACTGCCGGGTCGGCGATCGCGCCGTTCCAGTCGCCGTCCCGGTCCTCGTCGGTGCGGTACAGCTTCGGCGCGTCCTCGCCGGCCATGACCCGGCGAAGGTGTCGCTCCCCCTCGGCCAGGTGCCGCACCAGCCCGAGCAGGGACATCGTGGAGGGCGGTACGGATCGTCGGGCAAGCTGCTCGGCATCCAGGCCCGCGCATTTCATTTCCATGGTGAGGCGGTAGTAGCGCAGATAGTCGAGCAGCGTGCTGCGTTCGTCGACGGTCTCGACATCGGTTTCGCGCGGGTCGTCGTCCGGGTCGACCCACATGTCGGGGTACACGGTCGACTTCGTCCACCGCGTCGCGACAGGTCCAGTCGCAGCCTCCGAGGGCGTCATTCCGGCATTGTCGGCCACGCCCGCCCCGGGCGCCAGCGACTATCCAGCGGCGTCACACCTGGCCCTGCATCCCGTAGCTGCCGATCGTAGGCCGGAGCGGAGTGGGTCAAGGGTCGGGCTTGTCCGATCACGTCGTCACGCGACGTAGGAGCGCCCTTGACGCGCGGAGTGGAGGCCGAGGACTGGTGCTACGGGGTGCCGGGCGGCGCGATTGACCTGCGGTGATACCGGGTGGAGCTGAGGGGACTCGAACCCCTGACCCCCTCCATGCCATGGAGGTGCGCTACCAACTGCGCCACAGCCCCGTGCCGAACGGCGAGGTAAGGGTAACGGACCCGGCCCGCCCGCTCATAATCGGCGCCGTGCGCTCCGGGCCTCGGAGTGGCGGGCGTCAGCCCTCCTCGATCGCGACCGGAGTAGGGAGCGTCCCGGCGTTGTGCTCCACCAGTACCCAGCCCTGATCGGTGTCGCGGAGCATGGACCACGAGCCGTTGGAGAGCCCGCCGATGTTGGTGAAGCGCTCCAGCGGCATGCCGATGAGTGCGGCGATACCGAGCCGGGCGGCTCCTCCGTGTGTCGTGAGCACGGCGAGCCCGTCATCGGGCAGCTTCGCTGCGATGTCGCGCACGGCTACGGACATCCGCTCGGCGACCTCCTGACGAGTCTCGCCACCACCGACCCGGAGCAAGGGGTCCCCGGCCCGCCATGCCTTGTACTCCTCCGGCCACTGGGCGGCGATCTCCGCGCCGGTACAGCCCTGCCACTCGCCTGCGTACGTCTCGCGCAGCCGGGAATCGAGGAGCACTTCGGTTCCGGTCAACGCCTGTAGCGCGGCCATCGTGTCGCGGGTGCGCTGGAGGTCGGACGAGACGAGCAGGTCCGGTGCGAGTGCCGCCAGCCGGCGGGCGGACTCGACCGCCTGTTCGCGGCCGACGTCGTCGAGCGCGATGTCGATCTGGCCCTGGAAGCGGCCGAGCGCGTTCCACACCGTGCGGCCGTGACGCCACATGACGATGCGGCGGCTCACATGCCCGCCCCGGGGGACCCCCTGTGCCGGCCGTTGCGACCGACGAGTGCGGCCTCGGGCAGCGGAATCGTCGGGCAGTCCTTCCAGAGCCGCTCGAGGGCGTAGAACTGGCGGTCGTCGGCATGCTGGACGTGGACCACGATGTCGCCGTAGTCGAGCAGGACCCAGCGGCCTTCGCGCTCACCCTCCCGGCGGACGGGCTTGGCGTCGAGCTCGCGCAGCCGCTCCTCGATACCGTCGACGATCGCCTTGACCTGGCGATCGTTGGGAGCTGAGCAGAGGACGAACGCGTCGGTGATCACGAGCTGGTCGGAGACGTCGAAGGCGACGATGTCGTCGGCGAGTTTTTCGGCGGCTGCCTCGGCAGCAGCCACGGCGAGCACAGCGGCTCGGTCGGAGGCGGGCAAGCGTGGGGCCTTTCGTGGACTACTCGGTCGACGTCAAGGATCTCACGCCGAACTGACGGCGTAGAGCTGACGCTTGGTGATGTACTGGACAATTCCGTCGGGAACCAGATACCAGATCGGTTCGCCGTCGCTGACCCGCTGCCGGCATTCGGTCGACGAGATGGCCAGCGCGGGCACTTCGACCAGAGTGACCTTGCCCTCGGGAAGCCCGGCGTCGGACAGCGTGTGACCGGGCCGGGTGCAACCAACGAAATGAGCCAGTTCGAACAGCTCGTCGAGATCCCGCCAGGACAGGATCTGCTCGAGCGCATCGGCACCAGTGATGAAGTAGAGCTCCCACTCCGGCCCACGGAGGGACCGCAGGTCACGCAACGTGTCGACGGTGTACGTGGGGCCAGGCCGGTCGATGTCGACGCGGCTCACCGAGAAGCCCGGGTTGGACGCAGTTGCGATCACCGTCATGAGGTACCGGTCCTCGGCCGGAGAGACCTTCTGATCGGATTTCTGCCACGGCTGGCCAGTGGGGACGAATACGACCTCGTCGAGGTGGAACCAGAACTGCACCTCGCTGGCGGCGACCAGATGGCCATGATGTATCGGGTCGAACGTTCCGCCCATGACGCCCAGCCGCTTGCGCTCGCTCACGGGCGACAACGTAGCCTCGCCGCCTCGGTCAGGCGTGTGGGCGGCCCTTGCCGAACACGAGTGTCCCGACGAGCAGCGCGAGGAGGATGCCCAGCGTGCCCAGGCCCCACACCTCGGCCGGCACGCCTTCGTCGGCCCCGGCCTGCTCCGCGAGCCGCACCATCGTCGTCGTCATGGACCCGCAGCGTAGCGGTCGACGGAGTCACTCGCGGACATGCCCGTCACCAGTTACGACGAAGGTGGTGGTCGTCAGCTCCGGCAGACCCATCGGTCCGCGGGCGTGCAGCTTCTGGGTCGAGATGCCGATCTCCGCGCCGAAGCCGAGCTGTTCGCCGTCGGTGAATCGAGTGGAGGCGTTGACCATCACGGCG
>JBKPCP010000002.1:0-12888 GCA_046727475.1 Actinomycetota bacterium | reverse complement strand
CTGGCCGCTGGTTCGCACCCACCGACAGCGCCGGACCACGCGTCAGCCGCCACCGCGCTCCCGGACGTCGTCGCGCATGCGCACCCTCGTGCGGTCGGCGATCGCGAGCGTCGCCAGGGCGGCCACCGAACCGACCGACAGGGCCGAGATCGGCTTCGCGGCGTCGGGCACGCGGTCGAACAGCCACCACCCGCGCAGCGCGGCCACGATGACGAGCCCGGTCACCATGGCCGCGACCACGACATCCTTGCGGCGAGGGCGCGGAACCTCCGGAGGTGGCTGGCTCTCCCACATGGCGGCAATGCCCATCGCGGCCAGGGCCAGCCCGAGCACGCCGCCGAGACCGCCGAGGTCGAGGATCGCGACCACCAGGCCAGCCGTCACGAGCAGACGCGACGTGAGCGCAGCCGCTCCCGCCTGCCGGAATGCTGGCAGCCAGGCGATGGACAGTCCGACACCGGTCAACGCGGTCGTGGTCGCGGCCGCGATGCGAAGCGTGTCGGACGTGTCGATCACGCAAGACATTCGACCACGGCACGCATGAGCGGACGTAAGCCACCGTTCGGCGCAGCGGTCGTCGGCGTGATCGCTCCGAAATGACGGTTAGACGGTAGCCTCCGGTCGTGCTGGTCGCCGCCGCGGTGTGTCCCCATCCGCCGTTGCTCGTGCCGGACATCGGCGGGGCGAAGCAGGCCGACCTGGACGGCCTGCGCGCCGCATGCGCGGGCGCGATCGAGGCGGTGCGGGCCACGGAGCCGGAGATGCTCGTCGTCGTCGGCGCGGGTGGGACCACCCGGCGGCATCGTGCCGGTGCTCGCGGAACCTTCCGACCGTACGGAGTCGACCTGACAGCCGCCCTTCCCGGGAAAGCCCCGCCCGACGAGGAGCCGCTCCTCCCGCTGTCACTGTCCGTCGGCGCGTGGCTGCTGGAGCAGGCCGCATGGACCGGCGACGTGCAGGCGCAGGAGGTCGCCGCGTCCACTCCGGCCGAGGAGTGCCGTCAACTGGGCCTGGCCCTCGCCGAGAGCGCGGACCGGCTGGCGCTGCTCGTCATGGGAGACGGCACGGCAGGTAGCTCCGCCAGCGGCCCGGGCGCACACGACCCGAGGGCGGCGGACTTCGACGCGTCCGTGGTGGAGGCGCTGCGGGCCGCGGACCCGTCGGCCTTGCTGGCGATCGAGGCAACCCTTGCGGCGGAGCTGGGGGTGGCCGGGCGAGTGTCGTGGCAGGTGCTCGCGGGCGCAGCCGGAGAGGCCGTTCTGGACGCCGAGGTGCTCTACGACGGCGCTCCGTACGGCGTCCGCTATGTGGTTGCGGTCTGGGAGCGACACGGCTGATTCGTTCGCTGCCGCCGCGCCGCTCCCGGCGAACTGGCTCGAGGGAGTCAGCGGCCTGAGGTGTCCTCGGCCTGGTCGGCTGCATCGGACGAAGCATCGGTCGTTGTCTTCTTGGCTTCGTCGCCGGATTCGCTCAGATCGTCCAGGGCGTCCTTGGCCTTCTCGACGCCGGCATCGATGTGCTCGGAGTACTTGCCGCCGGTCTTCTCGTCGACGAACTCGGCCGCCTTGTCGATGCCTTTGTCGATGTGGTCGCCGTACTGCTTCACCGCGTCGGACAGCTTGTCCGGGCACCGCTCGGCGCCGGTGATCGGCTGGGAGACTGGCACGGTGCCTCCAGCACCGCCCGTCGTCGCCGTCGTCGGACCGACCGCGGCCGGCAAGAGCGATCTCGCGGTCGACCTGGCCCTCC
Source organism: Actinomycetota bacterium (assembly GCA_046727475.1). Classification (GTDB taxonomy): domain Bacteria; phylum Actinomycetota; class Actinomycetes; order Jiangellales; family Jiangellaceae; genus DAIUDS01. Next base: position 11,139 of record JBKPCP010000002.1, on the reverse strand, counting down.
GCCTGTCCGGCGAGATCGTCAATGCCGACTCGATGCAGATCTACCGGGGCATGGACATCGGGACGGCCAAGCTCACCGTGGCGGAGCGGCGGGGTGTGCCGCACCACGTGCTGGACGTTCTCGACGTCACCGAGCCGGCGACGGTCGCCGAGTTCCAGGCGTTCGCGAGGACGGCGATCGACGAGTGCCGACGCCGTGACGTCACGCCGATCCTGGTCGGGGGTAGCGCCCTCTACGTGCGTGCCGTGCTCGACCGGTTCGAGTTCCCGGGAACCGAACCAGCGCTGCGGGCTCGTCTCGAGGACGACCTGGAGGCGGTCGGCGCTGCGGCGATGCACGCCCGGCTTGCCGCCGTCGACCCGGCGGCGGCTGCGACGATCATGCCGAGCAACGCACGCCGCGTCGTCAGGGCGTTGGAAGTCGTCCATCTGACCGGGCGCCCGTACACCGCAACGCTGCCGGCGATGGAGTACGCCTACGACCGCGTGGTCCAGTTGGGTCTGGACCTACCCCGGGACGTGCTCGACCAGCGCATCGCCGCCCGGGTCGACCGGATGTGGCGTGCCGGTTTCGTGGACGAGGTGCTGCACCTCGAGAAGGCAGGACTTCGCCGGGGCCGGACGGCCAGCCGAGCGCTGGGCTACGCCCAGGTGCTGAAGCTTCTGGCGGGGGAGTGGACGGAGGACGAGGCGCGGGCGGGGACCGTGCGGGCGACCCGGCGCTTCGCCCGTCGGCAGGACTCGTGGTTCCGCAAGGACCCGCGCATCGAATGGCTTCCCTACGACGCGAACGACCTGGTCGAGCGCGCACTCGCCCGTTGTGGCTGAACGCCTACGATCGTCGACCGTGGAGAGCCGCTTCCCCTTCGTCAAGGGCCATGGAACGCAGAACGACTTCGTTCTCCTGCCGGACCCGGACGGGACGCTGCACCCAGACCTCGACCCGGCAACGGTTCGCCGGCTCACCGACCGCTACTCCGGGCTGGGTGCCGACGGGATCATCCGGGTGGTCCGGACCAAGACGCTCGCCGAAGGGCGTGACCTTCCTGCCGAGGTCGAGTGGTTCATGGACTACCGCAACGCCGACGGCTCGGTGGCCGAGATGTGCGGCAACGGCGTCCGGGTGATGGCGCGCTACCTGTGGGGGACGGGCCTCGCGGCCGGGCCCGAACTTCCGATCGGCACCCGCGGCGGCGTCCGGATGGTGCGCCAGCAGCCGGACGGCTCGATCACGGCGCAGATGGGCGGCGCGAGGCAGGCAATGCTCCGCGAGCCTCCTCGGGTGACGGTCGGGGAGCGCACATGGCCGGCCGACGCCGTGTTCGTGCCGAACCCGCACGCCGTCGTGTTCGTCGACGACCTCGATGACGCCGGCCGCCTGCTGGACGCGCCCAGGTTGGAGGCGGGGACGGTCTTCCCGGAGGGTGCGAACGTGGAGTTCGTGGTCTCACGCGGGGAACGGCACATCGCGTTGCGGGTGTGGGAGCGAGGCGTCGGCGAGACGCGGTCCTGCGGAACGGGTGTCTGCGCGGCCGCCTGGGCGGCGATGCGGCGTGATGGCGTCGACCCCGGAACGTCGTACACCGTCGACGTCCCTGGTGGCCGGTTGACCGTCACCGAGCGGGCTGACCGTGAGCTGTTGTTGACCGGACCGGCAGAGCTGGACGTCGCCGGAGAGGTCGATCTCGCCGCGATGTGACGTACGTCACAGGATCCGCAGGGCGCTGGGGAACGTCCCCTCCCATGGAAGGACGTTCAAGTGCCGTCGTGCGGCCGAGGTGCTCTGTCGGTGGGCCGGCCTACCGTACGAACGGACGTCCCGGACGAGAGGCGGTGGCATGAGCGCATCCCAGCGCGAACGCCGCGAAGCCCTGCTCGCGGAGGTCGAACTGCGGTCCCGCCGCCGCGCCAAGAGCCGGGCCGGACGTCGGGCCACCGCGTTGCGCGCGGCCGCCGCGCTTCGGATCGCCGCATCGGCCGCACCGCGCCACACACGCTGACCGAAAACGCGGGTGCTGTCGACGGCGGCGCGTGCAACCCTGGAGGCACGGAATGCGACTCCGCGTCCCGATTGTTGAGAGCAGGAGTATGACGAATTCTTCCCGGCGCACGGACCGGCTGTACCCGACCCACGACGTCGACCCGAGCGCCCACGACGCCGAAGACGTGCTCGACCCAGGGCCGGACGGCGACCTCACGACCGGCGAGTTCGACCTCGAGGACCGCATCTCACTGCGCCGGGTGGCCGGGCTCTCGACCGAGCTCGAGGACGTCACCGAGGTCGAGTACCGCCGGCTGCGCCTCGAGCGGGTCGTGCTCGTCGGTGTCTGGACCGAGGGCAGCGCCGACGACGCCGAGAACTCGCTCGCCGAGCTGGCGGCCCTGGCCGAGACGGCCGGATCGCTGGTGCTCGAGGGCCTGGTGCAGCGGCGCGCCAAGCCCGACCCTGCCACGTTCGTCGGCTCCGGCAAGGTCGGTGAGCTGCGCGACGTCGTGCTCGAGACCGGCGCCGACACCGTCATCTGCGACGGCGAGCTCTCGGCCGCGCAGCTGCGCAACCTCGAGGACAAGGTCAAGGTCAAGGTTGTCGACCGCACCGCACTGATCCTCGACATCTTCGCCCAGCACGCCAAGAGCCGCGAGGGCAAGACCCAGGTCGAGCTGGCACAGCTCGACTATCTGGCCGCCCGGCTGCGCGGCTGGGGTGAGAACCTGTCCCGCCAGGCGGGCGGACGCGCCGGTGGCGCGACCGGAGGCGTCGGCACCCGGGGTCCGGGTGAGACGAAGCTCGAGACCGACCGCCGGCGCATCCGCACCCGGATGGCCAAGCTGCGTCGCGACCTCAAGGCGATGCGGATCGCGCGCGACACGAAGCGGGGCGAGCGCCTCCGCCGAGCCGTTCCGGCCGTGGCCATCGCCGGTTACACCAACGCCGGCAAGTCCTCCGTACTCAACCGGCTGACAGGTGCCGGCGTGCTGGTCGAGGACGCACTGTTCGCCACGCTCGACCCGACCGTGCGGCGCACCGAGACGGCCGAAGGCCGCGTCTACACGCTCGCCGACACCGTCGGCTTCGTCCGCCACCTGCCGCACCAGCTCGTCGAGGCGTTCCGCTCGACGCTGGAGGAGGTGGCCGACGCCGACCTGGTGCTGCACGTGGTCGACGGTTCCCATGCCGACCCCGAGGGCCAGCTTCGTGCCGTGCGTGAGGTGCTCGCCGAGATCGGCGCCCAGGACGTCCCCGAGCTGGTCGTAGTGAACAAGATCGACACCGCCGACCCGCTCGTGGTGTCCCGGCTGCTACGCACCGAGCGCGACGCCGTCGCCATCTCCGCACGCACCGGGGAGGGGCTCGACAAGCTCCGCGCCGTGATCGAGGAGCAGTTGCCCCGACCGCCGGTGGAGCTCGAGGCGCTCGTTCCGTACGACCACGGCGAGCTGGTGTCGCAGATGCACCGCACCGGCGAGGTCATCTCGGTCGAGCACGAAGCCGGCGGCACCCGAGTGCGCGCCCGGGTCTCCGAAGGCCTCGCGGCGGCGCTCGCGCCATACGCCGTCTGACGGCTGACGCCTCGCAGGCGCAGCGGAGTGCTGCGCCTGTAACTCGGCTTGATCAAGCGTTGCCGGTGCACCCGTACAACAGTCCGCGCAGGGCCGGCAGGGCTGATCACCACGGTGGCCCAAGCTGCCTACCGTGAGTGGACGCCGCTCGGTCCCACCATCGAGTTCGCCCGGAGGGCGGACACGTCAGGCGGCCGCGGGCGCGGCTCGGCTTGGGGTGCGGGCCCGCCAGATGACCACCGCCAGTGCGCCGAGGCCGAAGACCACGGCGGCGAACCCGACCAAGCCACCGAGGATGGGGACCAATGCCAGCACGCGCAGAATCCCCCAGCCGACCAGGAAGGCCAAGATCCAGGCGGTCGGCTCGCGCAGAATCCTCCGGCCGACAATCCAGGCTGCAGCGCTGTACCCAATCGCATAGATGAGCCCCAGCGCGGCCAGAAGGACAAGGCCGAGGGGGATCCCCACGATCGTCACCAGGGCGATGATGGCCAGAATCGGTAGGCCGAAGAACGCGAGCAGCCCCCATCCGATCGACGGGCCCACCCCGGTCCGGCCCGCCTCCACGATCCCGGGCGCACCCCGGCCGACCAGCCACAGCAGTACCACTCCGACCACCAGCGTCGACACCGAGACGGCAAGCCACCAGGCCAGACGGCCGACCCAGCCGAACCCCTCCCAGTCGACGTTGGTCTGGATCCGCTTGGTTTCCCCGCCAATCGTCGCCCCCGACGCCACCACCGGCTCGCTGCGGGACAACACGTCGCCGGTCACGTTGGCGCCGTCCTGCAGCTCCACCCGGCCGTTGAAGACGACCACGTCCCCGTCCACCTCGCCCGAGATGGTGACCGGGGCGTCGAAGGCAACCAGCGATCCGTTGACCGTGCCGTCCACCGCCGAAGAGCCGTGGAAGACGACCAGGTCGCCAACCTCCTCGTCCTCGGGTACGTCGGCTCGCCCCGACAGAACCACGAACTCCTCGTCGGCCCGACTGTCCTGCGCCCACGCGGGCGCAGCCAAACCGAGCAGCACGAAGGTGAAAAGTCCGACCGCGACAGCACGGCGCATTTCAACCGCCTCCAATCATCCACTTCATTCTCTACCAGGAGTCAATGAGCCCAGATCGCCGTCAGATCCGCTCATGACCAGCGCGGCGCACGGTCTGCCACATCGTCCGCACCAGGTGTCGGTTGGCATAGGTCGCGGGACCTTGTGCCCTACGACCGACATTCGTGCCGCCGTCATCTCGGCTTGGAAAGAAGATGTGGGATGGCCATTGACGAGATCACCCGAGGAACTACCGGCGCTATTCTGCGCCGCAGTGAGATGGAGCACCTGCAAGGGCAGAGGCAGGTGTCTCGCCGCCGTGACTGCGGCTGAACCGATCACGGCCGGGGGTCGTGGGCATGACGTACGTGCCAAGCGGTGACATGCTGGCCTGCGCGTTTCGCGGAACTCGACAGTGCCCGCCGCGGACACTCCCGTCCGCTCGCGAGCCGTGGATACGGGGGCGGCATCTATGGCACAACACCGCGCACGGCGGCGGGGGCCCACGCGCCCGGTCGTCGCGCTGATGCTCGCCGCCGTGGCGGTGGTCGGCGGTGCCGCCGCATTGAGCCTGCGCGAACCGGTAGAGGACACCGCGCGGCCCCGCGCCACCCCGACGCCCTGCGAGGCGACGCTGCACATTGTCACGGCCAGATCGTTCGCGCCCGTACTGGAGCACCTTGCGCCGACCCTGGAGTCCGGCGACGACTGCGTCCACGCCGAGGTTGACGTCATCGACGGCCGCGCGGCAGCTGAGGGCCTCGCGGACCTCGGAGCCGACGTGTGGATTCCTGATGACGCCGCGTGGGCCGGGGTGGCCGGCTCGACCGAGCTCGCCGAACCGTCCGACGGCGGCCCGGGAACCGTGGTGGCTACCAGTCCGATCTACATGGTCACGGATCAGGTGACGGCTGAGCGCGTCGAGCAGGCCGGTGGCAGCTGGCGCGGCCTCGCAGACCTCGTGACGAGCGGCTCGGGAGTCCGGCTGGTGGTCCGAGATCCGGCGGGTTCGGGGGACGGCCTTGTCGGGGTCGGAGCCGTCGCCGAGGCGGTGTGGATCGACGAGGGAATGGACGCGTCCGCCGAGGCGCTGGCGACCGCGCTGCCTTCCATCCGGTCCGTGCCAGGTGATGCGCTGCCGGCCGACAGCGGCGAAGTCGGTCTCGTCGCCGAGTATGCGCTGACCCCGCTCCTCGGTGACGACGCGAGCGGTGAGGCTGCGGCCACGGTCCGGTTGTCCACGCTGCTCTCCGGCTCCGACTACTCCGCCCAGCTGCGCTACACCTGGTTGCCGACGGCCGCGGCCGTGGGCGACCCGGTAGTGGCCCAGCGGCTGGAGCGGGTGCTAGGTGTGCTCACCGGTCCGGAGGCCAACGACGCCCTTGCAGCAGCCGGACTCCGTCGTCCGGACGGGGGCCCACCGCCGGGCATCGTCACCGACCTTCCCCCGCGATCGGCTCCGCCGTTCGACGTACTTGGGGCGCACAGCGTCGACCATGTCTTCGCCACCTGGTTCCCCGAGGACCGACGCTCCGATCTCCTCGTCGTCATCGACGTTTCCGGCTCAATGGCGGGTGCGGCAGAGGGTTCGGGGCGACCCCTCATCGATCTCGTCCGCGAGGGCGTTCTCGTGTTGAGTGAGCTGCTTCCGGACGACTCCGAGCTCGCCCTCTGGGAGTTCGGGTCGCTGCTCGACCCGCCGCGTGACTACCGAACGCTGTTGACCCGCGGACCGTTGGACGCGGCACAACGGCAGGGCCTGGTCAACGCCGCCGGTGCATTGGCTGCGACCGACACGGGTACCGGTTTGTACGACACGATCCTCGCCGCGTACGTGACGGCTCGTGATGGATACCGCCCGGGCACCCCCAACCACGTCGTGGTCTTCACCGACGGCAAGAACGAGGACGACCCCGGATCCATCTCGGCAGCGCAGCTCCGTGAAGGGATCGTTGCCGCAACCGATCCGCAGCGGCCCGTCCAACTCACGGTCATCACGTTCGGGCCGGAACCGGAGGCTCAGATCCTGGAGACCGCGCTCGAACCTGTCGACGGCTACGTCGACCCGCTGGACACGGGTGATCAGGTGCGCGCCGTGTTCATTCACCTCGCGGCCGGGGGCGTGCACAGCTGACTTCGAAGATCAACTTAGTCCTGCTGTTGGCGGCCGCCGAGGTGCTGGGCCAGGAAGCGCTCGACCGCGGCATAGAAGCGTTCCCGGTTCTCCGGCTTGGCCAGGCCGTGTCCCTCGTCCTCGAAGAGCAGGTACTCGTGGTCGATGCCCTTCTCGGCGAGGGCGTCCACGATCTGTTCGGCCTCGGCCACCTTGACCCGAGGGTCGTTCTTGCCCTGCGCCACCAGCACCGGGATCGCGATGTCGTCCACCCGGGACAACGGCGACCGCTCCCAGAGCAGGTCGTGCTCGGTCTCGGGGTTGCCCACCTTCGCGTACATGAACGCGATCTGCGGCTTCCAGTACTCCGGAACGGAGGCGAGGAGCGTCAGGAGGTTGGACGGGCCGACCATGTCGACCGCGCAGCGGAAGACGTCGGGCGTGAACGCGGCGCCCACCAGCGCGGCGTAGCCGCCGTACGAGCCGCCGTAGATGCCCACTCGGTCGCGGTCGATCCAGCCCAGCCCGACGAGATGGTCGACCGCGTCGAGCAGGTCCGTATGCATGGTCCGGCCCCACTGCTTGTCGCCGGCGTTGCCGAACGCCTTGCCGTAGCCCGTCGAGCCACGGAAGTTGACCTGGACGCAGGCGTAACCGCGATTGGCCAGCCACTGCGCTTCCGGGTCGTACCCCCAGGTGTCGCGCGCCCACGGCCCGCCGTGGACGGTGACGACGGCCGGCAGGCCGTGGGCGTCCGTGCCCGGTGGGAGCGTGACGTACCCGTGCAGTTCGAGCCCGTCGCGTGCGTTGAGGGTGAAGGGCTCCATGACCGCCAGCTCGTACGAGTCCAGCGCCGGCTTGTGGGCGAACAGGAACGTGAGGTCCCCGGAGTCGCGGTCGTAGATGTGGTAGTGGACCGGCCCGTCGGACGGCGTGTCGGTGACCAGCCAGCGGCGATCGCTCCGCTCGGCCCGTGAGATGCCGACCTCGCCGCGCAACCGGTCCCGCAACGCGTCCACCTCGGCTCCGAACTCCGGGTCGAGGTGCACCCATTCCTCGCGCTCCTTGAGGAACGCGACGGACTGGGGCTCGAGCGTGTCCGGGTCGCTGAGGACGTCGGCGACGTCGTAGGCGGCGTCCTGTGCCAGCACGGTCTCGCTTCCCGTGGCGAGATCCACCTGCAGCAGCCTGGACGCGTTGACGCCCACGCTGGACAGCAGGAACATCGACGATCCGTCGCGGCTGAACCCGTACACGCCGGTGGTGGCGACGTCCTCCGGAGCGATCTGCAGCCATGGAGCGTCGGTCCCGGACTCGGGGTCCCGCAGGTGCACGACGGCCCCGCCGTCGGCGTCCATGGTCACGCCGCCGCGGATGCTCAGGTCCGAGTCGACGAGCCAGCCTGCGTAGCCGGGGTTGGTCGCCACCTTGTCGAAGGCACCGGTGTCGAGGTCGAAGCGGTAGACGTCGTGCAGGGCCGGGTCGTCGGCGTTGAGGCCGACCAGCATGGTCGTCCGGTTCCACCGGTTGTGCCCGAGGATCATCGCGTGCACGCCCTCGCCGGGGGTGACCAGGCGGGCCTCCGCGGAGCCCAGGTCGAGCGCGTAGAGGCGCCAGTCCTCGTCGCCGTCGGTGTCCTGCAGGTACACCAACGTTCGGTCGTCGTGGCAGAAGGCGAAGGTGCGTACCCCGCGTCCCCGGTCGTGTGTCACCGGCTTCGCGGCGTCCGGGTCGTCGGCCGGGCCGACCCAGACGTTCAGCACCCCCTCCTCGGGCGCGACGAAGCCGAGCAACGTCCCGTCCGGGGACAGCGCGGCCGCCATCCGTTCGGGGTTGCCGAAGAGTACGTCGCGGGGGATCAGGGGCACGGCGTCATAGGTCACGGCACCGATCCCATCACGACGCACAGCGGACCGTCGCTGTGGGCAGGCGATTCCGGCATCGCCGTGGGATCGATAGCCTCGGCCGGTGAACGGGCAACCCGGTCCCGGCGGCGAAGCGCAGTTGCACGAGCTGCTCGCTGCAGCGGTCGAGGCGCTCGGGGGGAGCGAGCGGACCGGGCAGATCGAGATGGCGCATGCCGTGGCCGCCGCACTCGGTTCAGGTGAGCATCTGCTCGTACAGGCCGGCACGGGCACCGGCAAGTCGTTGGCCTACCTGGTGCCGGCGCTCTTGCACGCGCACGAGACCAAAGCGCCCGTCATCGTCGCGACGGCCACGCTCGCGCTGCAGGCCCAGCTGGTCGATCGTGACCTTCCACTCCTCGCGAAGGCGGTCGAGCCGGCCCTGGGCAGGCCCGTGCGCTGGGCCACGCTGAAGGGCCGGGCCAACTATGCGTGCCTGCATCGCGTGCGCGAGGGCGTGCCGGACGACCAGGGCGAGCTGGTGCCGGTGATGAGCGGCTCGTCCGGGGCCGTGGGCGCCGAGGTCGTCCGGGCCCGGGCGTGGGCGGAGGAACAGGCCACGGTCGCCGGGACCGGCGACCGCGACCGGCTCGATCCCGGCGTCGGCGACCGCGCCTGGGCCCAGGTCTCGGTCACTGCGCGCGAGTGCCTCGGTGCGACGAAGTGCCCGTACGGAAGCGAGTGCTTCGCCGAGCGCGCCCGGGCCCGCGCCGGCGACGTGGACATCCTGGTGACCAACCACGCGTTGCTGGCCATCGACGCGCTCGAGGGCGTGCCGGTGCTTCCCGAGCACGACGCGGTGGTCGTCGACGAAGGCCACGAATTGGCGGCACGGGTCACCGGAGTCGCGACCCAGGAGCTGTGGCCCGGCGTCATCGAACGCACCGCGAAGCGAGTCCGCTCCTTTGTGGAGGAGGGCGACAGCGCGGAGCTGAGCGACGCGGCGGAGGCGTTCCGCCGGGCGCTGGGCGATGCCGAGCCGGGCCGGTTGGACTCGCTGCCGCAGGCCCTCGCGGCAGCCGTGCAGGCGGTGAGCGACGCCGCGCGGGCGGTCCTGTCGGGGTTCACGGCCTCGCGCGGAGACCCGCAGGCCGAGGCCGGCCGGCGGGCAGCGAGGGCCATGGTCGACGACGTGTTCGTCACGGCCGAGCGGGTTGCGGCGCACGACGAGCACGACGTCGTCTGGGTGGAGGAGCGCGACCGCGGAACGCGGGCCCTTCGGGTTGCCCCGCTCTCCGTGGCGGGACTCCTGCGAGACCGGCTCTTCGCCGAGACGACGGTGGTGGCCACCTCGGCGACGATGGAGCTCGGCGGCTCGTTCGACACGGTCGCCCGATCGGTCGGCCTGGTGGGTGGCGACGAAGCGGCGGCGTGGCGGGGCATCGACGTCGGCTCGCCCTTCGACTACGGGCGGCAGGCGATCCTCTACGTCGCGCGCGACCTTCCCGCACCGGGCCGGGACGGTCTGCGTCCCGAGGCCGTCGACACGCTGGCGGAGCTGATGGCCGCCGCAGGTGGCCGCACGCTTGGGCTGTTCTCGTCGAGGAGGGCCGCCGTCGAGGCGGCCGAGGCGGTGCGCTCGCGGCTGCCCGGCATGTCGGTGCTGTGCCAGGGCGACGACGTGGTGGCGACACTGGTGCGGCGCTTCGCCGAGGACGAGCGGACGAGCCTGTTCGGCACCCTCTCGCTGTGGCAGGGCGTGGACGTCCCGGGCGCAGCCTGTCGTCTGGTCGTCATCGACCGGCTACCGTTCCCGCGACCGGACGACCCGCTGTCGTCGGCGCGCCAGCGCGCCGTCGAGCGGGCCGGCGGCAACGGGTTCATGGCCGTGGCCGCGACTCACGCAGCGTTGTTCCTGGCGCAGGGCGCCGGCCGGTTGATCCGTCGCTCGAGCGACCGCGGCGTGGTGGCCGTACTCGACCCGAGACTGGTGACGGCCCGGTACGGCGGCTTCCTGCGCGCCTCGCTGCCACCGATGTGGTTCACCACGGAACAGCAGATCGTCGTCAGCGCACTACGGCGCTTGGCGACCGGGGCCGACCCCTCGGAGGCCACGGTCGAGGCGGTCAGTGGTTCCGCAGCGCCTTGACCAGCTCGCCCTTGTTCATCGACGACCGGCCCTCGATCCCGACGTCGCGGGCCCGTTTCATCAGGTCGTCCTTGGACCAGTCGTCGTAGTCGCCATGCTTGCCGCCACGGCGGCTGACCCTGGACTTGCCCTCCGCGGCCACCGCGTTGCTGATACGGGCGGACTTCTCCTTGCTCTCGCCCTTCTTGCGCAGCTTCTGGTAGGTCTTCTCGTCCTTGATGCTCGATCTGGGCACCGGAATCGCCTCCTCCGGTGGCCATACCCGGTGTGCCGGGCGTGAACCGTGCGCCACTGCCGGCTAGACCTTGCGCATCACGGCGACGACCCGACCCAGGATCGTCGCCTGCTCGCCCGGGATGGGCTCGTACGCGGGGTTGTGCGGCATCAGCCAGACGCTGCCGTCGCGGCGCTTGTACGTCTTGACGG
>JBKPCP010000001.1:0-7859 GCA_046727475.1 Actinomycetota bacterium | reverse complement strand
GTTCAGGCCGGCGATGGACGCCTGGGTCGCCACACGACCCAGGCTGAATCCCGATGCACCCCTGACACCGTTCGTGATGCCTGAATACCAGCTCGAGGCGCGGGAGGAGGCGGAGCGCCACGAGGCCGACGCGGAGAACTGGTCCGCCACGGCGAGGACGAACAACCAGCGGGCCACGAACTACATTCTGTGTGTCGTTCTCTTCGCTGCGGTGCTCTTCTTCGCCGGCATGAGCACGAAGCTGCAGTCCCCACGCCTGCGGCGATTTCTGCTCGGCTTCGGTGTGGTCGTCTTCATCGGCACCGTCGGCTGGCTGGCGACGTTCCCGGTCAGCCTTTCGATCTGATGCGGCCGCCGCTGGCGGTGGCGCCGCGCCTGAGCGCCCTGAATGAATCAGGACCGGTCCGTGCTCCACGTGCAAGCGTGACGCCAACCGGCAACGGCGGTGACCGGTGACGATGCGTCAGGATGGGAGGGTGCGCCGCCCTGCCGTTGCGCTGTCCCGGCACCTGCTCCGAGTGCGCGATCTGATCGACCGTGCCTACGCGGAGCCGCTCGACGTCGCCGCCCTCGCGCGCAGCGCGTCGGTGTCGCCGGCCTACTTCATCCGCAGCTTCAAGTCGGCGTTCGGAGAGACGCCGCACCAGTACCTCATGAGCCGGCGCTTGGAGCGGGCCATGGCGTTGCTGCGCGCGGGTGACCAGTCGGTCACCGAGGTGTGCTTCGCGGTCGGGTTCTCGAGCCTCGGCTCGTTCAGCACCCAGTTCCGGCGTTTCGTGGCCAATAGTCCGAGTGCCTACAGCGGCGTGACGAGCGATTGTGCGTCATCGACGCCGGATTCCGCGACCCGTTCGGCAACCACTGGCGGCTCACCCAGCAGAAGCTGGTCCCGCCGAGCGCTTAGGAAGGCGGCGAGGACGCGCCGCCATATCCCGGGGGATGGGGCGGCTGGGCGGCCAGTCCTGGTGCTCGTCGTCGATCGTCGCAAGCTGAACTGCTCGCGCGCATCGGACCCCGGGACTGCGGGTACGTCAACACGGTGAGCGTCGAGACTGGAATTTCTCAAGGGGACGAGGCGGGCCGGACCAGCAAGGTCCCGCAGCGGAGCTGGTGGCAGCTCCTGCGCCGGTCGTGGAAGGACGCCAAGGCCGACCAGATGCCGCTGCTTTCCGCCGGCGTCGCCTTCTACGCCTTCCTCGCGTTCGTCCCCATGCTCATCGCCGTCGTCCTGCTCTACGGGCTTGTGAGCACGCCCGAGGACGTCGCGGAACAGCTCGACTCGTTCGGTTCGGCGCTGCCGACCAGCGCCGAAGAGTTGCTGCGCGAGCAGATGGAGAGCCTCGCCAGCGCCCCTGAACGGTCACTCGGCATCGGTCTGGTCGTCGCGCTCGCCGTTGCCCTGTGGAGCGCCTCTAACGGGGTCGGCAACCTTCTCACCGCGATCAACGTCGCTTACGACGCGAAGGACGAGCGCGGGTTCGTCAAGAACAAGCTGGTCGCCCTCGGGTTCACCATCGCGGCAATCGTCTTCCTGGCACTCGCCGTCGCCCTCGTCGCCGCCGTTCCGGTGGTGCTCGGGGCGATCGACGCGCCCGGATGGGTCCGCGTGATCGCTCAGGCCGGTCGTTGGCTGGGACTGGTCGTCGCCGTGCTCGTCGCGCTCGCCGTTCTCTACCGGTGGGGGCCGCACGGCGATGGGCAAGTGTTCCGCTGGCTGACGGTCGGCTCCGTCGTCGCGACGGCACTGTGGCTGGTCGGGTCCCTCGGGTTCTCGGTGTACGTCGACAACTTCGGCTCATACGGCAAGACGTATGGCTCTCTCGCGGGCGTCGTCGTCCTGCTGCTGTGGCTGTGGCTGACGGCGTTCGCGGTCCTGTTCGGCGCCGAGATCAACGCCGAAGCCGACCGGCAGACCGGCCCGCCCCCCACGGATTGATCGTCAGTGCAGGCCGAGGCGCGTCTTCAGGCCGTCCAGTTCGGCCCACAGCAGCGTGGGCAGTTTGTCGCCGAACATCTCGAACCAATGCTTGATACGGGGGACCTCGGCCTTCCACTCCTCCTCGTCGACCCGCAGGCACGCTTCGACCTGGTCGCGGGTGAGGTCGAGGCCGTCGACGTCGAGAGCCTCGATGGTGGGCACGTGACCGATCGCCGTCTCGGCGGCCGCAGCGCTGCCCTCGAGCCGCTCGACCACCCACTTGAGGACCCTGCCGTTCTCACCGTAGCCCGGCCAGAGGAAGTCACCGTCGTCGTCACGGCGGAACCAGTTGACGTAGTAGATCTTCGGCAGCTTGACGGCGTCGGCCTCCTTGCCGAGCGCGATCCAATGGCCGAAGTAGTCGCCGGCGTTGTAGCCCATGAACGGCAGCATCGCCATCGGGTCGCGACGGACGACGCCGACCTGACCGGCCGCGGCGGCCGTCGTCTCGGACGACAGGGTGGCACCCATAAATACCCCGTGCGTCCAGTCGCGGGCCTCGGTGACCAGTGGGACCGTCGTGGCGCGCCGCCCCCCGAACAAGATCGCGGAGATCGGGACGCCACGTGGGTCGTCGTACTCCGGCGCGATGATCGGACACTGCGTGATCGGTGTGCAGAACCTCGAGTTCGGGTGCGACGACGGCTCGTCGGACTCGGGAGTCCAGTCGCGGCCCTTCCAGTCGGTGAGGTGCGCCGGGGGCTCGTCGGTCATGCCCTCCCACCAGATGTCGCCGTCATCGGTGAGCGCGACGTTGGTGAAGATGCTGTTGCCGAGGGCCATGGTGCGCATGGCGTTCGGGTTGGTCTTCCAGCCGGTGCCCGGCGCCACGCCGAACAGGCCGTACTCGGGGTTCATCGCGTAGAGCCGGCCGTTCTCGCCGAAGCGCATCCAGGCGATGTCGTCGCCCAGTGTCTCGACTCTCCAGCCGGGGATGGTCGGCTCGAGCATGGCCAGGTTGGTCTTGCCGCAGGCGGACGGGAACGCGGCCGCGATGTAGTGGACGGCGTTCGCCGGCGAGGTCAGCTTGACGATCAGCATGTGCTCCGCAAGCCAGCCCTCGTCGCGGGCGATGGCGCTGGCGATCCGCAGCGAGTAGCACTTCTTGCCGAGCAGTGAGTTTCCGCCGTATCCGGAGCCGTACGACCAGATCATCCGCTCCTCGGGGAACTGGGTGATGTACTTCGTCTCGCTGCACGGCCAGGGGACGTCCTGCTCCCCCGGCTCGAGCGGAGCGCCGACGCTGTGCAGGCAGGGGACGAACTCTGCGTCGTCGCCCATGGCGTCGAGGACGTACGTTCCCGTCCGAGCCATGATCCGCATGGACGCGACGACGTACGCGGAATCGGTGATCTCGACGCCGAACATCGGGTTCTCGGCCTGGACCGGACCCATGCAGAACGGGATGACGTACATGGTCCGGCCGCGCATCGAGCCCCGGTACAGCTCGGTCATCTCGGCCTTCATCTCGTTCGGGTCCCGCCAGTTGTTGGTCGGACCCGCGTCGGCCTCGTCGACCGAGCAGATGAAGGTGCGCTCCTCGACCCGTGCGACGTCGCTCGGGTCGGTACGCGCCCAGAAGGAGTTGGGCTTCTTGGCGTCGTCGAGACGGACCAGTGTTCCGGCCTCGACGAGCGCGTCGGTCAGTGCGGTCCACTCGGCGTCGGATCCGTCGCACCAATGGACGCGCTCGGGCTGAGCCAGCTCGGCGACGCTTGCCACCCAGGCGAGCAGTCTGGGATGGGAGGTCGGGGCGTCTTCCAGGCCCGCAGCAGTGGTCGCGGTGTCGGCGGTCATGTCAGGAACTCACCTTTTCGCAGGGTTGCCGTCCGGCCGGCGCGACCGGGACTCTCGAGGGGTGTAGGCAGCCACGGCCCTGGACCGGTCCCGGCTCGGGCTGTGAAACCGCTGGTGGATCTCTGCACGGTACGGGCCGCCTCTCCGGGATTGGAACCGGCAACTTCGTGAATCCGCTCACAAGGTGCCTGTGGCCTGTGGGTATCCGCGAAATTGGTCCGTACCTCACCTGACCAGTCCTAGTTCCTGGTTCGTACCAGTTACCTCGGGCGGGCACCTGCCGAGCTGATGTCCGGCGTCGTGCATGCTGGCCGAGTCCAGACCTCGGCAACGGAGGCCACGCTCATGGCTGATCGGTACGACGTCGTGATCGTCGGCGGCGGACACAACGGCCTGGTCGCCGCCGGATATCTGGCGAAGGCGGGCCTGAAAGTCCTCGTCTGCGAGCGGCGGCCCGTCGTCGGCGGCGCGGCCGTCAGCGAACACCCCTTCGGGCCTGAGTTCACCGTCACGTCACTGTCCTACGTCGTCAGCCTGCTCCCGCCGAGCCTGGTCCGAGACCTTCAGCTCGAGCGCCACGGCTACCACGTGTACCCGCAAGGACCGTACTTTGCGCCGCGCCGCGACGGCCGCTACCTCGCACTGCCGCACGATCCCCAGACCCGGTTCGAGGAGATCAAGAAGTTCTCGGCGCGTGATGCCGAGGCGTATCCGCACTGGGATGCCTGGCTCGATCAGCTGGGAAGGAACCTCGGACCATTGCTCGACGAGATCCCACCGAAGGTCGGCTCGCATCGGCTCGGTGAGCTCGCCCGGCAGGCGTGGTTGCTTCGCAGACTGCGCAAGATCGACGTTCGGGGCGCGTACGACCTCACCAAGTTGATGACGGCGAGCATCTCGGATCTCGTGGAGGACCGCTTCGAGTCCGACGCGGTCCGAGGGATCCTGTCCGTGTCGGGAGTAATCGGCACCTGGGCCGGCCCGCGAAGCGCCGGCACGGCGTACGTCATGCTCCACCACCACGTCGGCGATCTCGGCGACGGGAACACCGGAGCGTGGGGGTTCCCGCGTGGTGGCATGGGCGGCGTCACGAGTGCCATCGCTGCCGCTGCTCGCAGCTTCGGGGCGGAGATCCGGACGGATGCCGCCGTCGCGCGGATCGACGTGCTGAACGGTCGCACCACAGGGGTCACGCTCGAGAACGGTGACGAGATCATGGCGACGACCGTCGTGACGACCGCCCATCCGGCGATCTCGTTCCTGCGTCTGGTGGATCGCCGTACGCTGCCAGCGAGCTTCGTCGCCGACATCGAGTCGTGGAAGAGCCGTTCCGGGACCGTGAAGATCAACATTGCCGTCGACCGGCTGCCGGTGTTCGCGAGCCACCCTGAGTTCCGTCCCGACGTGCACGGCGGGACCATCGTCTTGTCCGAGTCGTTGGACGACGTCGAGGGTGCGTTCCAGGACGCCGTCGGCGGCAGGCCGGCCGAGCTTCCGTTCGCCGACATCTGCATACCCAGTGTCTTCGACGACTCGCTGGCACCGGAGGGCAAGCACGTCGTCTCGATGTTCACCCAATGGGTGCCCCACGACTACGCACAGTCTCCGCAGCGTGCCGAGCTGGAGATGTACGCGGACCGCGTCGTAGCGCGGATGGACGACGTGGCTCCGGGCTTCACCGACTCAATCCTGCACCGCCAGGTCATCGGGCCCTACGACCTGGAGCACGAGTACGGCCTGGTGGGCGGGAACATCTTCCACGGCGAGCTCACGCCGGGCCAGATGTTCCACTGCCGTCCGGCCGCCGGCTACGCAGACCTGCGCACACCGATCCGCGGGCTCTACCAGGCCGGCTCGGCCACGCATGGCGGCGGTGGGGTCACTGGAGTCCCGGGGCGTAATGTCGTCCGCCAGATTCTGCGTGACCGTCGCCTGCACCGAGTCAGATGAGCAATCTCGCCCAGCCACCGTCAGGCCCGAGCACCGTGCCCGGGCCGACTGACCGTGCGCCGATCTCGCCGGGAGCGCTCGAGCCGGTGCTGCGCCCGTTCGGCCAGGGCACCATGCTGCCCGCCGTCGCGTACACGTCCGACGACATCTTGGCCTGGGAGCGGCGGCACCTCTTCGCCGGATCCTGGAGCTGTGTGGGACGGGTAGACGAGCTGGGCGACGGAGGCGTCACACAGAACGGCCTGGTGGTCGGCGACGTTCCTGTCCTGATCACGTTCCCGCCTGACGGCGGCGTCCGCGCGCTCGCGAACACGTGCCGCCATCGTGGACACGAGATCCTGCCCGCCGGCGGAACCGACACCCGGCAAGCGCTGCTCTGCCCGTATCACGCCTGGCGGTACTCGCTCTCCGGCTCTCTCATGGGCGCGCCCGGCTTCCGTGACATGGACGGCTTCTCGCCGTCCGAGCACGGACTCGTGCAGCTGCCGGCCGAGGTGTGGCACGGCTGGCTGTTCGTCGACGCCAGCGCCGGCGCGGCTCCGTTCACCGACCACGTCGGCGCCCTGGACTCCCTGGTCGCGCCGTACCGACCGTCGTCGCTCGTGCGCCTTGCCCGGCACGATTACGAGGTAGCGGCCAACTGGAAGGTGATTGCCGAGAATTACCACGAGTGCTACCACTGCCCGCTCATCCACCCCGAGCTCTGCCGGGTCTCTCCGCCGACCAGTGGTTCGAACTTCCAGCTGCCAGGCGCGTGGGTGGGCGGCTCGATGAACCTTCGAGACGGGGCCGTGACAATGTCTCTGGACGGCCGGTCCCGGGGGGTGCCGATCGAGGGTGTCGACCCCCGCGTGGTCCTCTACGTCGGCCTCTTCCCGAACCTGCTGATCTCCCTGCACCCGGACTACGTGATGACGCACCTGCTCTCGCCGGTCACGCCGGACCGTACGCATGTCGAGTGCTCGTGGTACTTCGTGTCTGACGACATCGACGCGTCATACGCGGTGTCGTTCTGGGACCTGACCAATCGGCAGGACTGGTCGGCCTGCGAGTCCGTCCAGCGGGGGCTGTCGTCGCCGCACTTCGCGCCCGGGCCGTTTGCGCCGAACGAGGACGCCGTGCACCAGTGGGTGACCATGGTCGCGCGCGCCTACCAGGGCATCGCACCGCACGATCGTTGAATTCGGCCCCGCCGCACGGTCCGGGTACACTCGTCCGCTGGACGGGCAGCCTCGCGCTGACTCTGGTCCTGCGCCCGTAGCTCAACGGATAGAGCATCTGACTACGGATCAGAAGGTTGGGGGTTCGAATCCCTTCGGGCGCGCTCCATCTACCTGCAGCGATGCATGATCGCCCCTCCTCTCCGGCCCCTCTTGGGCCTCTCTCGTAGGCATCTCGTAGGCATTCGCTTGCGCCCCGTCCCCCAAGAGCCTGGCGATCCGCTTGGCCGCGTCTCGACCGAGGGACGGGACGACGTGGGTGTAGAGATCGGCGGTGACGGCCATCGTCGAGTGCCCCAGGCGGTCGGAGACCACCTTGATGTCGATCCCGGCGGCCAGGGCAAGGCTCGCGTTCGTGTGGCGAACGTCGTGGAGGCGGATGGCTGGCAACCCCGCCTTCTTCGCAAGAGCTTGGAAGTGGCGCGTGACGTACTCGGGCCTCAGCGGGTGGCCATCCTCGCGGCAGACCCGGCGGGCGGCTGCCACAGGGGCTGGCCCAGGTACACACGCCAGGCCGCCAAGCCGTGCATTGACAGCGGGACGGCCATAGCCGCCTCGCTGCACGGTTGATCAGCGGCGCGAACGGGATCCGGCCGCCACACGCGGTCCGGTGCTCAGCCAAAGTCTGCAACGGTGATCCCGTGTGGATGCCCAGGTGGCCACTCGACCAATTCGATGCGGTAGCCGTCGGGGTCTGTGAGCTGTGAGGTCTGAGGGCCGTTTGAGCCGGCATGCCGCACCAGCGCGCCAGGCGTCAGCCCCGCCTGTGACAAGGCCTCGATCGTGCTCGCGATGTCGTCGACCTGGACGACGATGTAGCCGAAGCCGGTGCCGATGTCTACCGGTTCGTCGGCCGGCCGGTGGATCAGTTCGAGCGCTCCGACTTGATCGGCAGGGAGCTTGAGCACGGTGAG